>JBAVWB010000148.1:0-2574 GCA_049697615.1 Thiobacillus sp. | reverse complement strand
CCTGCGCATCGCGCGCGGGGTGCATAACAAGGTGCTCGAAGCCATGGCGATGGCGCGTCCCGTCGTCGCCAGCGCGCAGGCTGCCGAAGGCATCCGCGCCGAAGCCGGGCGCGATTTCATCCTGGCGCCGGGCGAGGCCGACTTCGCCCGCGCCGTCATTGCCCAACTGCAAACCCCCGCCACCGCCGCGGCCGCGCGCGACTGCATCCTGAAAAATTACGACTGGGCCCGCAACCTGAGCGCCATCGATACCCTGTTCGAACCGGCGCTGGTCGCCCCCCCTGTTCTGGAGACTTGCCCCGCATGAGCGCCTTGCCCGACTCCCTTCCCGCCACCCCGCGCAGTACCTGGCTGCAGCCCGGCGCGCTGACCCTTGGCGTCCTGCTGGTCCTGGTCGGCGTGTTCTGGCCGACCTTCTACTCCATGGTCGAAATCTGGGAGCGCTCGGAAACCTTCACCCACGGTTATCTCATCTTCCCTATCAGCGCCTGGCTTATCTGGCGCAATCGCCATGAACTGGCGCAGGTGCAGCCGCGCCCCGACCTGCGCGGCCTGATCCTGCTGGCCGCCGCCGGCGCGGGCTGGCTGCTGGCCGACGCTGGCAGCGTCAACGTGGTCGCGCAATACGCGTTCATCGCCCTGCTGATTGCCGCGGTATGGACGCTGCTCGGCTGGCCATTCGTGTGGGCGGCATTTTTCCCCCTGATGTTCCTTTTTTTTGCAGTTCCGGTGGGCGAGTTCCTGATCGAGCCGCTGATGGGCGTGACCGCCGATTTCACCGTGGCGATGCTGCAGTTCACCGGCATCCCCGTCTACCGCGAAGGCACCTTCTTCAGCATACCCAGCGGCGACTGGTCGGTGGTCGAAGGCTGCTCCGGCCTGCGCTACCTCATCGCCTCGGTCACCCTCGGCGTGCTGTATGCCTATCTCACCTACCGCTCGTGGAAGCGCCGCCTGCTGTTCTCGATTGCCGCCATCATCGTGCCGATTTTTGCCAACAGCGGGCGCGCCTACATGATCGTGATGATCGCCCACCTGTCCGACATGAAGCTCGCGCTCGGCGTCGACCATTACATCTACGGCTGGGTGTTCTTCGGTATCGTCATGCTGCTCTTGTTCTGGATCGGCAGCTTCTGGCGCGAAGACGACCAGCCGGCACCCAGCCAGCCCCAAACCGTCGCCGCGCCTTCCGCTCCGGGCCGCGCACGGCCGATCCTGCCGGTGGCCGTGGCTGCGCTGCTGGTCGCCGGCTTGTGGCCGGCCTATACCGGCTGGCTCAAGGCGCGCCCGCTGCCCGACATACCCGTCCTGCAGGTCGAGGCGCAGGGCGGCTGGCAGCCGGCCGAGGCTTTCACCACCTGGGCGCCGCACTGGGTCGGTGCCGACCGCCAGCTGCGCCAGCCCTATGCGCAGGCCGGCCGCAACGTGCTGCTGGAACTGAATTACTACGTGACCCAGCGCCAGGATGCCGAACTCATCAACTCGCAGAACTTCATGATCCGGCAGAAAGACCCGCTGTGGTCGAACGTCGGCGAAGGCATGGCCAGCGTCCAGATCGACGGCCAGCCGCGGCAGGTGCGGCAGGCCAGGCTGCGCGGCAGCGACGGCCAGCGCCTGCTGGTGTGGCAGTGGAACCTGATCAACCAGCGGACCATGGTGAACGATCACAAGGCCAAGCTGCTGCTTGCGCTCGACCGCGTGCGGCTGGCGCGCGACGACGGCCTGTCGGTGCTGATCGCCACCCCCTACGAGGAAGCGGAACTCGAAGCCGCCTCCGCCACCCTGGCGCGCTTCGCCGCCGACATGGAGCCCGCGATCGGGCACACGCTCGACCAGGTTGACGGGCAGTGACCGCACACATCGTCCATATCGTCCACCGCTTCGACACCGGCGGCATGGAAAACGGCATGGTCAACCTGTTCAACACCCTGCCGCCGGACCGCTATCGGCACACCGTGGTGGCGCTCACCGACTACAGCGGTTTTCGTCACCGCATCACCGCGCAGCGGGTCGATTTCCATGCGTTGAACCGTGCGCCGGGACACGGGATCGGCTGGACGATCCGCTTGTGGAAACTGCTGCGAAGCCTCAAGCCCGACCTGGTCCACACCCGCAACCTGGCCGCGCTGGAAGCGCAGTTCGTCGTTGCCGCAGCCGGCATCCGCCCCACCGTGCACGGCGAGCATGGGCGCGACGTGTTCGACCTGTACGGGAAAAACTGGAAATACAACCTGCTGCGCCGCGCGGCCCGGCCCTTCGTGTCGAACTACATTGCCGTCAGCCGGGATCTCGAAGCCTGGCTGCACCAGGTCATCCGCGTGCCGGCGCGCAAGCTGCACCAGATATACAACGGCGTCGACAGCATCAAATTCCATCCGCGCGAAGGCGCGCGGCCCGAGTACGCCCACCCCGAGAGCATCGTGTTCGGCTCGGTCGGACGCATGGCCGAGGTCAAGGATTACCCCCTGCTCACGCGCGCCTTCATCCAGCTGATGCGCCAGCAGCCCGAGCGGGCCGAGCGCGCGCGGCTGGCCATCGTCGGCGACGGGCCCACGCGCGAGGCCTGCCTGGACC
>JBAVWB010000147.1:0-17787 GCA_049697615.1 Thiobacillus sp. | reverse complement strand
ATCCCGGAAAGCCCGCGTCGCGGCCCCGTGGAGTTTCTCACCAGCCTGTTAAGATGCCGCGATGAATTTTCTTGCGGCTTCCATCGAATCGCTCGGCGCCAAGGTCACTGGCTGGTTCAGCGTCGCTTATGGCATGTTCGCCTTTCTGGCCCAGGCCGGCTGGCTGCTGCTGGACCACACCACCTGGAACCGCGCCACCTTCGACGTGGTAATCAAGCAGGTCTACTTTACCGCGGTGCAGATCCTGCATGTGTTTCTCGGCTACACCCTGGTCATTTCGTGGCTCATCATCACCATCATCCTGTCCACCGCACGCGATTTCGGACTCACCGAATTCGCCAGCGAAATGACCATCCGCGTACTGGTGCTGGAGCTGCTGCCCTTCCTGACCGCGCTCTTTATCGCCTTGCGCTCCGGCAGCGCAATCAACACCGAAGTCGCGCTGATGCAGGTCAACAACGAATTGGATGCGCTGGCGCACTGCAAGGTTCCGCCGATGCAGTTCGAGTTTCTGCCGCGGCTGATCGGCGGCGTGGTCTCGGTCGTCACCCTGGCCGGGCTGGCGGGGCTGCTCGCCCTGCTGATGGGCTACCTCGCCATCTACGGAATCAACACCGCGGGCTTTGATCCGTATACCCAGACCATCGCAAAAATCTTCGACTTCACCATCCTGGCCGGACTGATCGCCAAGTGTGCGCTGTTCGGTCTGGCGGTCACCCTGATTCCGGTCACCGCCGGGCTCGAAACGCCGAAAAAGCTCTTCATGGTTCCGGTTTCCGTGCTGCGCGGCATGATGCGGGTGTTCTTCGCGATTGTGGCAATCGAGGTGGTGTCATTAGCGCTCAAGTACATCTGACCCTGTTCGACGACCGCGATGCGCTGATGGCAGCGGTTGCCGAACTGTCCGACGACGTGGCACGCGTTGCGCTCGACCTGCCGCTGCGGGCGAACCTGTCGGCACTCGACAATATCGCGCTGATTCCGCTCTACCAGCGCCATTTCAACGCCGCCGAGTCGGCCCGACAGGCACAGGCCATGCTGGATCTAATGGGACATGCCGAAATTGCCCTGCTGCGCGACCCCGACATGACGCCCGCGCAGCGCTTCGTGACCCAACTGGCGCGCGCGCTCATCCTCAAGCGCCCGCGTCTGGTGATCGACCGCCCCGGCGCCATGCTTTACGATGTGCCCTATCCGACCCTCATTCGCCAACTGGCGGCGCAGACCGAGATGACCGGCACCTGGGAAATTTTCGACTTCAGCTGGAACCAGGCTCTTTATCAAGCATGAACAAACTGCATTTCAAGGTCGGACTGTTTACTGCCGCGTCGCTGCTGTTGGCAGGCATCTTCCTGGTCTATCTGCTGCATGCGCGCGGATTTTTCGAGGACACCTTCCACCTGCAACTTGCCGCGGCCAGCGCCGACGGTGTCGCGCCGGGCGTGCCGGTGGTGTTTTCAGGAATCGAAATCGGACGCGTCACCACGCTGGGGCTGAACGACAGCGGCGGCATCATCATCCATACCGAATTCCTCGAGCGCAACGCGAAATGGCTGAAGGAGAACAGCACCTTCACCCTCGACAAGCCCTTCGTCGGCGGCGCCAAGATCCGTGTCGACTCGCCCGATCTCGATGCCCCCGCGCTTCCAGACAATTCGACCATGCTGCTGCTCAGTTCCGACATCAGCAAGGAAATTCCGGCGCTGGTCGAACGGGTCAAGGCGATTCTCGAAAACGTCGAGCACCTCACCCGCAAGGACGGCGATATCACTGCCACGCTCGCCAACGTCAAGACCGTGACCGGGCGCATGACCGGCGAATACGGCATGCTGGAAAGCATCCTGGGCAGCCCGGAAAAAGCGCGCGCGCTGACCGATTCGCTCGACAAGACCCGCGTCCTCATCACCCGGCTCGACGGTCTGGTGCTGAAAATGGACGGCATGGCCACCAAAGCCGATGAATGGCTGTTTGCGCAGGACGGTGTGGCCGATCAGACGCACGAATCGCTGGCCCGGATACGACTGATGCTCATCGATGCGCAATCCAGCCTGAAGAAAGCCGATGCCCTGATGACCAACGCGGTGGCGATCTCAGCCGACGTCAAGGAAGGCACGCAGGACATCGCCATGCTGCGCGCCGAGATCGACGATGCGGTGCGCAAGGCCAGTGCGCTGGTGAACGAGATCAACAAGAAATGGCCGTTCGCGCGCGAACCCGAGGTGAAGCTGCCATGAAATCCCTGCTCGCGCTTGCCAGCCTGCTCATGCTCACCGCCTGCGGCAGCGGCGGCCCGCCGCCCCCCGACTGGAAAACCGATTCAGCGGATCTCATTGAGCGTTATCAGAAACATGCCCTGCTGGGCGAGAACAGCCTGGCCGAGCGCTATTTCCAGCAGGCCGTGGACGCCACCGGCGGCGCGGGTCGCGTCACCGAAACCGCACGCCTCTGGCTGGTGCGCTGCGCCACCCGCCGCGCCATGCTGATCGATGACGCCTGTGCCGAATATGCCGAGCTGGCCGCCGTTGCGCCCAACGCTGCGGACCAGGCCTATTTCCAGTTCGTCACCCTGCGCTGGGATGGGCTGGATGTCGCCCAGCTCCCTGCACAGCACCGCGATCTGGTGCGCGCCCAGGCTGGCAAGCGGCTCGAAACGCTCAGCCGGATCAGCGACCCGCTGGCGCGCCTGCTCGACGCCAGCCTGCTGGTGATGCGGCAGGAATCCGATGCGGCCACGCTGACGCTGGCCACCGAAACTGCCTCCGGGCAGGGCTGGCGCCAGCCCCTGCTGACCTACCTCAAACTACAATTGGAACAGGCAACCGCCAAGGGCAATATTCCCGAACAGACACGGCTCAGCCGGCGCATTCAGCTGGTCGAACAGAGCCTTCTGCCCACCCGGAAATAAACGCGAAGCCTTGCCCATAGGCCCCTTTCAGTCCGGTTTTCCTCAAATCAGGCTGCCGCATTGACAAGCCCACAACGCAAGATTATCGTGCGCCATCTGCGGAACCAGTATTTGCATACCAACAAGACTTGACCCGAAATTCAACCAAGAGGAGGTTCTGATGAAATACACCACCATCGCGCTGGCTGCCCTGGCAGTACTCGCTTCCACTGCACACGCAGCACCCGCCATGATGTCTGCCGAGTGGACCGCCCAGGCGTGCGACGCCTGGAACAAGGACTCCACCCTGACCACGGGCCTCGCCGACAAATGGATCAAGAACGACAAGGGCCGCGGCTACAAGATCATTCATCTGTACCGCACCGAGTGCGGCGAAGAAACCAAGACCGAACTGAAGCTCATGGCCAAGGACGGCAAGGCCATGTGCGTTTACGGCGGCGCCGTGCAGAATGCCCAGATGGACCACGATGTCGACTACACCATGCATGCTGAAACCGAGCGCTGGAATGAAATGGGCGCTGGCGAGTACGGTCCGATGAAGGCGATGATGTTCGGACGTCTCAAGTTCACCGGCCCCAAAATGGAAGCCATGAGCGTGATGGGGCCGTTCGAGGCTTTCTTGCGTCTGCCGGGCAAGATTCCTGGCGACAAGGCCTGCCCCGCCAAGTAAGTTTCGAGCATCACAAAAAAGCCGGGATAAGTCCCGGCTTTTTTTATGTCTGCCGTCTGTCCCGTCTTAGTGGACCGTTCCGGTTTGCACGTCGAGAGGCCGCCCGTTGCGGATTTCCTCGGGCGTGGCTTCGCGGATGTCCATCACGTTAATCAGACAGGTCACGCTCTGCCCGGCCAGCGAGGGGTTGCCGTCCACCGTCACCTTGCCATCCTCGATTGCCGTGACGTAAAAAACCTTGGTCTCGCCCGCTTCGTTCTCGAACATCACTTCAGCCCCGATGCGCCGGAATTGCGGCGGCACGTTCTCGATGTCGTCCTGGAACACCAGGCTCTCGTCGCGCAGCCCGTAGCCCTCTTCCGGAGACAGTGTGATCTCGACCCGGTCGCCGACCTTGCGGCCCGCCACTGCCGCCTCGATTGCCGGCAAAATGCCGCTGTTGGCGCCCTGCACATAGCCGACCGGAATGTCGTGCTGCTCGACGACCATGCCGCGCTCGTCAAGAATGGAATAGGTGATGTATACGAGTGTGTGGTTTGTCACGGTGGCCATGCTGTCTCATCCTGAACCGTCTAAAAAAGCGCGGCGCCATCGCCGGGTTGGCGTCGGCACCGCGCGCTTATGATACCTTCGAAGCCTGCCACACACACCGTTCACCCATGAAACCGCTCAAGCACCTGCCCGCCTGGAAGGCACTGGAAGCGCACTTCAAGACCCTGCGCCGCTTCGACATGCGTGACGCATTCCGCGAGGACGCCACCCGCTTCGACCGGTTGTCGCTGCGCTGCGGCAACCTGCTGCTCGACTACTCGAAGAACCGCATCACGCCCGACACCCTGCAGCACCTGATGCAACTGGCGCGTGAATCCGAACTGGAGGCGATGCGCAACGCCATGTTCAGCGGCGAATGCATCAACTTCACTGAAAAGCGCGCGGTGCTGCACACGGCGCTCCGCGCGCCGGTGCGCCCGCCGCTGGTGGTGGAGGGCGTGGATGTGGAGCACGAGGTCGCAGCGGTGCTCGAGCGCATGCAGCGCTTTGTCGAATCCATCCACAACGGCAGCTGGCGCGGCCACACCGGCAAGCCGATCCGCAACGTGGTGAACATCGGCATCGGCGGCTCAGATCTCGGCCCGGCGATGGTGTGCGCTGCGCTGGATCATTACGCAGTCGAGAGCGTGCGGGTGCACTTCGTCTCCAACCTCGACCCCGCGCACCTGGCCAGCACGCTCGCGCACCTCGACCCCGAGACCACGCTCTTCATCGTCGCCTCGAAAACCTTCACCACGCTGGAAACCCTGGCCAACGCCAATTCGGCCAAGGCCTGGCTGCTGGCCGCGCTGCGTGAGCCCGCGGCGGTGGCGCGGCATTTCGTGGCGCTGTCGACCAATGCGCAGGCGGTGGAAGCCTTCGGCATCGATCCGGAGAACATGTTCATCTTCTGGGACTGGGTCGGCGGACGCTATTCGCTGTGGTCGGCGATCGGCCTGTCGATCGCGCTGCAGATCGGCTGGGGCAATTTCCAGGCGCTGCTGGCCGGCGCCCATGCGATGGACACCCATTTCAGGGAAGCGCCGCTGGAAGCCAACATGCCGGTCATCCTCGGCATGCTCGGCGTCTGGTACGCCAACTTCTGGGGCACCGACACCTACGGCATCTTTCCATACGACCAGCGCCTGCGCCTCTTGGTGCCCTTCCTGCAGCAGCTCGACATGGAGTCGAACGGCAAGAACGTCAACCGCGCCAACCGCCGGGTCAACTACAACACCGGGCCCATCGTCTGGGGCGCACCCGGCACCAACGGCCAGCACGCGTTCTTCGAACTGGTGCACCAGGGCACGCGGCTGATCCCGACCGATTTCCTGGCAGCGGCGGTCAACCCTACGCCGCTGGCCGACCAGCACGAATGGCTGCTGGCCAACTGTCTGGCGCAGACCGAGGCCTTGCTGAAAGGCAAGTCGCGTGCGGTGGCGGAGGCCGAGCTGATCGCCCAGGGCATGTGCCGTGAAGACGCGAAGGCCTTGGCCCCGCACAAGGTGTTTCCCGGCAACCGGCCGAGCAACGCCCTGCTCTACCAGACGCTCGATCCGCATACGCTGGGCATGCTGCTCGCGCTCTACGAGCACAAGGTGTTCGTGCAGGGCGTGATCTGGCAGATCAACAGTTTCGACCAGTGGGGGGTCGAGCTCGGCAAGCAACTGGCGCCGCCGATCCGCGCCGAACTGAATCCGGAGCGCGTGATTGGCGAGCACGATGGCTCCACGCTTGGATTGATTGCCGACATTCGCCGGCGGCGCGGACTTGATCCAGGTTAATACCTGACGCGAACGCGGTAGCTCAGCGTCGTTTTGCCCTCGGCGGGCACGCTCACTTTCCATTCAGCGGTGCCGGACGCCGCCTTGGTGTGCGGCTGCGATTCGGAAACCATGGTCCAGTCGCCCGGCATCGGCTCGCGCACGGTGACCGTCACCGCTTCCGGCTTGGCGTTTTTCAGCACGATTTCATACGCCGACTCGAACACGTAGTTGTAGCGGCTGGTGCCGGCCAGCTTCTGGAAGGCGGTCTGCTTCCTGTCGGCGGTCAGGTCGAAGGCATCGCCCAGCTTCAGTCGCACGGTTTCGTTCTTCGGCGTGTGGTCGATGCGGTCCTCGCCGACGAACTGCGCGTTGCCCTGACTGTCCTTCTTGTACATGCGGATCACGCCGCGGGGCAGCGGAATGCCAAGACCATCGCCCTTGTTGTCGAACTCGACGAACACCCCCACCTTGATTTTCTGCCCCAGTTCGCCATGCTGCCCGGAGTAGTAATAGTTCGCGCCTTCGAGCAGGAATTCCTTCTTCACCGGCACCCGCATCGCGGACATCAGCGCCACCTGCTTGGTCTGGTTTTCCGCCAGCGTGGTGGGGCGCTGCAGCGTGTAGAGGTGGTATTCGAACAGCGATTCCTGCTGCATTTCTGCCGCATCGGCCACTTTGGCCGCCATCGCCATGGTCGCGCGCGACAACGGCTCGGCATCGCGAACGCGGTTGAGATCGCCCGCCACCAGCTGCAGTTTGGCGTTGGGATAGGCCGCACCGCTCTGGTTGGTCAGCGTCACCCAGCCGTTCAGATCCAGCCGGTCGTCGTCGGCATTCAGCTCGGCCACGTAATCGGCGCGCCACGACAAGCCACCGGTGAGATAGGACAGTTCCAGGTTCTGCGGACCCGCCGACGGATTGACCAGCGAAATCACCAGCGTAGGCTTGTCGCGCAGGGTGTCGGGCACGCTGGGAAACGCCAGCCGGCCCGGCACGCCGGTTTCAATGCGGTCGGCAAACTTGAGCACCACGCCGCCGTTGGTTGCCAGCACGGTGGCGGTCTCGCGGGTTTCCGCACCGGTGGTGGGGTGGGAGCGGATGACGCTGACCTCACGCCCGATGTATTTTTCGAGCAACTTCTGTGGCGTCATCAGGTCGAAGTTGAAGTCCTGCTCCTGCAGGTGAAATCCTGAGGGGTGCGATGTGTTGCGAAGCTGGGCGGTCTCCGGGCGCATCTGGGCAGACACCTCGCGCCATGCAAGCAGGTTGGAGCCGCGCGCCAACGTGACCCGACGCGCATCCTTCACCAGCGCCAGGTTGTCGTTGTAAATGGTGACCGCCACGCTTTGCTGGTCGCTTGCGGTGCTGACGATTTCATCACGCGGCGCGGCCCAACTGGCGGGAGAGACTGCCACCAGCCCTACGATCATCGTGTTCAGCAGTTTTTTCTTCAACATGTCGGTCTCCAGCGTACTTTTCGGCAAACAGGAATGATGACCGAACCACGCCAAAAAGGGTTCGCCGCGCTAGAATGATCGTACTACTCCCGCAGTGAATGACATGAGCTCAGACGATCCCAATCCATCACGCATCATCGGCGGCGGCATCAATACCCGCGAAAAAGAGCAGCCCGTGGTGGTGACCCAAATGCTGGGCATCGACAATGGCGCGCCGGTTCGCGAGGAGCACCTGCAGGCACGCTTTTTATCGTTTGACCCGCTGTTCGACTCCGCCTCGAATCTGGTTGCCCATCAACTGGTGTTGCGCGGCCGCACCGCCCTTGCCGATGCGCCGCCTGCGCTTCGGCAAATGGACGAAGACATGTTGCTGACCGGCCTGTACTCATTGACGCAAGGCGGGCTGAGCAACGAGTTGCCCCTGCTGGTATGGATCAGTACGGATGTGCTGTTCAGCGACGTCCCGCAACAAATCAATCACCGCAATTTGATCTGGTGCGTCGCACTCGACAACGAGCAGCATCTGGCCCGTGCCCTTGCGCTTCAGGAAGCCGGCCTGACACTCTGCCCTACGCTCAATCGAAACAATCCGGTCGTGCTGGACAGTGCCTCTGCCTGGCGCTACCTGGGCTGCCATGCCGACGACATCCCGCCCAAAGTTGCGGCACGTCTGATCGTGGACGGGGTGCGGCACTCGCGCGTCCAGGCACGCTGGCCGGGGAATACCTGGTTCAAGGGCAGCTATTTTTCCGGCGATACCCAACCCGCGGAAATCAACCACGACCAGGCGCTGCAGCTGGACTTGCTGGCCATCGCCCTGCGCGGATCGGCCGATACGTTGATTCAGTTTTTCCGGCTGAACCCGGACATGACGCCGCGCCTGCTTGCCATCGCCAATTCCCAGGTCGGCGGCTTGAGCCGCCCCGCCGAATCGGCCGCCCACGCGCTGGTCATGCTGGGTCCGCAACGTTCCAGCCGGGTGGCGGCGCTGCTGGCACTGGCCGGCACCCACCCGACCGAAGCAACACGCCAGTACGCCGTAACCGCCCTCACACGGGCACTGTTTATGGGAAAAATCACCCGTCTGGGTGCCCCCGCCGAAAGTTCAGCTGCCGCATTTGAAATCGGCCTGTTGTCGATTGCCCCGTTTGCGCTGTCGCTTCCAGTGGAAAAACTCATCCGCAAGCTGGGGCTGCCGGCGACCAGCGCACGCGCGCTGAGCGCACATCCCACGCCCGAAGGCGCCATGCTGAAGCTGACGCACGCCTGTGAAAAAAACGACGTCGAAACCCTGGCCATGTACGCACAGCAACTGAATATTCCGCTGCACCAGATTTCCGTCGCCTATCTGGACGCCCTGATTGCGGCCTCGGAACTCGACGCAGCCCTGCACTGACAGCGTAAAATGGCGGTTTTTGCTTGCATCCTGCCTCATGCATCCCACCCTGGTTTTCGACATTGAAACAATTCCCGACCTCGCCGGGTTCGCCGCAGTCAACGGCATAGACGAGGCTTCGCTGCCGCAGAACGAGCTTGCCGAAATGGCGCTGCTCGCCCGCCGCCAGAAAACCGGCAGCGACTTCATGCCGCATCACCTGCAGCGCATTGTCGCCATTTCCTGCGTGCTGCGCAGCGCTGACCAGTTGAAGGTGTGGTCGCTGGGCGAGCCCGACAGCAGTGAGGCCGAACTGATCCAGCGTTTTTACGATGGCATCGAGCGCTACACCCCGCAACTCGTTTCATGGAACGGCGGCGGATTCGACCTGCCGGTGCTGCATTACCGCGCGCTGATTCACGGCGTGGCGGCGGCGCGCTACTGGGACTGGGGCGACGACGACAAGGAATTCAAGTGGAACAGCTACCTGGGGCGTTACCACACCCGCCATATTGACCTGATGGACGTGCTGGCGATGTTCCAGCCGCGCGCCAATGCGCCGCTCGACCATATGTCCAAGCTGTGCGGCTTTCCCGGCAAGCTGGGGATGGACGGCTCGAAGGTGCTGGAAGCCTTCCAGAAAGGCGAGATCGACGCCATCCGCAACTACTGCGAAACCGACGTCATGAACACCTGGCTGGTCTACCTACGCTTCCAGAAAATGCGCGGCACGCTGACCGAAGCCGCCTACGCCGCCGAAATCGAACTCGCTCGCAGCACCGTGGCAACCCACCCTGCTGCGCACTGGCAGGAATTCCTGGCAGCCTGGTCATGAATCTGGTTGTCGACATTCTTTCCCTCGATCACGAGGGCCATGGCGTCGCGCGCGTCGACGGCAAGGTCACTTTCGTCGATGGCGCGCTGGCCGGCGAACGCGCGGAAATCACCATTTACCGCAAGCACGCCAAGTACAACTCCGCCAACGCGGTCGCCATTCTGAAAGCCAGCGCGCAACGCACCGAGCCTCGCTGCAAATACTTTGGCCACTGCGGCGGCTGCTCGATGCAGCACCTGGAAGCCAGCGCGCAGGTGGCCGCCAAGCAGCGCGTGCTGGAGGAAAACCTCGCCCGCATCGGCAAGGTGCACCCCGACACCATCCTGTCCGCCCTGCACGGCCCGAGCTGGGCGTATCGCACCCGCGCCCGGCTGTCGGCGCGCTGGGTCGACAAGAAAGGCGGCGGCCTGGTGGGCTTCCGCGAAAAGCGTTCCAGCTACATCGCCGACATGGCGAGCTGCGAAGTACTCACCCCGGATGTATCGGCACTGATCCTGCCGCTGCGCGAACTGATCAACGAACTGTCGAACGCCGACCGCATCCCGCAGATCGAGGTGGCCGTCGGCGAGCATGTCACCGTGCTGGTGTTCCGCCTGCTCGAACCCTGGTCCGGCGACGATGCCGCCAGGGTACGGGCTTTTGCCGAACAGCATCATGTGCAGGTGTGGGAGCAAAGCAAAGGCCCCGAAACCGTCCGTCCTTTCTGGCCCGACATTGCCCCCGAACTCAGCTACAGCCTGCCCGAATTCGGCCTGGTGATGCCGTTCAGGCCCACCGACTTCACCCAGGTCAACGTCGCCATCAACCGCGCGCTGGTCAGCCGAGCGATGCGGCTGCTGAACCCGCAACCGGGTGAGCGCATCGCCGACCTGTTCTGCGGACTGGGCAACTTCACCCTGCCCATCGCCCGCAGCGGCGCCGAGGTGCTGGGCATTGAAGGCAGCACCGAACTGGTCGCCCGCGCACGCGAGAACGCGCTGCACAACAGCCTGCCCAATGCCCGCTTCGCGGTCGACAACCTGTTCGAGATGACGCCGGAGAAGTTTGCGGCGCTGGGGCACTTCGACAAGCTGCTGATCGACCCGCCGCGCTCCGGCGCCATCGAGGTCGTGAAATCGCTCCCTGACTCCGGCGCACCGCAGCGCATTGTCTACGTCTCGTGCGACCCCGCCACGCTGGCACGCGACGCCGAGGTGCTGGTCCACGTCAAGGGCTATCGGCTCGAAGCAGCCGGCGTCGCCAACATGTTCCCGCACACCGCGCATGTGGAGTCGATTGCCCTGTTTACGCGCTAATCCATTAAAATCCCGCCTTTATCCAGACCCTAACTCCCAGCCCTGACATGGCACTCATCGTACAAAAATACGGCGGCACCTCGGTCGCCAACGTCGAACGCATCCGCGCAGTGGCGGAACGCGTCGCCAAATTCAAAACGCTCGGCCATCAGGTGGTGGTCGTGCTGTCCGCCATGTCGGGCGAGACCAACCGGCTGATCGGGCTGGCGAAGCAGATCCAGGCCACGCCCGACCCGCGCGAGCTGGACATGATGGTGTCGACCGGCGAGCAGGTCACCATCGCGCTCTTGGCGATGGCGCTGAAGGACCTGGGACTGAAAGCCAAAAGCTACACCGGCGCGCAGGTGCGCATCCTCACCGACAACGCCTTCACCAAGGCGCGCATTGTGTCGATCGACGAAGCCAGGATGCGCGCCGACCTGGATTCCGGTCACGTGGTCGTCGTCGCCGGCTTCCAGGGCGTCGACGAACACGGCAACATCACCACCCTGGGACGCGGCGGCTCCGACACCACCGGCGTGGCGCTGGCTGCGGCACTGAAGGCCGACGAGTGCCAGATCTACACCGACGTCGATGGCGTCTACACCACCGACCCGCGCATCGTGCCCGAAGCGCGCCGTCTGAAAACCATCACCTTCGAGGAAATGCTCGAAATGGCGAGCCTCGGTTCCAAGGTGCTGCAGATCCGCTCGGTCGAATTCGCCGGAAAATACAAAGTCAAACTCCGCGTGCTGTCCAGCTTTCAGGACGAAGGCGACGGCACGCTCATCACCTTCGAGGAAAACAACACCATGGAACAAGCCGTCGTTTCCGGCATCGCCTTCAACCGCGACGAAGCCAAAATCACCGTGGTCGGCGTGCCCGACCATCCCGGCATCGCCTACAAGATTCTGGGCCCGGTCGCCGATGCCAACATCGACGTCGACATGATCGTGCAGAACGTCGGCCACGAAAAAACCACCGACTTCACCTTCACCGTTCACCGCAACGACTTCGCCCGTGCGATGGACATCGTCCAGTCCACGGCAGCCGGCATCGGCGCACGCGAAGTCACCGGCGACGACAAAATCGCCAAGGTCTCCATCGTCGGCGTCGGCATGCGCTCGCACGTCGGCATCGCCCGCAAGATGTTCGAAACCCTGTCGAAGGAGAACATCAACCTGCAGATGATCTCCACTTCCGAAATCAAGATCTCGGTTGTGGTCGAAGACAAGTACCTGGAACTGGCAGTGCGCGCGCTGCATCAGGCCTTCGAACTCGACAAGGCCACCGCTTAGCAGGCCGTTTAAGCACTCTCCGGGAGCCGCGTTTGTACGAGAAAGGCCTGGATGCAAGGCGTGGGCCGAAGGTCGTGGTCGATCCACGATGCCGAGGCCCGCAACGCCGCAGACCGGCCTTTATCGTGCAAACCCTTCGGGACGTGGCTTTCCGGGCAGTCTGCTTTGTCGCGCCGCTTGCGAAGGGAACGACCCTTCGCTTCACGACGCTTCGCGCATCACATCCCGGAAAGCCGCGTCGCGGCCCCGTGGAGTGCTTAAACGGCCTGCCAAGGTGGCTTTCCGTCGCGCATTCCGATACAATTCGCGGCGGTTCGGAGACGTGGCCGAGAGGTTGAAGGTACTCCCATGCTAAGGGAGCATGCGGGCTTAAACCTGCATCGAGGGTTCGAATCCCTCCGTCTCCGCCAGAATCACCAAGGGCTTGTGTAGGCAACGCAAAAACTGCGTATAATGCGCAACCTTCAAATGCGCCGGTAGCTCAGCTGGATAGAGTACTTGGCTACGAACCAAGGGGTCAGGAGTTCGAATCTCTTCCGGCGCACCAAACATGAAAAGCTCGGTCAATTGACCGGGCTTTTTTCTTATTCACAATCAATCCTGGCAAGTTAAAGAAATCGGGCCAAAAACCGTTAAAACGCCATGGAAACCCCCCTTGCGGAGCAGCAAGCCAGGCTTGTCGTAAACTGATTGTGGATAAAAACCCAGCGTTAATAGACGATTCCGAATCGATTTCGCGTGATCGGGGCCAACCCGGCTCCATGACCCCGTCTCCTCAGGAACCGGACACCCTGCTCGAGTGCCTGCTCGTGGTGGTGCATGCGCACGGCGGTACGCTGAGCCGCCAGGCGGCCATCAATGGTCTGCCGCTGGTCGACAACCGCCTCACCCCTTCGCTGTTCCGGCGCGCGGCCAAACGCGCCGGCTTCGCCAGCAATGTCGTCCGCAAGCCGCTGGACGGGCTGAATACCGCTCTGTTTCCGGCGGTATTGCTGCTCAACGACGATGCGGCCTGCGTGTTGCTGGGCTGGACTGACGACGGCCAGACCGCCCGCCTGGTCTTCCCCGAACTGGGTGAGGCCGAAGCCCTGCTGCCGCGCGATGAACTGGCCGCCCGCTATGCCGGTTTTGCCATCTTTGCCCGCCCCCAATTCCGTTTCGATGCGCGTACCCCCGAAGTCGGCCGGGTCAAGCAGCGGCACTGGTTCTGGGGGACGCTGGCCGAAAACAGGGCGCTTTACCGCGATGTGATGCTGGCGGCGTTCATGGTCAACCTGTTCGCCATCGCGCTGCCGCTGTTCACCATGAACGTGTATGACCGCGTGGTGCCCAATCACGCGATCGAGACGCTGTGGATGCTGGCGGGCGGCGTGATGATCGTGCTGGTGGCCGATGTGGCGCTGCGCACGATGCGGGGCTATTTCCTCGACTTGGCCAGCAGCCGGGTGGACGTGCGGCTTTCCGCCTACATCATGGAGCGCGTGCTGGGTCTGCGCCTGGAAAACCGCCCGCTGTCGGCAGGCTCCTTCGCCGCCAACCTGCGTTCCTTCGAAACCATCCGCGACTTCATCACCTCGGCCACGGTGACCGCTTTTATCGACTTGCCGTTTGCGCTGATCTTTCTGGTGGTCATCGGCTGGATTGCCTGGCCGATGATATTTCCCATCCTGCTCGGCATGCTGCTGGTGGTGGCCTATGCGCTGATCGTACACAGCAAGATGCACGAACTGTCCGAGACGACCTACCGCGCCGGCGCGCTGCGCAATGCCACCCTGATCGAAAGCCTGGTCGGGCTGGAAGCGATCAAGGCGCTGGGCGCCGAAGGCGTCATGCAGCGCAAGTGGGAAGCAAGCGCGGCCTTTCTGTCGCGCGTGGGCGCACAGTTGCGGCTGTTGTCGTCATCCACCATCAACGGCGCGATGTGGGCCCAGCAATTCGTGAATGTGCTGGGCATCGTGGTCGGCGTGTACCTGATTGCCAACGGTAATCTGACGATGGGCGGGCTGATTGCCTGCACCATGCTGGCTTCGCGGGCGATGGCACCGATCGGCCAGGTCGCCGGCCTGCTCACCCAGTACCACAGCGCGGCGACCGCCCTGAAGTCGCTCGACGACATTCTGCAGCAGCCGGTCGAGCGGCCGGCGGATTCGAATTTTGTGACCCGCCTGCACTTCAACGGCGACATCGAGTTCAAGGACGTCGACTTCACGTATCCCGGCCAGGACGTTGCGGCACTGCGCAACGTCTCGCTGAAAATCCGCGCCGGCGAGCATGTGGGCATCCTCGGCCGTGTGGGTTCCGGCAAGACCACGCTGGAAAAGCTCATTCTGGGGCTGTACCGGCCCACCGCGGGCGCGGTGCTGGTGGACAACATCGATTTGCGCCAGCTGGATCCGGCCGAACTGCGCCGCAACATCGGCTATGTGCCGCAGGACGTCACGCTGTTCTACGGCAGCCTGCGCGACAACCTGACCATCTCCGCCCCCACCGCTGACGACGCTGCCGTGCTGCATGCCGCGCAGGTGGGCGGCATCATCGAGTTCGTCAACAGCCATCCCAAAGGGTTCGACCTCACCGTGGGAGAACGCGGCGAATCGCTTTCCGGCGGGCAGCGGCAGGCGGTTGCCATCGCGCGCGCCGCCATCAACGACCCGCCGATCCTGCTGATGGATGAGCCGACCGGTTCGATGGACCATTCCAGCGAAGAGGAAATCAAGCAGCAGCTGCGCACCTTTGCCGCCGGCAAAACCCTCATCGTGGTGACGCACCGCACATCCCTGCTGGATCTGGTCGATCGCATCATCGTGATCGATGCCGGCAAGGTTGTGGCGGACGGTCCCAAGGCACAGGTGGTCGAAGCCCTGCGCCAGGGCCGCATCGGGAAAGCAGCATGAAAGCCGGCCTGTTCTCGCTCATTTCCCGTTTCGCAGACGGCTCATCCGGCTGGTCAAAACATGCGCGACCGCTGATGGATCGCCTGTTTGCCCGCTGGATTCCGCCGCGTCCCGACGAGTCGCTTGGCTGGACGGCCGACGCCGACTGGGCGCGGCTCGACCAGCAACCGCTGCGCGCGCGTTATCTGCTGCGTGCGATCGGAATCATTCTCCTCGCCTGTTTGCTGTGGGCAACGTTCGCGACGGTAGACGAGGTCGCCCGCGGATCCGGCAAGGTCATTCCCTCGCGCCAGGTACAGATCGTGCAGGCGGTCGACGGCGGCGTGGTGGCGGAAATCCTGGTACGCGAGGGCCAGTCAGTCGAAGCCGGGCAGTCGCTCTTCCTCATCGATGAAACGCGATTTGTGTCCTCGCTGCGGGAAAACCGCGTGCAATACCTGGCGTTGCTGGCCAAGGCAGCGCGGCTGCGCGCGCTGGCCGAGAACACGCCTTTCGTGCTGCCCCCCGAGATCGTCAGGGAAGACCCCAAACTGGTCGAGGAAGAGCGCAGCATGTACGCTGCGCGGCGCAACGAACTGGAGGCCCAGCTCAGCATCGCGCGCCAGCAATTGACGCAGCGCAATCAGGAACTGATCGAGGTGCGCTCGCGCCGGGAGCAGGCCGCGCAAGGCTACGATCTCACCGCCCGGGAACTGGCGATGACCAAGCCGCTCGCGGCGTCCGGCGCGGTCTCGGACGTCGAACTGCTGCGGCTCGAGCGCGACGTTGGCCGCTACCGCGGCGAGCGCGACCAGGCCGGTGCGCAGATCGCACGCCTGCAGTCCTCCATCGCGGAAGCCTCGCGCAAGGTGCAGGAGCTGGAAATCGTCTTCCGCAACCAGATGCGGAACGAGCTGGGCGAGACCATGGCCCAGTTGAACAGCCTCTCCGAAGGCAGCACGGCGCTCTCCGACCGCGTCCTCCACGCCAACGTCAAATCGCCGGTGAAAGGCACCGTCAAACGCCTGCTGGTCACGACGGTTGGGGGCGTGCTGCAGCCCGGCAAGGAAATCGTGGAAATCGTGCCCACCGACGATGTCCTGCTGCTGGAAACGCGGATTTCGCCCAAGGACATCGCCTTCCTGTGGCCCGGACAGAAAGCGACGGTACGCTTCACCGCCTATGACTTCGCGATTTACGGCGGGCTCGACGCCGTGGTCGACAACATTGCGGCCGATACCGTGACCGACGACGACGGCAATGCCTATTACCTGGTGCGCGTTCGAACTCTGAAGTCGTCGCTGGGCAAGGAACTGCCGATCATCCCCGGCATGGTGGCGGAAGTCGACATCCTGACGGGCAAGAAAAGCATCCTCGCCTATCTGCTCAAGCCGGTGACCCGCGCCAAATCCGTCGCCTTCACGGAGCGCTAGCCGGATGAAACGCCACGTCTTCCTGACCGAACGTCCGCAGCCGATTCCCCGCTGGGCGGAGGCGTTTCCCGGCGCTCTGCTGCTGTGCGGCCAGCAGATGGGAACGACCGATCCTGCCGTCCTCTCGGAGGCATCCATCATCTGGCTGCATGCGAGCGGCGACAATCGGGCGGTGTCGTCCTGGGTCGGCGCAATCAAGGCCGTGTCACAGAATGTCTCCATCGTGATCCTATCCAATGTTCCGGAAGACGAACAGGGCTTGGCGGTGCTGGCCGCGGGCGCATCGGGCTATTGCAGCGCCCTGACCCTGCCTGCTGTCCTGCATCAGGTGGCCAGCGTCGTCGCGCACGGTGGAACTTGGGTCGGGCCGCGGCTCATGCAGCGACTAATGCAAGGCCTGGTAAAGCAAGACAACGAAGCCACGGAACCCGCGCTGGACAAGCTGAGTCTGCGCGAACGCCAGGTCGCAGAGGCGGTCGCACGCGGCTCGACCAACAAGGAAATCGCGCGCGTGATGGGCATCACCGAGCGCACCGTCAAAGCCCATTTGAGCGCCACTTTCGAGAAACTCGGCGTGCGCGACCGCATGCAACTCTCGCTTCTCGTCAACCGTGTCGAGGATTCGACACCATCACCCCAGAAAATTCCAGCCTGATCTGTACTTCGGTCCAATACGGAAACCGGAATTCAAGCCGTTAAATCTTTAGTAAGCCCGAATTGGGCCCCAGATAACCACTGAAGAAGAACGGCACATGGATACGAACGTCACGACCCCCCAGGCAGTTGCTACCGTTATCGCGATTGAAGGCCAGGCATTTGCCCGCGATCCGTCCGGCCAGATGCGGCCCCTGAAACCGGGCGACGTACTGCTCGAAGGCGACACCATCGTCACCATGCCGGGAGGCCAGGTCCAGTTGGCCTTTCTCGATGGGCAGATTCTCACCCTCCTCCCCAACGAGACCTTCCAATTCAGTGCTGAAACGTCACCGGGCACGCGACCCGAAGTGGCCGAAGCAGCCCTGCCGGCCGGCGAGGCTGATCGCATCATCCAGGCGCTTGAACGCGGCGAGAACATTGATGACCTGCTCGACCCAACGGCGGCGGGTCTCCAGGGCGGCGGAAACAACGCAGGGAATGACTTCGTTCGCCTACTGCGGATCGTCGAGGACGTAAGCCCGCTGACCTTCCAGTTCGAGGCCCGTGGAACGGCAGGCCCTGAATTCATCGACGCGAACGGCAATGCCGCCGCCGCTCCCACCCCGGTCCCTGCCCCGATCCCGACCATCACCCACGTCGGCGACGGCAGCGTCAACAACGTCACCGTCCCCGAGGGCACCGCCGCGGTCTTCACGGTCAACCTGTCGAACGCT
>JBAVWB010000146.1:0-9615 GCA_049697615.1 Thiobacillus sp. | reverse complement strand
CGCCAGTGGTTTCCCAGCCGGTTCCATCGCCCGTCGCCCCCCAGCCTGTCGCAGCGCAGCTTGCGCAGCCGGCTGCGCCCAGGGCTGAATCGGCCGCCCGGCCGGCGGCAACTGAAACCAGCATCGTGGCGCCGTTGCCCAGCCCGAAAGATGCACCGGCGTATGCGAATCGGCGCCCGCCTGCCGAATTGAGTCTGCAGCCTGAAACCGACGTGGCCCAAATCCGGCCGGATGTCATTCCGTCATTCCCCGAACCGGTTCAGGCGCAGGAAGGCAGCGATGCCCCGGTTTTGAAGTCGGTGAATGAATGGGCGGCGGCCTGGGCCCGGCGCGATGAGGACGCCTATCTCGCAGCCTACGATGCCGGCTTCGTTCCGCAGGGCGGAGGCAGTCGATCCGACTGGGAAAAACGCCGCCGCCTGTTGCTGGACGTGGCCAAAAACATTGATCTCAGGATCGATTCACCGTCGTTCGAACGCGCTGCAGACGGTACTGTCACGGCGACCTTCAACCAGCATTACCGTTCCGACAATTACCGCGATACCGTGGTCAAACAGCTGCGTCTGGCCGAGCGCGACGGCCGCTGGCTGATCGTCGAGGAAAGGGTGCTGTCGATTCTGCGTGGTTCCAAGCCATGACGGTGCGGACCGCGATAGCCGGCGTGTCCGGTCGCATGGGGCGTGCCCTGCTCGAGGGGGTGGCGGCCGATGCCGACTGCGTGCTGTGTGGAGCCATTGACCGGCCCGGCAGTCCGCTGCTGGGGCTGGATGCCGGTGCGGCCTGGGGCGCGGCCAGCGGGGTGGCCGTGACCGATCAGCCGGCCGCCGCGGTGCAGGGTGCGCAGGCCCTGATCGACTTCACCCGTCCCGAAGCCACCTTCGGTTACCTCGATGCCTGCGTTGCCGCCGGCGTGCCGCTGGTGATCGGCACCACCGGCTTCGACGAGGCTGGCCGCGCGCGCATTGCGGCGGCGGCGCGGCAGATTCCGATCGTGTTCGCGCCCAATATGAGCGTGGGCGTGAACCTCTTGATGAAGCTGGCCGAACTCGCCGCCCGGGTGCTGGAGGAGGGCTACGACATCGAGATCATCGAGGCGCACCACCGCCACAAGGTCGATGCGCCGTCCGGCACCGCGCTGGGTTTGGGGCAGGCCGTCGCCCGCGCCATCGACCGCGACCTGGCCAGCTGCGCCGTCTACGGGCGCGAGGGCGTCACCGGCGAGCGCGACCCCAAGACCATCGGCTTTGCCACGGTGCGCGGCGGCGACATCGTCGGCGACCATACGCTCCTGTTCGCCGGCATCGGCGAGCGCGTCGAACTCACCCACAAGGCCAGCAGCCGCGCCACTTTTGCCCAGGGCGCGCTGCGTGCCGCCAAGTGGCTGCAGGGCCGTGAGCCGGGCTTGTACGACATGCGCGACGTGCTGAATCTGAATTAACCCGTTTGCAACAGGAACCCACCATGAATGCCGTCAAGGTCTACAGCACCGGCACCTGCCCCATCTGCGTCAAGGCCAAGGCCTTTCTCGACAAGCGCGGCATCGGCTACGACGAAGTCCGCATTGATCTCGACCGCGAAGCGATGAAGGAATTCGCCGTCGTCACCAACGGCGCGCGCACCGTGCCGCAGATCGTCGTCGACGGCACCTGCGTCGGCGGCTTCACCGAACTGACCGAGCTCGACATGGACGGCGGACTGGATCACCTCCAGCCCTGATTCGGGCGGGGAAAAGCCCGCCAAAGCGTCGTCGAGCCATTGAAGACAGGCGCCAGTTCAGCTACAATTCGGCAATTCAAGTTCAGGCGGGTTCGCGCAAGCGGCTCGCCTGAATTTTGTCACCTGCGTCACGCTCATTTGTCTTGCGGAGTATTCCTTGTCACGTGCCCAGCCCGCCATCCTTGTTTTAGCTGACGGTTCGGTTTTTCGCGGCCTGTCCATCGGCGCCGACGGCATCACGACCGGCGAGGTGGTATTCAACACCGCGCTGACCGGTTATCAGGAAATCCTCACCGATCCCTCGTATTCGCGTCAGATCGTGACGCTGACCTATCCCCATATCGGCAACACCGGCATCAATGCCGAGGACGTCGAGTCGGATCGCATCCACGCGGCCGGCCTGGTGGTGCGCGACGTGCCGCGCCTGCATTCGAACTTTCGCGCCGGCCAATCCTTGCCCGATTACCTCAGAAGCCAGAACATCGTGGCGATCGCCGACATCGATACGCGGCGGCTGACGCGCATCCTGCGCGAGAAGGGCGCACAGGGCGGCTGCATCATGGCGGGCGCAGTGGACGAAGCGAAAGCGCTCGAAGCCGCACGCGCCTTTCCCGGTCTGGCCGGCATGGATCTGGCCAAGGTGGTGACGGCGTCGGCATCCTACGAATGGAGCGAAACCGAGTGGAAGCTCGGCGCCGGCTATGGCCAGCAAACCGAACCGCGCTTCCATGTGGTGGCCTTCGATTACGGCGTCAAGCGCAACATCCTGCGCATGCTGGCCGAGCGTGGCTGCCGCCTCACCGTGCTGCCTGCCACCGCCACCGCTGAACAAGCGCTGGCGCTGAAGCCGGACGGCATATTCCTGTCCAACGGCCCCGGCGACCCCGAGCCATGCGACTACGCGATCCAGGCGATCAGCGACCTGGTGGCGGCGAAGATTCCGACCTTCGGCATCTGCCTCGGCCATCAGCTGCTGGCGCTTGCCTCGGGTGCCAAGACCGTCAAGATGAAGTTCGGCCACCACGGCGCCAACCATCCGGTCAAGGATCTCGACAGCGGACGAGTGGCGATCACCAGCCAGAATCACGGTTTCGCGGTGGACGCAGCGACGCTGCCCGCCAATATCCGCAGCACCCATGTCTCGCTGTTCGACGGCTCGCTGCAGGGCATCGCGCGAACCGACGCCCCCGCATTCAGCTTCCAGGGCCACCCTGAAGCCAGCCCCGGCCCGCACGACGTGAGCTATTTGTTCGACCGATTTATCAAGCTGATGGCCGATCACGCCGGAGCACACTGATCATGCCCAAGCGCACTGACCTGAAAAGCATTCTCATCATCGGCGCCGGCCCCATCGTCATCGGGCAGGCGTGCGAATTCGACTATTCCGGCGCCCAGGCCTGCAAGGCGCTGCGCGAGGAGGGCTACAAGGTCATCCTCGTCAACAGCAATCCCGCGACGATCATGACCGACCCGGACATGGCCGATGTCACCTACATCGAGCCGATTTCGTGGCAGGTGGTCGAGAAGATCATCGCCAAGGAGCGTCCCGATGCGCTGCTGCCGACCATGGGCGGCCAGACTGCGCTCAACTGCGCGCTCGACCTGGCCAAGCACGGGGTGCTGGAAAAATACGGCGTCGAGATGATCGGTGCGTCGAAGGAGGCGATCGACAAGGCCGAAGACCGCGAAAAATTCAAGGTGGCGATGACCAAGATCGGGCTCGGCTCGGCGCGCTCGTCGATTGCCCACAGCATGGAGGAAGCGCTTCAGGTTCAGGCGGCGCTGGGCTTCCCGTCGATCATCCGGCCGTCTTTCACCATGGGTGGCTCGGGCGGCGGCATCGCCTACAATCGCGACGAATTCATCGCCATCTGCGAGCGTGGGCTGGAAGCCTCGCCCACGCACGAGCTCCTGATCGAGGAATCGCTGCTCGGATGGAAAGAATACGAGATGGAGGTGGTGCGCGACCGCAAGGACAACTGCATCATCATCTGCTCGATCGAGAACTTCGATCCGATGGGCGTGCACACCGGCGACTCCATCACCGTGGCGCCGGCGCAGACGCTGACCGACAAGGAATACCAGATCATGCGCAATGCCTCGCTGGCCGTGCTGCGCGAGATCGGTGTGGAAACGGGCGGCTCCAACGTGCAGTTCTCCATCAACCCGGAAGACGGGCGCATGGTGGTGATCGAGATGAACCCGCGGGTGTCGCGATCGAGCGCGCTGGCCTCCAAGGCGACCGGCTTTCCGATCGCCAAGGTGGCGTCCAAGCTGGCGGTCGGCTACACGCTCGACGAACTGCAGAACGACATCACCGGCGGCGCGACCCCGGCTTCGTTCGAGCCGTCGATCGACTATGTGGTGACCAAGATTCCGCGCTTCGCCTTCGAGAAATTCCCGCAGGCCGACGATCGCCTGACCACGCAGATGAAATCGGTGGGCGAGGTGATGGCGATCGGCCGCAGCTTCCAGGAATCGCTGCAGAAAGCGCTGCGCGGGCTGGAAGTCGGCGCCGACGGCTTCGACCCCAAAACCACCGATCAGGAAGAAATCGAAGCCGAACTGATGTCGCCCGGCCCCGAGCGCATCTGGTACGTGGGCGATGCCTTCCGCGTCGGCATGAGTCGGGAGGAAATCCACGCGGCCTCGAAAATCGACCCGTGGTTCCTCGACCAGATCCAGGGCCTGATCGAACTGGAAACCTCGCTGGCCGGACGTGCGCTGACCGATCTCGGCCGCGACGAGCTGCGTGTGCTGAAGCGCGCCGGTTTCTCGGATCGCCGCCTGGGCAAGCTTTTGAGCACCGACCAGCACGCGGTGCGCGCACGCCGCAACGAGCTGGCGCTGCATCCGGTCTACAAGCGTGTGGACACCTGCGCGGCTGAATTTTCCACGCAGACCGCCTACATGTACTCGACCTATGAGGAAGAGTGCGAGGCGCATCCGACCGACGCCAAGAAGATCATGGTGCTGGGCGGCGGGCCGAACCGCATCGGCCAGGGCATCGAGTTCGACTACTGTTGCGTGCATGCCGCGCTGGCGCTGCGCGAAAACGGCTTCGAGACCATCATGGTCAACTGCAACCCGGAGACCGTGTCCACCGACTACGACACCTCCGATCGCCTGTATTTCGAGCCGCTGACGCTGGAAGACGTGCTGGAAATCGTGCGCATCGAAAAACCTTTTGGCGTGATCGTCCAATATGGCGGCCAGACGCCGCTGAAACTGGCGCGCGACCTGGAAAGGAACGGCGTGCCCATCATCGGCACCAGCCCGGACATGATCGACGCCGCCGAAGACCGCGAGCGTTTCCAGCAGATGCTGCACGACCTCGGCCTCAAGCAGCCGCCCAACCGCACCGCGCGCAACCCCGAAAGTGCCATCCGCATGGCCGAGGAAATCGGCTACCCGCTGGTGGTGCGTCCGTCCTATGTCCTGGGTGGCCGCGCCATGGAAATCGTGCGTGAGGAGTCCGACCTGCGCCGCTACATGACCGAGGCGGTGAAGGTGTCGAACAAGTCGCCGGTGCTGCTCGACCGTTTCCTCAACGACGCGATCGAAGTCGATGTGGACGCGCTGTCCGACGGCGAGCAGGTGGTGATCGGCGGCATCATGCAGCACATTGAACAGGCCGGCGTGCATTCGGGCGATTCGGCGTGTTCCTTGCCGCCCTACAGCCTGCCGAACGACATCCAGGACGAGCTGCGCCGCCAGACGGTGGCGATGGCGAAGGCGCTGAAAGTGATCGGCCTGATGAACGTGCAGTTCGCGATCCAGGGCGACACCGTCTACGTGCTGGAAGTGAACCCGCGCGCGTCGCGCACCGTGCCCTTCGTGTCCAAGGCCATCGGCGCGCCGCTGGCGAAGATTGCCGCGCGCGCGATGGCCGGCATTTCGCTGAAGTCGCAGGCGTTCGAGAAGGAGATCATCCCGCCGTATTTCTCTGTCAAGGAAGCGGTGTTCCCGTTCCGCAAGTTCCCCGGCGTCGACACCATCCTCGGCCCGGAAATGAAATCGACCGGCGAGGTCATGGGCGTGGGCGACAACTTCGGCGAGGCCTTCGTCAAGTCGCAGCTGGCGGCCAGTTCCGAACTGCCGAAGCCGGGCGGGCGCGCCTTTGTCAGCGTGCGTTCGGGCGACCGTGACGCCATCGTCGAGGTGGCGCAGGCTTTGCGCGACCTCAACTTCAGCCTGGTTGCCACCCGCGGCACCGCGCAGGCGATTGAATCGGCGGGGATCCCGGTGGCCGTGGTCAACAAGGTCAAGGAAGGCCGTCCGCATATCGTCGACATGATCAAGAACGGCGACATCGACTTCATTGTCAACGTGGTCGAGGACAAGAAGGCGGTGAAGGATTCCTACGCCATCCGCGCCGAGGCGCTGGCACGTCGTGTCGTGTACTTCACCACCCTGGCCGGCGCGCATGCCGCCTGCATGGGCATGCAGCATGGCGACGAACTCGAAGTGTATTCCCTGCAGGCGCTGCATCAGCGCCTGCACTGAACTGAAAAGGTTAGCTTGTGAACAAATTCCCCATCACTGTCGTGGGCGCAGAAAAGATGCGCGCCGAGTTGCAGCATCTGAAAACCGTGGAACGGCCCGCCGTGATCCAGGCGATCGCCGAAGCACGTGCGCAGGGCGATCTGTCGGAAAACGCCGAATACGACGCCGCCAAGGAAAAGCAGGGCTTCATTGAAGGCCGCCTCGCCGATCTCGAAGCCAAGCTTTCCAACGCGCAGATCATCGATCCCAAAACGCTGGATGCGGACGGCCGTGTTGTGTTTGGTGCGACGGTCGAACTGGAAGACGCTGAGTCAGGCGACACCGTCACCTATCAGATCGTCGGCGACGACGAGGCCGACATCAAACAGGGCATGATTTCCGTGTCGTCGCCGATCGCGCGCGCCCTGATCGGCAAGTATGCCGGCGACAGCGTCGAGGTGCAGGCGCCGGGTGGCGTACGCCATTACGAAGTGCTGGACGTCGAGTACAAGTAGCATGCGGCGCTTCTGGGACGGCCTCGCCGGGACGATGCTGGTGCTGTGGATCGGCGGCATCTGGGCGATCGGCTACATTGCAGCGCCGATGCTGTTTGCCAGCCTGGGCGACAAGCAGTTGGCCGGCATGCTGGCCGGCAAGCTGTTCGAGGTGATGGCGTGGACCGGCATCGCTTCAGCGAGCTACCTGCTGATTTACCGCGTCGCACGCGACGGTGGGGCTGCGCTGAAAACGCTGTTCTTCTGGGCGGTTGCGCTGATGCTGGTGCTGACCCTGGTCGGCCTGTTCGGCATCCAGCCCATCCTGCAGGGGCTGAAGGATCAGGCCATGCCGCACGCGGTGATGCAGAGCGTGTTTGCCGACCGTTTCCGGCACTGGCACGGCGTGTCGAGCATTCTCTACCTGGTTCAGAGCGCGCTGGGCCTGCTGCTGGTCTGGCGTTCGGGGCTGGCGCGATAGCCCCCGTCTTCCAGCAGTCAGCCCGGCAGGACGATGACGGGTTTGGCTGCAGCGCGATAAATCACCAATACCTTGCCGATTTGCTGCACCGGCGCGGCACCGGTGGCGGCGCAGATTTCCTCCATCCAGGCACGCCGGGTGTCCGGCTCGTCGGTGGCCGCCTTGATCTTGATCAGTTCATGCGCGTTCAGCGCGAGATCGACCTCCTTCAACACGGCAGCCGTCAAGCCCTGGTTGCCGATCATGACCACCGGCTGGCGTGCGTGGGCCAGGCCCTTCAGGAATTGCCTTTGTGCAGGCGTGAGTGATTTCATGCGGTTTTCCTTCAAATGAGCGCGGATTGTAGCCGATAGAGCGGATAGACATGGCGCAGAAACCCAAGCGGACCAAATCGGGCAGTGCCTGGATGCACGAGCACGTGACGGATCCCTACGTCAAAAAGGCGCAGCAGGACGGCTATCGCTCGCGTGCCGCCTATAAACTGCTGGATATCGACCAGCGCGACCATCTGTTGCGTCCCGGCATGACCGTGGTCGATCTGGGCGCAGCCCCCGGCAGCTGGTGCCAGGTGGCGGTGCAGAAAATGAAGAAACAGGGCAGGGTGCTGGCGATCGACCTGCTGCCGGTGGCGCCGATGCCGGGGGTGGAGAGCCTGGAAGGCGATTTCACCGATCCGGCGGTGCTGGCCTGGCTGGAAGAAAAGTTGCAATCCGGCCGGGTTGACCTTGTATTAAGCGATATGGCGCCCAACATCAGTGGCGTGATGCTGTCGGATCAGGCGCGTCATTACGAACTGTGCGAGCTGGCACTCGATTTTGCGGTGAACTGGTTGAAACCAGACGGCGCTTTTCTCGTCAAAGTATTTCAAGGGGTCGGTTTTGAGGATTTCCGGGCGCAGATGCGGCAGGCGTTCGAGCAGGTTTTGATCCGCAAGCCCGATTCCTCGCGTGATCGCAGCACCGAGGTCTATCTGCTGGGACGCTGTCCTATGATGGTAAGGGCTGCGGCGCAGGAAACCGCCGTGACAAGCGCGCAAGAACAGGTTTAGAATGAGTCTAAATGCGCTGCGCTTAAATTAAACGTGCTGCACTGGGCACCAAGGAGTAAACGTGAACAATTTGTCCAAGAACATCGCCGTCTGGCTGATTATCGCCGTCGTCCTGATGACGGTCTTCAATCAGTTCGGCGCGCAACGCACCGCGCAGACGCAGGTGCCGTACTCGCAGTTCATCGAGGAAGTGCGCCAGCAGCAGATCACCAAGGTGGTGATCGAGGGCAACGTGCTGAAGGGCGAGCGCAGCGACGGCCAGCGTTTCACCAGCTATGCGCCGAGCGACCCGTGGATGGTGTCCGACCTGCTGAAAAACGGCGTGTCGGTCGAGGCCAAGCCGGAAGAGCAGCCGTCCTTTCTGATGAGCCTGTTCATTTCCTGGTTCCCGATGCTGCTCCTGATCGGCGTGTGGATCTTCTTCATGCGCCAGATGCAGGGCGGCGGCCGCGGCGGCGCCTTCTCGTTCGGCAAGAGCCGCGCGCGCCTGCTCGACGAAAACGCCAACCCGGTGACCTTCGCCGACGTCGCGGGCTGCGACGAGGCCAAGGAAGACGTGGCCGAACTGGTCGAGTTCCTGAAGGACCCGACCAAGTTCCAGAAGCTGGGTGGGCATATTCCGCGTGGCGTGCTGATGGTGGGCCCGCCGGGAACCGGCAAGACGCTGCTGGCGCGCTCGATCTCGGGTGAAGCCAAGGTGCCGTTCTTCAGCATCTCGGGTTCGGACTTCGTCGAAATGTTCGTCGGCGTGGGTGCCGCGCGGGTGCGCGACATGTTCGAGCAGGCGAAGAAAAGTTCGCCCTGCATCATCTTCATCGACGAAATCGACGCGGTCGGCCGTCAGCGTGGTGCCGGCCTCGGTGGCGGCAACGACGAGCGCGAGCAGACCCTGAACCAGTTGCTGGTCGAGATGGACGGCTTTGAGGCGACCACCGGCGTCATCGTCATTGCCGCGACCAACCGCCCCGACGTGCTCGACCCGGCGCTGCTGCGCCCGGGCCGCTTCGACCGCCAGGTGGTGGTGGGCCTGCCGGACATTCGTGGCCGCGAGCAGATCCTGCTGGTGCACATGCGCAAGGTGCCGCTGGCCCCCGACGTGCGGGCCGATATTCTGGCGCGCGGCACCCCCGGCATGTCCGGCGCCGATCTGGCCAACCTGGTCAACGAAGCTGCCCTGTTCGCCGCGCGCGGCAACAAGCGCCTGGTCGACATGGACGATTTCGAGAAGGCCAAGGACAAAATCCTGATGGGTGCCGAGCGCAAGTCCATGGTGATTTCGCCCGAGGACAAGAAGAAAACGGCCTACCACGAGTCCGGCCATGCGGTAATCGGGATGACCCTGCCGGGCTGCGATCCGGTGCACAAGGTGACCGTCATTCCGCGCGGCCGCG
>JBAVWB010000145.1:0-16250 GCA_049697615.1 Thiobacillus sp. | reverse complement strand
GCGTCGAACTCCATGTCGCACGGCTGGACGACATTGCCGCCGACCTCGACATCGAGGCGGAGCGGCTGTCCGGCGACGGCAACACCATTCTTTACGGCTTTCGCGTCAGCGCCGCCGGCCGCGAACTGCTCAGCGGCCGGGCTGCCGTGATATTGGATGCGGCGGTGCTGGATGCCGACAAACTGGGAGAGTTGAGATGAAACGCGCGCTGGTCACCGGCGGCAGCGGCGGCATCGGTTCGGCGATCTGCCGCCGCCTCGCCGCCGACGGCTGTCACGTTTACATCCATGCCAACCGCAACCTGGCGAAAGCGCAGGCACTGGCCGATGAAATCAAGGCGGGCGGCGGGCAGGCCGAAGCCATCGCCTTCGATGTCACCGACGCCGATGCCTGTCGCGCCACCCTCGAAGCACTCGTTGCCGACACGCCGATCCAGGTGCTGGTGAACAACGCCGGCATCCACGACGACGCGGTTTTCCCCGGCATGAGCGCGGCGCAGTGGCACGGCGTGCTGGACGTGTCGCTCTCCGGCTTCTTCAACGTCACCCAGCCGCTGACGCTGCCGATGCTGCGCAGCCGCTGGGGGCGCATCGTCAACATCACCTCCATCGCCGGCCTCACCGGCAACCGCGGCCAGGTCAACTACGCCGCGGCCAAGGGGGCCTTGCACGCCGCGACCAAGTCGCTGTCGCTGGAACTCGCCAGCCGCGGGGTGACGGTCAACGCCGTGGCGCCGGGCATTATCCAGACCGAGATGATCGACGGCGTGTTCGACGCCAAGGCCATCGCCGGCATGGTGCCGATGAAGCGCGCCGGCCGCCCGCAAGAGGTGGCGGACCTGGTCGGCTTTCTCGCCTCGGAGCAGGCGAGCTACATCAGCGGCCAGATCATCTCGGTTAACGGCGGCATGATTTGATCCCGCCGGCCCACGCCCTCGCGGTCCACCAGACCGAAGCGCTGCTGTTCTTCACCCTGCTGCAGTTGACGCTGATCGTGCTGGCCGCCCGCCTCGGCGGCGAACTGGCGCAGCGCGTCGGCCAGTCGCCGGCAGTGGGCGAGATCATCGTCGGCATCCTGCTCGGGCCGTCGCTGTTCGGCCTGCTCGCGCCCGGGCTTTTTCAGACCGTTTTTCATTCGACGCCGGCGGCGCCGATGCAGATGCTGTCGCAGATCGGTCTGGTCCTGCTGATGTTCCAGATCGGCCTCGAGTTCGACTTCGCCCACCTGACCGCGCGCAACAACCGCCGCGCCGTTGCACTCATCGCCGGTGCCAGCATGGTTGCGCCCTTCGCGCTCGGTTTCGGTTTCGGCTGGCTCAGCGCGCCGCTGCTGTCGCCCGGAATCAATCCGCTCGCCACGTCGCTGTTCATCGCCACCGCCTTCTCCATCACTGCCTTGCCCATCCTCGGCCGCATCATGATGGAGTTCAGGATCACCCGCCTGCCGATCGGCGTCATCGCCATCAGTGCCGCCGCCATCAACGACGTCATCGGCTGGCTGCTGCTCGCGCTCATCACCGCGCTCGCCCTGGCCGAATTCAGCGCCGCCGCCTTCGCCCTCAAGGTGGCGCTGGTCGGCGTGTTTTTCTTGGTCTGGTGGTTCGTCGTGCGTCCGCTGATGAAGCGCGTGATTCGTGCCAGCCAGGCCCGTCCGCTGCCGGTGGGCGAGAAGGCCGGACGCGGCAAGCTCACCCACAACCTGCTCGGCATCCTGCTCGCCGCCATCTTCGTCTCGGCGATGACCACCTACCAGATCGGCATCTTCGCCATCTTCGGCGGCTTCATGATGGGCGTGATCCTGCACGACGAGCACGAGCTGATCGAGGCGTGGAAGGAACGCATCGGCCATTTCGTGATGGTCTTCTTCCTGCCCATCTTCTTCACCTACACGGGGTTGCGCACCCACGTCGGCAGCCTCGATTCGGTTGAGGCGTGGGGCTGGTGCGCGCTGCTGATCGCCCTGGCCACCCTGGGGAAATTCGGCGCCAGCTACGTCGCCGCGCGCTGGGCCGGCATGACGCACCACGAGGGCAAGGTGATCGGCATCATGATGAACACCCGCGCGCTGATGGAGCTCATCGTCATCAACGTCGGATTTGATCTTGGCGTCATCTCGCAACAGGTGTTCACCATGCTGGTGCTGATGGCGATATTCAGCACGGTGATTACGACGCCGGGGTTGCGGCGGTGGTTGCCGAAGATGGGGGTTGCTGTCGCGGGGCGGCATTGAGGCGCATCCGCTCGCCCCGTCCGTCATTGCGAGCAAAGCGAAGCAATCCAGTCAAAGGATTGGCGCGAAGCACGTTGCGTGTGGTTAAACCTTCGCAGGACTGCTGACCGTTGGCCGGGGGTAGCCCGGCGGCTAGTTACTTTCTTTGTCTCGCCAAAGAAAGTAACCAAAGAAAGGCGCCCCCGCCATCCACGAAACCCCGAAAATCGAGCCTGCCGGGTGGGCGGCAAAGAACTCGCCCCGCTTTATTTGTATTTCGAAGGTGAGCGGGGCTCAGACACCTTTGCCGCTGATCCACCCGGCAGGCTCAATTTTCGGCGTGGCTGAGAGGGGAGAACGTCAAAACCAGGGCGGTGATGACTGGATAACTTGTGTGCTTATGTTGCGATATACATCCGAGGCTATGTCCTTCGGGCATGGCACCCTAATATGGCATTTATAGTGCCATCGCCCAGTCATTCTCACGAATGATCGCAATTTCAAATTCACCAGATTCCGCCATCTCGGCTGCTTTCTGAATCTTGCGTCCGAAGTTTGATTCGATCCATGCAGGTGAAGCCATTGAGCCGATAACTAAATAGTTGGTTTTCTTGGTGATGTTATCGCCGGTTAAACCACCCCTAAGTTCTGTGGCTTTATGGCAGGCATTACGGGTGCCAAACATGAACTCACCAGTCATGACGAAGACGTTGTCACTGAAAACGACTGTCGGGTCATCATCAAAAACCCTTGCAATAGGTTCTGGCAACGTTGCTCCTGTTTTCCAGAAATCATTACCTGAAATTTCAGATAGAGATTTCAGCAAATGATCCCTTTCATCCTGCGTCAAAACACCGTCGGATAATGCTTCTCGAATTAGCCTGTGAATAATATTCGCAGGGTAAACAGTTTTTAGTTGCTCGTTTTCTTGTAACCAAGTCGAGAGAAAATGAACTTCACTGTCGTGCAACTGGCCGTCACATACAATTCCATTAACGATGCCCATTAGCTGATTTAGGGAGCGTGTAATCAGACGCTGATGGATTGAGGCATCTATGGATATGTTGTTAATCATAACAAGCTCGCAGAAGACAGATAGGGCGGCCAAGTAACCTAAATAACTTGGTCAGCAGCTTGGATAGTAATCTGGAGCTTCAGTCATCGCCACCCTGGTTTTGACTTCCCCCCCTCTCAGCCACGCCGAAAATTGGGCCTGCTGGGTGGATCAGCGGCAAAGGTGTCTGAGCCCCGCTCACAAAAAACCAATTAAAAACATCAAAAGCGGGGTGAGTTCTTTGCCGCCCACCCGGCAGGCTCGGTTTTCGGGAATTCGTGGATGTCGGGGTCGCCTTCTTTTGGTTACTTTTCTTGGCGAGACAAGAAAAGTAACTAGCCGCCGGGCTACCCCCGGCCAACGGTCAGTCGCCCAACGAAGGTTTAACCACACGCAACGTGCTTCGCGCCGATCCTCCGACTGGATTGCTTCGCTTCGCTTCGCTTCGCTCGCAATGACGCAGCAGATAACAGCCGGCAACTCAGCCCGGCTTGACCGCCTGATACTCCCCCAGAATCGACAGCGCCCGGCTTTCAATATGCCGGTTTACCCCGGTAAAACCCGCAGCCTCCAGCGTATCGATCACCCCGCTCGGCGGCACGCAGGCCTCGATGGTGTCCCAGTAGTAGCGCCACAGCTTGGCCGACTCGGCACTGCTGCCGATCATTCGGGCCAGCACGGGCACCACGCCGCGCATGTAGACCTTGAGCAGCGCCTGGCTCCAGGCGCGTTCCGGTTTGGTGATTTCAAGCAGGCACAGGCGGCCGCCGGGCTTGAGGACGCGATGGAATTCGCTGAAGGCGGCTGAGAGGTCGCCGATGTGGCGTAGCGCGTAGCCCATGCTGAGGAAGTCGAAGCTGGCATCGGGAAACGGGATCGCCTCCGCGCGCCCCTCGATGAGCTGGACACCCGGCAGGTGCGCGCAGGCCATCATGCCGGCGCTGGGGTCGACGCCCACCACCAGGGCGGGATCGCCCACCAGTTTGACGGCTTCGCGCGCGACCAGGCCGGTGCCGACGCCGATGTCGACGACGCGCATGCCGGGTTTGAGGCCCGCCCGCTGCAGCGCCTGGTTGCGGTACCAGGGGCCGCTGCCCAGCGCGAGCAGGCGGTCGATGCGGTCGTAGTCGGAGGCGGTGCTGTCGAACAGCTTGCCGACGAAGCCGCGCCGCTCCTGTTCGCTGGCGTAGTAGCCGGTGAGGGGCGGATGCGGGGCATGCACCGCTGGCGTGGACGAATCGGGGGTGTTTTTCATGGGGTGTGTGACCGGTGAGTGTTCAGGCGCCGCAGCAGCAGAAGCGGCAAACGCAGCAGGAAACCCAGCATCAGCCGGAGGTGCATCCAGGTGAGCAGGGTGTTGTCGCGCAGGTAGTTGAAGTGGGAAACGCCACCTTCGTCGGCGCGCAGGTATTTCACCGGCGCGGGCAGATTGATCGGGCGCACGCCGCGCCAGCACAGGCGCACCACGGCCTCGGGGTCGAAATCAAAGCGGCGCATCCAGCGCTGGCCGCGCATCACCTGGCGCAGGGGATCGATGGGGTAGACGCGAAAGCCGTAGAGCGAATCGCCGATGCCCGCCCACAGCGTTTCCAGGTTGGCCCAGCCGTTGGAGATCTTGCGGCCCTGCACGCGCAGCGCGGGGGCATCGGCATCGAACACCGGCTTGCCGAGGACCATCGCGGCGGGTGCCTGGTGCGAGGCGGCCATGAAGGCCGGGATGAGGTCGGCCGGGTGCTGGCCGTCGGAGTCCATCGCCAGCACGTGGGTGAAACCCTGCTGCGCGGCGAGATCCAGGCCGTGCAGCACCGCCGCGCCCTTGCCGCCGTTTTCGGGCAGCACCCACACCTTCAGCTGCGGGTCGTTCGCCGCCATGTCCATCAGGCCTGCGGCCGTGCCGTCGGTGCTGCCGTCCACCACCACCCACACCGGCGCCCACTGGGCGCGGGCGGCGCGCACCGTTTCGTAGACCTGGGGACCCGGGTTATAGCTGGGGATCAGAACCAGGTGGCTGGCGGAAACCTTCCGGTCGAGTGTCATCAGAGCCCGACCGCACGGGATTCGGCGGCCTGCGGGGCGTCGGGCGGCAGGAAGTGCGGGGCATCGCGCAGCTCATCGATGAAGTAGCGCTCCAGGTCCTCGGTAAAGGTCCCGGCCCTTTCCGGTGGATCGAAGCGGCGGCCGAGGCGGACGCGATAGGTGATCGGCATCGGCGGGCGGCGGAACAGCGGCCAGCCCTTGCCGAGGTAGGCCGAATCGGTCTCGATGAACACGGTCTGGATCGGCACCCGAGCCCGGCTGGCGATCAGCGCGGTGGTGCCCTTGCAGACGTTGACCGGCCAGCGGGTGGTGCGGGTGCCTTCGGGGAAGATCAGCAGCTGGCTACCCCTATTCAGCTCGGCGACGGCTTGCTTGATCATGCTCAGCTGCGCGTCGTTGCGGATGTAGCCGGCCAGGCGGGCGCCGGCGCCGAGGAAAACGTTGTCGACGATGTCGACCTTCATGATGCAGGCCATGTTGGGCAGGCGCGAGATGACCATCACGGCGTCGAGCAGGCAGGGGTGGTTGGGGGCGACGATCATCGGGCCATCATCGCGCAGCGAATCGAGCGCGGAAAGGTCGAAGCGGCAGGCGCCGATGAGGGACAGCGCGCCGAGATAGCTGCGAAAACCGGTGGTGATGGCCCAGCGCCCGAGCGGGACGGTCCAGCGCTTGGGCAGGACGTAATAGAGCGGCACCGACAGCGTCGACCAGGTCAGCGAGATCGCGCCGAGCAGCACCAGGCCGAACCACAGCGCGAAATATTCGTAGAGCCGATGCAGCCAGCGTCGCGGCAGGCTGGACGGCGATAGCAGGGCTGCGTTCACTCGACCGCCTCGACGCGGGTGGACGACTCGCCGAGGATCCAGGCGATGCCGATGCCGGCGGGAAGGCAGGCGAGAAGCAGGGTCAGGCGACGGTGGTAAGACATGGCATGTTCCCGGTTGAATCATCCGCTTGACTGGGGCCGATGGCATGGCCGCCCGAGGCCTCGATTTCGACCAGCAGGTCGGCGCGGCATACATCGGCTTGCAGGAAGAAAGCCGACACCGGGGCGCCGATGAATTGCGCTATTTCGCGGCGTACCGTGACCATGTCTTCAGGATGTCGGACATAGACCTTGTAGGCAAGCGCATCGAGGCGAAAACCGGCGTCCGGCGCCTGGCGGTTGGCCTCGGCGACGATGGCCGCGATGTTGTGCAGGCATTCCCGCGTTTGCGCCGCCACATCGCCGTGGTGCAGGGTCTGGTGGCCGACGATGCTGGCGGTGCCGGAGATGAACAGCATGTCGCGTCCCCCCAGCTTGACCAGACCCGCGCGCGCGAAGGTCGGGCTGCGCGGCCCGTACTGGCTGGGGTAATGGTAGGCGCTGAGCTGGCGCGGGTTTTCGACGCCGATCACGTCCGCCCGTGTCGCCAAAAAGGCAATGTGGAGCCCGCCGCCGGCAGTGCCCAGGGCGCAGGCGGCGGGCACCCGGTCGACGACCGAGCGGCCGTGGGCCAGAAAGGCATCCTGGCGGCCGATGTTGAACTGGCGATAGCGCTCCATGTGGTGGCTTTCCCGGTTGATCGCGGGGAAATAGTTCCAGAAGCGCAGGGCGTGATAGCCGCGGGCGTCGAGCAGTTCGAAGATGGACGCGTAGGCCGCTTCGGTCGTCGCCTGCAGGGGAGGGCGCGCATCCTCGTCGACTTCGTCGAGACTCACGCAGCCGAACAGCAGGGTTTCGCCCTGACGGTAGCGGATCGGGCCATGCCGGCCGGATTCCAGCGGCTCCGCGCTATGCCAGATCTCACAGATCGCCTCTTCCCCGGGCGGCAGGATCATGTCCACGGCCAGGAGCGGCAGGTCCGCACTATCGAGCGGGAGGGCGGGATGGGAGAAGCAGGCGCCGCCCAGCACGCCGCCCTGCCCGTCGCCGGCCAGGTGGGAAAGTCGGGACGCGGGCAGGATCTCCAGTCGCAGAATCGCTTCCGCAGAATTCATTGGCTGCCCATGCCTTCCGACTCTTCTGCATAGCGGATATTCACCCTGCGCTGCTTCCACGCCATGAACGTGCGCTTCAGACTGGCCACGGAAGCGATGTAATAAATGGCCTTCAAGACGCGCAGCGAGCGCCAGATGGGCGTCTTGCCATAAATGTCGCCCGCCAGCACCGATAGCAACGCCTCTTGGACCCGGAAGACATTGCTGGGCGACATGAACAGGTCGCGCATGGTGGGATTGGTGACGCGGTAGATGAACCAGGAGAATTCCTTCGGCCCATGCTTCATCATCCTGTCGAATTGCTTGAGAGCAGTCGCGGCTTTTTTCGGCTGGCGCAGGCAGATGTCGACCGCCTCGGCACCCTCGAACGCGCTCTTCATCGCCAGCATCACGCCGGACGAAAAGACCGGGTCGATGAAGGCGTAGGCGTCGCCCAGCAGCAGGTAGTTGGCACCATGACTGTGATCGCAGCTATAGGAAAAGTTGCCGGTGGCTTCCACCTCCGAGACGAGTTCGGCATCTTTCAGCCGTGCAGCCAGGGCGGGACACGTGGCGATGAGGTCGAGGAAAAAGCCTCGCACCGGTTTCGTGCGGGTTTTCAGGTGGGCCGGCCAGGTTACCACGCCGACGCTGGTGGCGCCGTCGGCGAGCGGGATGAACCAGAACCAGCCATGTTCGAACCAGAAGATGCTGATGTTGCCTTCCATCTTGCCCGCGTGCCGCTGGGCACCCTTGAAATGGCCGTACAGGGCTGCGCTGTTGTGCTTGGGGTTGCGCTGCTTGGCCTTGAAGCGGTTGCCGAGGAAGGTGTCGCGGCCGGAGGCGTCGATGAGGAAGCGACATTGCCAGGTCTCGCTGCGGCCATCGTCATGTTCGGCCCGGACGATGACGCCTGCATCGTTCGGCAGGAATTCCACGTCGCGCACGCGGCAGCCTTCGATGACATTGGCGCCTTTGCGCGCAGCATTGCGGATCAGGATCTCGTCAAACTCGGAGCGGCGCACCTGATAGGCGCTGGGCATCGACTTGTCCCAGGCGTCGGCGAATTCGAAGGTCTGCTGGTGCTCGTGCCAGGGGGAGATGAATTCTGCCCCCCATTTCTCCATGCCGATGGCTTTCACCTCGGCGCGTACGCCCAGCTTGTCGAACAGCGGCAGGTTGGCCGGCAGCAGGGATTCGCCGATGTGGAAGCGCGGGTGATGCGCCTTTTCCAGCAGGGTGACCTGATGGCCCATTTCCGCCAGCAGGGTGGCGGCCGTCGAGCCGGCCGGGCCGCCGCCGATCACCAGCACGTCACAGCGGTTTTTGGCAGGGCAGGGTGCGAGAGGGACGTACGACATGAGGCTTTCCTTGGAGGACGGCAGCACTGCGAAAGGCTCTGTCCGCATAAACTGAAAAACGAATGAATTTTACCTAAACATTCCCCGCCGCTGGTGTCCTTGTCTCGAGAGGCCTGAATTGAGCGGGGGCTTGCCCGCGCTATCATGCGCATGTTTTGGTCTGGGTATCTCCCTATGCTGGTGCTTGGCGTTGAATCTTCCTGCGATGAAACCGGTGTCGCGCTGTACGACAGCGCGCACGGCCTGCTGGCGCATGCGCTGTATTCGCAGATTGCCATGCACGCCGACTACGGTGGCGTGGTGCCTGAACTGGCGTCGCGCGACCATATCCGGCGGGTCTTGCCTCTGACCCGCCAGGTGCTGAGCGAAAGTGGCCGCTCACTGGCCGACCTCGACGGCATTGCCTACACCCAGGGGCCGGGGTTGGCCGGCGCCCTGCTGGTGGGGGCGGGGATGGCGCGCGCGCTGGCGTATGCGCTGAACATCCCGGCGGTCGGCGTGCACCATCTGGAAGGCCACATGCTGTCGCCGCTGATTTCCGACACGCCACCGGAATTCCCGTTTGTCGCCTTGCTGGTGTCGGGCGGGCACACGCAGCTGATGCGGGTGTCGGGCGTCGGGCGCTACACCCTGCTGGGCGAAACGCTGGACGACGCCGCCGGCGAGGCCTTCGACAAGACGGCCCAGTTGCTGGGGCTGGGCTACCCGGGCGGTCCGGCGCTGTCGAAGCTGGCGGCAACCGGCGACGCCAGCCGCTTTACTTTGCCGCGGCCGATGCTCAATTCGGGCGATTTCGATTTCAGCTTTTCCGGGCTGAAGACCGCAGTGCTGACGCTGGTGCGCAAGCAGGGCCTCTCGCAGGCGGCGGACATTGCGGCCGCGTTCCAGGCTGCGGCGGTGGAGGTGCTGGTGAGCAAGAGCCTGGCCGCCTGCAAGCACAGCGGCGCCGTCCGGCTGGTGGTCGCGGGCGGAGTGGGCGCCAACACGCATTTGCGCGAGCGGCTCACGCGCGAAGCGGCCGCGCGCGGCATCGACGTGTTCTATCCACGGATGGAGTTCTGCACCGACAACGGCGCGATGATCGCCTACGCCGGCGCGCAACGGCTGGCGCACGCAAACAGGGATCTGACGTTTGCGGTCAAGCCGCGCTGGGAACTGGCGACGCTCGACGCGGTGTGATTTATTGCCGGAGCATGGGATAGGCTTCGCGCAAGGCCTTGAGCCATTTCTCGCTTCCGGTGAGCTGCGCGATCTGATCGGGGAACAGCAGGAATCCCACCAGCACCGCCATCAGGCACACCAGCACCACCGTGCCGAAAATGCTTTCCGGACGCAGCACGCCCCAGTAGCGGCTGACCAGGAACAGCGTGTCTTTTTTGTGTTCCGACATCGACAGCCAGCGGCGCAGCAGTTTCACTGCGAGGTAGGCCGCATAGCCGCCCATCAGCGAGGCGAACACGATGCGGAAGATGGCGAACACGTCGAGGCCGCCGCCGAGATACTGGTGGTACAGCCAGGACACGAATCCCAATGACAGCGAGGCCAGGATCGCGATGGCGACGTTGATGAACAGGCGCCGCCGTTCGCGCGCCAGATCGCGCTGGCGCTCGATGAAGAAGCTGTCGATCTCGCGCTTGAAGTACTCGACCTTTTCCTGAACCAGCGATGAAAATTCCGCTTTGGCGTGAACGATGCGTTCGTCCATCAGCGTGCCGAGTTTGCCTCCGGCGTAATCAACCAGTTCGCGCACATCGTCCTTGGTGAACTGGCGCTGCTCGTGCAGTTCGTCTGAAATCTTGTCGAGCTTGGCGTCGATTTCCTGGCTGGCCTTCCAGATGACGTCCTTCAATTCGGTGCCGGCCTGCGACACGCCGACTTTCACCACATCGGCCAGACGTTCGCCGGCGTGGTCGATCGCCTCGCGCGACACCTCGGCGAGGCTTTCCTTTGCGTGGTCGATGGTTTTGTCGAACAGGGCCATGTCAGGGGGGGGGACTTATTTGCGGGCGCCGATGCGGCCTTCCTGGCCGGATACCAGTTTGATCAGATTGCTCTTGTGACGATAGACCAGGAGCAGCGTGATCACCAGCACCGCGGTGGCCGTGTTGCCCCAGCCCATCAGCAGCCCGGCGTAGACCGGGGCGAGCACAGCGGTGATCAGCGCGGCGAGCGAGGAAATGCGGAACACCCCGGCCACCAGCAGCCAGGTGGCCAGGCACGCCAGCCCCAGCCAGGGATTGAGGCCGACCAGCACGCCGAGTGCGGTGGCCACGCCCTTGCCGCCCTGGAAGCGGAAGAATACGGGGAACAGGTGGCCGATGAATACCGCCAGCGCGCACAGCAGGACGATGCTGTCGTCGAGGCCGAACTGCGGCGCCAGTGCACGCGCCAGCACCACCGCCACCCAGCCTTTCAGTGCGTCGCCGAGCAGCGTCAGCACGGCGGCCATCTTGCGCCCGGTCCGCAGCACGTTGGTGGCGCCCGGATTCCCCGATCCGAAACTGCGCGGGTCGGGCAGGCGCATGGCGCGGCTGACGATCACCGCAAACGACAGGGAACCGATCAGGTAGGCAACAGCAATAAACAGCAGCGTGGTCATGAACAAGTCAGTAAAATGGCGGGTTTAGGCTGGGCCCGTCGGGCCGCGCCGTGGATAATTAAAGCGATGGACATTCTATTTTTGCGGGACTTTCGTCTCGAACTGATTATCGGCATATACGAGTGGGAACGCAAAGTGCCGCAGCCGGTGCGGCTCGATATCGAAATCGGCCTGCCCGACAGCAAGGCCGGCGGCACCGACGATGTGGCCGATACTATCGACTACGGCGCGGTGGCCATGCGGGTGAAGGATTACCTGCACAACGCACCGCAGCCGATCACCCTGGTCGAGTCGGTGGCCGAGCATGTGGCGGCCATCGTGCGCGATGAATTCGGCGCGCCATGGGTGAAGGTGTCGGTCACCAAGTTCGCGATCGTCCCGGGCATCAAGGAACTCGGCATCACCATCGAGCGCGGCGCGCGGCTGTGAGCCTTGAGCAGATCGCCGCCGGCCACCTTGCAAGTGCGGCGGCCATTCTGCTGGCGGCGTACTTCATCCGCGGCATCACCGGCTTTGGCTCGGGACTGATCGCGGTGCCCCTGCTGGCATTGTTTCTGCCGCTGAAGTTCGTGGTGCCGCTGATCCTGCTGCTGGATTTCACCGCATCGATCGTGATCGGCGGTTTCAATTTCAAGCGCGTGAAATGGGATGAAATCGGGGTGCTGATTCCGTTCGGGGTCGTGGGCGTGGTGCTGGGCACCAGTCTGCTGGTCAGCCTGCCGCCCGAACCCATGCTGATCACGCTGGCCGGATTCGTTTTCGTATTCGCCGTGCGCAGCATCCTCAACATCCGCAGCGACAAGCCCATCTCGCGCGGCTGGGCAGTGCCGGCCTCGCTCACCGGCGGCACCGTAGGCGCGCTGTTCGGCACCGGCGGGCCGCCGTATGTGATTTACCTGACCCACCGCATCCACGACAAAAGCGATTTGCGCGCCACGTTTTCGGCGCTATTTTTTACCGAGGGCGTCACGCGCATCGCCAGTTTTCTGGTGGCCGGCCTGTTGATGACGAGCCAGGTGTGGATCGCCTATTTTGCCGCGTTGCCGCTTATTCTGGGCGCGCTCTATCTGGGCGGGCGCGTGCATGTCGGCCTGACCCCGCTGCAGATGACGCGGCTGGTCGGCGTATTGTTGCTGGTGTCGAGCGTGTCGTTGCTGTTCAAGGCCATGAGCGTATGAGCGAATTCGAGTCCCTGCATTCCCAGTCCGTGACCTTCACCGGTCTGGCCCCGGGCGCGCGCCTCATCGTGCTGGGCGCGGTGCACGGCAACGAAACCTGCGGCACTCGGGCGATCCGCCGCGTGGTCGGCGAGATCGAATCCGGCCGGCTGCGCATTGTTGCCGGCAGCGTGACTTTCGTCCCGATCACCAACCCGCTGGCCTATGCGCGCCACCAGCGCATGGGCGACCGCAACCTCAACCGCAATCTGGTGCCCACCGAGTCGCCCGCCGAATTCGAGGACCGCATTGCCAACTGGCTGTGTCCGCTCCTGGCGCAGCATGACGCGCTGCTCGATTTGCACTCGTTCCATACCGCGGGCAAGCCTTTCGTCATGCTGGGGCCGGGAGACAACCGGGGGACGCTGGAGCCGTTTGCGCGCTCGGCGGAGGAAACCGCGCTGGCGCTGAGCCTGGGCGTGCACCGCTTCGTCGACGGCTGGCTCGATACCTATGCGGCAGGCGTTGCGCGACGCCTGGCGGCGGGCGCGTCGTCGCGCGAGGCCGATGTGCATTACGGCGTGGGAACGACCGAATACATGCGCGCGCAGGGCGGCATCGCGCTCACGCTGGAATGCGGCCAGCACGACGATCCGGCCGCGCCCGAAGTGGCGTATCGCGCGATCCACCATGCGCTCGCGCATCTGCGGCTGAGCGCTACGCCTGCGCCGGCCCCCGTTTCCGACACCGAGGCGCTGCGCCTGTACCAGGTCGTCGACCGCGGCCATGCCGACGATGCATTCAGCCGTCACTGGGCGAGCTTCGACCGCGTGAGCGCGGGTGAAGTCATCGGCACGCGCCACGACGGCACGCCGGTGTTGGCGGACAGCGACGGTCACATCGTCTTCCCCAACCCCAACGCGCTGCCGGGGCAGGAATGGTTTTATCTCGCCCGCCGCAGCACGCGGATCTGAAGCTGCTTCAGCCTGCCTCCTCTACAACAAAGAGGGGGGCGGATAGGATGGTCAGGGCCGACCCACAACCGATGGGGTGAGCATCGAAGGTGCCTGACGAGGTCAGCTTCGGCTTTGCCGCGCCGGGCGCGGACATCGATTTTATGCCCGAGCTGGATCACTACAATTTCCGCGAACTGGCGCGCGGCGACCTGCTGGGCCGGGCAGCCCGGCCCGGCTGCAGGCGCTGGACGAAAGTGGGGGATGACATCGGCGACCGCCTGTTCGAGTACCGCCAGGGCGGGATTACGCTCAAGAAATCGCTGATGCCGGCGATGCTGACGCGCGATACGCGGGTGATCCGCCAGGACTGCCTGTGCTACCTGATGGAGCGGATTCCCTACCCGTAGTCAGCCGCGCGGATGATGCTGCGCGTGCAGCTGCTTCATCCGTTCGCGCGCTACGTGGGTGTAGATCTGGGTGGTGGAAATGTCGCTGTGACCGAGCAGCATCTGCACCACCCGCAGGTCGGCGCCGTGGTTCAGCAGGTGGGTGGCAAAGGCGTGGCGCAGCGTATGCGGCGACAGCGGGCGGGTGATGCCGGCAGCCTGCGCGCGCCGCTTGATCAGATACCAGAAGGCCTGCCGCGTCATGCCGTCGCCGCGCGCGGTCACGAACACGGCATCGGAGAGGTTCTTTTCCATCAGCAGCGGTCGCGCATCCTTCAGATAGCGCTTGAGCCACTGCACTGCCTCCTCGCCCAGCGGCACCAGCCGGTCCTTGTTGCCCTTGCCGGTGACGCGCAGCACGCCGTCGTTGATATTCGCTGCCGTCAGCTTCAGCCCCACCAGTTCCGATACCCTGAGGCCCGTCGCATACAGCGTTTCCAGCATCGCGCGGTCGCGCAGGCCCAGCGGGGTGTGGACGTCGGCGCTGTCGAGCAGGCGCTCCACGTCGGCCTCGGTCAGTGTCTTGGGCAGCGAGCGCGGCAGCTTGGGACTGTCGAGGTTGAGCGTGGGGTCGGTGGCGATGAGGTTCTCGCGCAGCAGGTAGCGATAGAAGCGCTTCAGCGCCGAGGTGTAGCGGGCCGCGCTGCGCGGCTGCGCGCGATGGGTGAAGCGCCACGCCAGGTAGGCCTCGATATCGCCTGCCACGACAGCGTCCAGGCCATGCTTGCGTTCCTTTTCCAGCCAGGCGCCAAAGGTCTTGAGGTCGCGCCGGTACGCCGCCAGCGTCAGGTCCGCCAGCCCGTCTTCCAGCCACAGATGATCGCAGAACCGGTCAATCAGCGCGTTAATCGGTTTGGGCATGACGTTTGCTCCATCTCCCGCTTGCGGGAGAGGGTTGGGGTGAGGGGGCGGGCGGCAAGCGTGAGGCCGCACGTTCATGCGCCAGCAGCCAGGTTTTCACATCCAGCGGGGCGCCGCTGGATGCGTGCATGAAGCCGCCCAGCCCGTTCGCCGCAACGACCCGATGGCAGGGGATGAGGATGGGCAGAGGGTTCGATCCGCACGCCTGGCCCACTGCGCGCGCCGCCGTACCGAGCTGTTTGGCCAGCGCGCCATAGGTGGTCGGCTGCCCGGCCGGGATCGCCCGCAACGCCCGCCAGACCCGCAACTGGAACGGCGTACCCTGGGGCACGAAGCGCAGGTCGAACGGGTGGTCGGGGTTGCGCCAATAGGCATCGAGTTCGCGCGCCAGCTGGCGTGCCCGCCCGTCCAGCCGGGACGACACGGGCGTGTCCGCCGGCAGGAAGTCCAGACGGGTCAGCTCGTCGCCGGTGAAGACCGCGCCGAGGCGGCAGGGCGGGGCATCCAGAATGGCATCGTAGATCGTCATGCTGGCATTTTAGCGCCCGCCGAAAATAAAAACGCCCGCTTCATGCGGGCGTTTTTGGCGGCAGGAAGACTGCTTATTCGGCAGCGGCAGCCTTGACCTTGCGGGCGGGCAGCTTTTCCTTGATGCGTGCGGACTTGCCGGAGCGCTCGCGCAGGTAGTACAGCTTGGCGCGGCGGACGTCGCCGCGGCGCTTGACCTCGACGCTGGCGACCAGCGGCGAGTGGGTCTGGAAGGTCCGCTCGACGCCTTCGCCGGCCGAGATCTTGCGCACGGTGAAAGCGGAGTTGAGGCCGCGGTTGCGCTTGGCGATGACGACGCCTTCGTAAGCCTGCAGACGCTCGCGGGTGCCTTCCTTCACTTTCACCTGGACGACGATGGTGTCGCCGGGGGCGAAGTCGGGGAGGGTTTTGCCCAGGCGGGCGATTTCTTCCTGTTCGAGTTGCTCGATGATGTTCATGATGTTTCCTTGCACCTGGCGGGAGAGGTATACCCCAAAAGGGTGGACGTCACGCCGTTTCACATTGGCTCGGGCCTACTGGCCCTCTGCCGCTTTGTTCTGCGGCGCACCGGGTGGGGGCGCCGCGAGAAATTCCTGTTCCTGCTTCGACAAACCGCGCTTCGCCAGCAGATCGGGGCGGTGCGCCGCCGTGATCGTCAGGCTCTGCTGCAGTCGCCACTGGGCGATCGCGGCGTGGTTGCCGCCTTTTAGCACCTCCGGCACCGCCATGCCCTGCCAGACTTCGGGCCGGGTGTAGTGCGGGCAGTCGAGCAAGCCATTGGCGAAGGAGTCTTCCACCGCCGAATCCGGATCATTAATGGCGCCCGGCAGTTGCCGGATGATCGCATCCATCAGCGCCAGCGCGGGGAGTTCGCCGCCCGACAACACAAAGTCGCCCAGCGAAATTTCCTCGTCCACGCGACGCTGCAACAGCCGCTCGTCTATTCCTTCATAGCGCCCGCACAGCAATACCAGTGCGGGCTTCTCTTTCAGTTCCATCACCCGCTGATGCGTCAACGGGCGGCCGCGGGGGGAAAAATGCACCACCCAGGGCGTCAAATTCTCGCTGGCCAGGTCCTGCT
>JBAVWB010000144.1:0-4141 GCA_049697615.1 Thiobacillus sp. | reverse complement strand
ACTTCTCTGCGACTGATTCAAGCGCGCGCCACTCGTCGGTGCCCTCCAACAGCGAAATGCGCATGCGCACGTCGCGGCACCCGATCAAGTACGCGGCCTTCTCAACGTCGCCAGCCCGCCGGCACTGATGAAAGAGCCGATCAAGTTCATCTGGTTGGCAGCTAATTGGGTCCAATGAGTCGATCAGCCAGTCCAGGTCGTCAGCATCGTCCGCAAGCTGAGGTTCGATCTCAGGGGTGGTGATGTGGCAGATGAAAGCTGCCGCAGCTTCGTCAACCGGCGCGGCAATGGGTGAGAAAAACCGCTGGCGCTTGATCCGCTCCAGGGCATTTGCTTTGCGCTCTCGCGCCATCGCTTCGAAGTGAAGGCGGGCGACGTACATAAACGATTCAGCCGTTTGTTGATCCATTTTTTCGACTCCTTTTTCGTTGGTTTTTACAGTTTTGCCGCTGTCTTGCCGGCCAGCACAGCAGACTGGAACTTGCCCTCGTGCTGGGCCTCCTGCTGCCGGCCGAGGCCTTCACCGACGTAGCCGCCAAGCCAGCCGAGCACGCGATCCGGGATGTAGCTCACCAGGTTGAACGAGCCCTGCACGATACTGATGAGCAGCACGGCGAACAGCACCACGCCACCCACCATCAGCACCACCGCGCCCACGTCGAAGTTTTGATAGCCGGCGGTTTCCCACGCCAGGCTGTAGAGTTTTACGAACAGCGTGCCCAGCGCCAGCATCGATAGCGAGGCGGCGATGAAGCCGATCACCATCAGGACCGGCCGTAGGAACACCTGCATCAGGAAGATGTAGCCATACTCCGTGCGCCGGCCGAGGCCTTCGCCATCCGTGTCGAGGTGCGCAATGCTCCAGAGCGGGGCCGCAACCAGGCCTTCGGCCAGCGTGCCCAACCAGGTAATAATCCCCGACCAGAAGGCGATGAACGGGATCATCGGTATGTAGATCGCGAGGAAGGCGCCGGCCCAGAAGAGCACCATGCCGACCGTCGACAGGCTGTCGGCACCCGGGATCTTGTCCAGCACCTTGCCCACCACAGGGATCTTCGAGACCAGCAAGAGGGCCTGACCCGCGCCGATAGTCGTATCTCCGAGCTTCTGCGCCACCACGAGGGGGTTCACCAGGCCGCCATCGTTGCCGATGCTGGCGATACCGCCGTTGATCTTGTTCGAGAGCCAGCGCCACGTCTCGCCCTCATTCGTGAGGCGGCCGGCAAAGTCTTCCATGCCGCTCCAGGCGCCGGACAGCCGTGCCATGAATTCGCCCTGTGCACGGCCTTCTTCGACCTGCACCTCGGCGACACCTAGCCCCATCTGTGAGAAAGCTGAGAGGTCGGCGGACAGGGTTTTGTAGCTGGTGCCAAGCGAGACCCAGCCACCCTTTTCCATGCTGCCGGCCTTGGCAAGCGCCTGCGAGGCACGCTGCTGGATTTGCGATTCGTGGGCCGCGACGGCTTGGGTGAGGCCGGCTTGATAGGCCTTGGCGATTTCATCAACGCGCTTGCCGATTCCTGCGAAGTCGGCCCCGGTAGCAGCGGCTTGAGCCATCTCGCGGGACAGCGCCCGCACCGCATGGAAGGCCTCAAGACCAGCGGCCTCCTGGCCAGCGGCCACGGCTGCGGCGATGGAGGCCATCGCCGGGTCGCTGTTCTTGCTGTCCGTGGCCTTCGCGGTGGGGAAGGAAACGGATCCGCAAGCGAACTCGTCAGGCAGCTCGGCTGTGATGCCGCAGACCATGCGCCCCTGCGTTTTTTGGCAGGTGGCGTATTGCTGCTGATCGTATTGCAGTGCGCCGTTCGCCTCGCCGGCAGCGAGCTCGAAGTTGTGCGATTCGACGCATGCGGCAACCTTGAGCATCTTCTCCACGGCCTCGCGTGTTTTGGGATCCACGGCCTTCGACGCCGGAGCCGTATAGGGTGTGGCGCTGGCGGAAAGCTGGTTGACGCTGCCTGCGAAGCCCTGAATCGTGAGATTCGCCGCGCCGATGCCCAGCACGGCCATGAGGTAGACGAAGAGCTGGGCAATCGACCAGCCTTTCACGAAGGGAACCAGCGTGACAAGGCCGATGGTCAGGCGGATGGGTACCCAGGTGGTGCTCATGCGCTTGCCCAGGAACTCACCCTCATGGGCTGTCTGTACCAATCCGCCCACTACGCCATAGGTAAGCCAGGCTAACCCGAGGGAAAATAGGATGATGTTGAGGTTCGTGAAAATCGACGAGAAAATCTCGCCCCCAGGCATCGGTCCGCCAGCCGAGGGAAACAGACCTCCCGGGTTTCCGAAGACGGTCTGGATGAGTTTCAGGCTCTCGTCGCCTTCGGCCGCGGCCAGCATCGAGGCCGGATCGGGCGCGGCGAGCGCCAAGCCGGAGACGGCCAGGCCGGCGAGAAGATGGAGAAGCGCGGCGGGTTTTTTCATGGTGCAAGTCCCTCTTCGTGGATGGTTTTCTGGATGTCTTCGGCTTTCCGGATGGCGCCGGACAGGTTGCCGGTTTTGATGTGGACGGCCAGCTCGGCAACGTCCAGCGCTTTTTTGATCTGCTGTTTCTGTTTGTCTGTAATGTCGGTCGCATCGATAGCCTTGTCCGCGACGTGGCGCGAGACCGAGACGGTATCGAGGGCTTTGGGGGCGTTTTCTTTTTTGGTCGAGGGGCTGACCTCGGTCGCCTCGCGATCGTGGCTTGTAGCCAATTCTGGCGCGGCGGCTTTTTCCGGGGTGGCGGCAGGCTTGAAGTCCAGGCTGGTTTCTTTACCCTGCGCACGGCTCATTGTTTTGGTGAGGGCTTCCACTGAGTCACGCGTGATATACATGTGGGTTTCGTGGCGAGCGCGCGAAGCGGCTACGTAAGTCCACTCCCGCCCGCTCATGGTGTCGCTCGGCAGGACGAAGGCTTTATCAACCGTCACACCCTGAGCCTTGTGGACGCTCATCCCATAGCCATAATCGAAGACCTCAAACTGGCCCTTTTTCTCACCGACCGTGAATTTGACGGCCTTACCGTTGTCGTGGCGAGCGGTGATTTCCACCTGGCCGGCTTTGTCGAAGCGGATCGATTCAACGGTGCCGAGTTCGCCGTTTTTCACGCCAAAGACAGAATTGTTTTTCCCGAAAATAATCCGGTCGCCAATGGCAAACTCCTTCATTCCGGCAGCGGTTGGCACTTGCAGCCCACCCGCCAACCTGCCCTCCGATTTCAACATCTGGCGGGCCATCGCATTGATCTGAGCCACCTCGGCGCGAGTGGCGGCCAGCATTAGGGCTTCACCGGGTTTGTGGGGATCGCGGCCCCGCGCCCAATCCCGCACCATCTCCTGCATGGCCTCTGATCGTGTCTCCATGGTTTTGAGACGGCCGCGTTCACGCATGGACTCAAGAGCCTCGGCAGCTTTGCCGTTCGCAAAAAGACGCACGACCTGACGGTCTACCTCATGTTTCTGGCGAATGATGTTTTCCAGCCGAGCAGCCCCGAGCCGCTCGGAGAGCAGGCGGAATGCCCCGCCCGCATCGATCGCCTGAAGTTGCCATGAGTCACCGACGATGACGGCCTTCGCACCGGCCTTGTGGACGTGATCGAGGACGCGCGCAAGCTGCCGACTTCCCACCATCCCGCCTTCATCGATGACCAGAATCGATTTGCTGTGAAGTTGACGCTTGCCGCTGTCGAGCTCGAAGAGCAGCGAGTGGATCGTTTTCGAATTAATGTCAGCGCCACTTTCCAGGCCGGATGCGGCCTTGCCTGCCAGTGCCGCCCCTTCTACCTCGAAGCCCGCGGCTTCCCACGATTCGCGCGCGGCGGCCATGAGGTAGGACTTGCCCGTGCCGGCCATACCCTCAACGATTTTGACAGCGCCGGCATCTTCACAAACATGCTTGAGCGCTGCTTTCTGCTCGTCGGTCATCGTGGGGCGCGCGGCGATCGCGGCCGAGGTGTCCGCGTGATGGCTGATGTCCGATTGGCGAGCTTGGGATTTATCGAGAAGACCTTGCTCGATTCCCAGCATTTCGCGCGTGGTGTAACGAATCTCGGTCGGATCGCCGCGCCTTAAGTGATAAGGCTTTTCGGATTCCAGCCGGATGAGGTCAGGGTGTTTTTTCAGGTCGCGTAACGCTTTCTGGATTGCATCGGCATCGC
>JBAVWB010000143.1:0-3006 GCA_049697615.1 Thiobacillus sp. | reverse complement strand
CATGATTTATTTTTCATCCGCGAAGGACGCGAAGGTCACGAAGAAAAGCTTTTCTTCGCGTTTCTTCGCGTCCTTCGCGGACAAAAGGTTTTGAGAACATGAAAATTGCAGTCTTGCCGGGTGACGGCATTGGTCCGGAAATCGTTTCGCAGGCGGTCAAGGTGCTTGACGTGCTGCGCGCCGACGGCGCGAAAATCGAAATGGAAACCGCGCCCATCGGCGGCGCCGGCTACGACGCGGCGGGCGACCCGCTGCCTGAAGCGACGCTGAAACTTGCGCGCGAGGCCGATGCGGTGCTGCTCGGCGCTGTCGGAGGGCCGCAGTACGACACGCTCGACCGTCCGCTGCGCCCCGAGCGCGGCCTGTTGCGCATCCGCAAGGAACTGAATCTCTTCGCCAACCTGCGCCCTGCGCTCTTGTATCCCGAACTGGCCGGCGCATCTTCGCTCAAGCCCGAGGTCGTGTCCGGGCTCGACCTCATGATCGTGCGCGAACTCACCGGCGACGTCTATTTCGGCCAGCCGCGCGGCATCGAAATCCGGAACGGCGAGCGCGTCGGCTTCAACACCATGCTGTATTCCGAATCCGAAGTGCGCCGCGTGGCGCACGTGGCGTTCGGCATCGCGATGAAGCGCGGCAGGAAGCTGTGCTCGGTGGAAAAGGCCAACGTGCTGGAATGCTCCGAGCTGTGGAAGGAAGTGATGATCGAGGTGTCGAAGGACTACCCCGAGGTCGCGCTCTCCCACATGTACGTCGACAACGCGGCGATGCAGCTGATCCGCGCGCCCAAGCAGTTCGACACCATCGTCACCGGCAACCTCTTCGGCGACATCCTGTCGGACGCGGCCTCGATGCTGTCGGGCTCGATCGGCATGCTGCCGTCGGCTTCGCTCGACGAACACAACAAGGGCATGTACGAGCCGATCCACGGCTCGGCGCCCGACATCGCCGGTAGGAACCTCGCGAACCCGCTGGCGACCATCCTGTCAGTGGCGATGATGTACCGCTACACCTTCGCCGACCTGGCGACCGCCGACCGCATCGAGGGCGCAGTGAAGAAGGTGATCGCGCAGGGCCTGCGCACCGGCGACATCTGGACCGAAGGCACGCAGAAAGTGTTGTGCAGCGAGATGGGCGACGCGGTGGTGAAGGCGATGTGATTTTTCCGCGAAGGACGCGAAGAAGCGCCAAGAAGTGCTTTTCTTCGCGAACCTTCGCGTCCTTCGCGGATAAGAATTTTTGGAGACGAACATGATGAAGGTAGGACTGATCGGCTGGCGCGGCATGGTGGGTTCCGTGCTGATGGGCCGCATGAAGGAAGAGCGCGATTTCGACCACATCGAGCCGGTGTTCTTCACCACGTCGAACGTCGGCGGCAAGGCCCCCGACATCGGCCGCACGATTGATGGGGGGCAGCTGCCGCCGCTGAAGGATGCCAGCAGCATCGACGAATTGAAGCTGTGCGACACCATCATCACCTGTCAGGGCGGCGACTACACGAAAGAGATTTACCCGCAGCTGCGCGCGGCGGGCTGGAACGGCTACTGGATCGACGCCGCCTCGACGCTCAGGATGAAGGACGAGGCCATCATCATCCTCGACCCGGTCAACGGCAACGTGATCCGCGACGGCATCGCCAGCGGCGTCAAGACCTACATCGGCGGCAACTGCACGGTGTCGCTGATGCTGATGGCGATGGGCGGGCTGTTCGATGCCGGGCTGGTCGAATGGGTGTCGCCGATGACCTACCAGGCGGCCTCGGGTGCCGGCGCGCGCAACATGCGTGAGCTGATCCAGCAGATGGGCGCGGTGCACGCGGAAGTGAAGTCGCTGATCGACGACCCGGCCTCGGCCATCCTCGAAATCGACCGCAAGGTGGCCGATTTCATCCGCTCCGACCGCTATCCGGTCGACGCCTGGCCGGTGCCGCTGGCCGGCAACCTGATTCCGTGGATCGACGTGGCGCTCGAATCCGGCCAGTCGAAGGAAGAATGGAAGGCGCAGGTCGAGGCCAACAAGATCATGCGCCGCAGCGACAAGCCGATCCCGATCGACGGCCTGTGCGTGCGCGTCGGCGCGATGCGCTGCCATTCGCAGGCGCTCACCATCAAGCTGACGAAGGATGTGCCGCTGGCCGACATCCACGGCCTGATTGCCGCCCACAACCCGTGGGTGAAAGTGGTGCCGAACGACCGCGACATCACCATGCGCGAACTCACCCCCGCTGCGGTGACCGGCACGCTGACCGTGCCGATCGGCCGCATGCGCAAGCTCAACATGGGGCCCGAGTACCTGACCGCGTTCACGGTCGGGGATCAGCTGTTGTGGGGGGCAGCGGAGCCGCTGCGCCGCATGCTGCGGATATTGCTGGAAGCCTGACTGGATAAGGCTGTAGAGCGAAAAATCCAGCGCTGGTGCGATTAATGCATTAAAGATTGCGCCTGACGAGCCGTCAATAGTGGCGTCAAGGATTCAACAGCCCCGCCGCGCGGGGCGAATAGGGAGATACGGGATGAAATTGAAGCGCTTCACCACCCAACTGGTGGCCGCCGGACTGATTGCCGTGCCGCTGATGGCGAACGCCGCCGGGTTGGGCAGGCTGTCGGTCACTTCGGCGCTGGGCCAGCCCCTGGCTGCCGAGATCGAACTGTTCGCAGCAGACAAGGCCGAGCTCCAAAGCCTGTCGGCAAACCTCGCTTCCGATCAGGCGTTTCGTGACGCCCGGGTTGATTACGCTCCCGTTCTGTCTTCCCTGCGTTTCTCGGTCGAGACGAAGCCCGACGGCAGGTCGGTGCTGAAAGTGACCTCCAGCCGCCCGGTGACCGATCCTTTCATCGACATGCTGGTTGAACTGAACTGGGCTTCGGGCCGACTGGTGCGCGAATACACCATGCTGCTCGATCCGCCTGGCATGGCCGCGCCCCAGACGGTGGCACCGGTGGCCGTTGTGCCGGCCCGGACGCCGGCTGCCAAGCCCGCACCTGCACCCGTTCCGAAAGCCGCGAC
>JBAVWB010000142.1:0-3673 GCA_049697615.1 Thiobacillus sp. | reverse complement strand
GGGTGCGGGCGAGCGCGCTGCCGAAGCCGGCGGCGAACAGCATCTGCATCAGCGCCACCCGCGCCGGATCGCGCCGCCGCCCCGCACCCCAGGCAAAGCCGGCCAGCTGGTTCTGCAGCATGCCGCGCAGGCGCGACAGCTCGTTCAGGATGCGCGAGCTGCCTGCGGTGTCGGGCGTCTCTGCGATGGCCGGCACCGCCAGTTCACCGTAGGCGCTGGCCAGAAGTTCGACGCCCTGCGGATGCGGCCGCGTGGACAGCACCACGGCGTCGTCGCCCAGCTCGCGGCGAACCTGTGCCAGACCCTCGCGCGCATTCGCCGCGACGAATACCTGTACGCTCATGCGCCCTCTCCTATCGTGAGTTCCGTCGTCACCTGCACCATTTTATCGGCAGGCACCTCGGCGTAGGCAATCACTGCAAGCCGCGGCAGGTTGCGCCGCAACAGACGCGACAGCATGGCGCGCAGGCCCGGCGAGGTCAGCAGCACCGGCGGATGGCCTGCGGCTTCCTGCTCGGCCAGCGCGCGTTCGGCCGCGTCGTTCATGGCATCCAGCGTGGCGGGCGACAACAGGGCTTCGCCTTCGTCGCCCATTTCGTTCAGCAGGCGGGTTTCGGTTGCCGCGGCGAGACCGATCACATGCAGGGTGTTGCTGCCTTCGAACAGGCGGTCGACGATGCTGCGCCCCAGCGCGGCGCGCACGGTTTCCACCAGGTCGTCGATCGCCTGGCTTTTCGGCGCGCGCGCGGCCAGCGTTTCGAACAGGGTGCGGCTGTCGCGGATCGAGACGTTTTCCGCGATCAGCTGCTGCAATATCGCCTGCACGCTGGTCAGCGGCAGATGGCGCGGCGTCACGTCCTCGACCAGCCCCGGATGGCTGCGCGCCAGCGTGTCGAGCAGCTGCTGCACCTCGGTTCGCCCCAGCAGTTCCGGCGCGTGCTGGCGGAACACGGCCTCGACCTGGCGCGCGATCAGTTCGGCCGTGGTCAGCACGACAAAGCCGCGCAGCTCGGCTTCCTCCTCCCGTCCGGTCTCGATCCAGATGCCGGGCAGACCGGTCAGCGGGTCCACGCCGGGGGCGCCGTCGAGGCGCCCCAGCACGTCGCCCATGTCCACCGCCAGCACCTGGCCGCTGGGCAGTTCGCCGTGCGCCACGTCGACGCCCTTGAGGGTGATGCGGTAAGTGTTGGGCTTGAGGTCGAGGTTGTCGCGCACGCGAACGAGCGGCACCACCAGCCCCATGTCGGTGGCAAAGCTGCGGCGCGCCTCGGTGATTCTTGCCAGCGCGGCGCCGCCCTGATTGCGATCGACCAGCGGAATCAGGCGATAGCCGACTTCGAGCGCCAGCACGTCGACCGGCGGAATGTCTTCCCAGGTGACATCGAGCGGCGCGGTTTCCTCCTCGATCCGTTCCAGCGGTTCGATTTCGAGCGCAGCGCGTTGACGGCGCATCAGCCAGAATCCCAGTCCGCCCAGCACCACGGCGATGGTCAGAAAGGCCAGATGCGGCGTACCCGGAATCATGCCCAGCGAACCCAGCACCGCAGCGGCCACATACAGCGTCTGCGGCCGCCCGAAAACCTGGGTTGAAAACTCGCGCGACAAGTCCTGTTCGCTCGACGCGCGGCTGACCACGATGCCCGCCGCGGTCGAGATGATCAGCGCCGGAATCTGCGTCACCAGGCCGTCGCCCACCGTCAAGAGCGCATAGCGCCCGAGCGCCTCGGTCAGCCCCAGGTCGTGCTGGAACAGCCCGACCAGGACACCGCCGACCAGGTTGACAAACAGGATGATGATGCCGGCGATGGCGTCGCCGCGCACGAACTTGGAGGCGCCGTCCATCGCGCCGTAGAAATCGGCTTCGCGGCCGATGTCATGGCGCCGCGTGCGCGCCTCGCTTTCGTTGATGAAGCCGGCGTTGAGATCGGCATCCACCGCCAGCTGCTTGCCCGGCATCGAATCCAGGGTGAAGCGGGCCGCCACCTCGGCGATGCGCCCGGCGCCCTTGGTGATGACGACGAAGTTGATGATGACCAGAATCAGGAACACCACGAAGCCGACGACGTAGTTGCCGCCGACCAGGAAGTTGCCGAAGGACTCGATCACCTTGCCCGCCGCTTCCGGCCCGGTGTGGCCCTGCATCAGGATGATGCGGGTCGAGGCGACGTTGAGCGACAGGCGCAGCAGCGTGGTCAGCAGCAGCACCGTGGGAAACACCGAAAAATCCAGCGGCCGCCGCGAATTCAGGCTCACCAGCATCACGATCATCGCCAGCGCGATGTTGAGCGTGAACAGGACGTCGAGCATGAAGGTGGGCAGCGGCAATATCATCATTGCCAAAATCAGCAGCACCAGCATCGGCACCGCCAGCCGGTTCACCGGCATGCCCAACACCATCACGCCCTGCGCATTCATCCGATCACCTCATTAATCGATGTGGGCATCACGTTTGTTCCCTCTCCATTTGGGAGAGGGTTAGGGAGAGGGTTCGCCGTGGGCTCAGCGTTCGTTCCCTGCCCCGCCTGCCCTGCCTGCTGCTGGCGGCTGCGCAATTGTGCGCGCATTTCCGGGCTGACCTCGGCTTCGCGCGCCTCGGCCACCACCTCCTGCCAGGTCATCGCGTGGCGGCGCAGATAGCGCCACCAGCGCCAGCCCGCGTCCAGCGCCGCCGCCAGCGCCAGCGCCAAGGCCAGCGCCAGCACGCCACGACCGATCCAGCTGGCCGTCTCGCTGCCGGTCTGACCCTGCAGTTCCGGCCAGCCATCGGCCAGCGCCCAGCCCACCGCAGCGGCGGCTAGCGCCAGCTTCAGCAGCGCCCGCGTTCCGTCGAACCAGGCGTCAGCCGAAAACAGCCGGGAAAAGGGCTTGAAAGGATTGGCGCGCGCCAGATCGGCCTGCGCCGCCTGGGGCGCATACACCCAGCCCGAAAGCAGCATCGGCGCCACCAGCGACGCGACAAAAATGGCGGCCAGCACAGGCAGCACCGCCCACAGCGCAGACTGCGCCGCTTCGAGAAAGGGGGGGGAAAGCGGCTGCGCCGCGTGAACCAAAGCGGCCTTGATCAGGCCCTGCAAGGCATCGAACAGACGCGGCGCCTGCCAGGTCAGCACCCCCAGCGCCGACAGCAACACCACCCACGCGGTGAGTTCGGCAGAACGCGGCACATCGCCCGCGCTGCGCGCCTCTTGCAGGCGCCGCGGACTCGCGGGTTCAGTACGGGAAAGATCAGACTCCTCGGCCATGCGCGTCTCGAATTTTGAGGGAGTCTAGCACGAGGCGGAAGCGGGTTTTCTGCCATTGAAACAGCAGGCGCCCCCGGTTTCATGCCAGTCCTCTCAATGAGCCGAAAACCGAGCGACTGGCGGCAGGTTCAAGGATACGATTCGGGTCACATGCCGCCTCCCCCCGCTTGCCATCGTTTGCCGCTAGAGCGACTGCTGTAAGCAGACATTCTCGTTTGATCGTGGAAGTGGGCTATCGGCCAGGAGCGGGAGTTCAGGTTGGAGTGCTCGACCGTCTCTTGTTCGGCCTTAGCCGCCGGTGGCGTACTGCGCCGCCTAGGTCAGCTATGTGCCGGCGGATTCAACCGATCGACGCAACAAGTTGGTGAAATTGTTGTGCTGGCGTTTCGTAGTTTAATGTTTTCCTTGGGCGCTCATTCAATTTCCGCGCT
>JBAVWB010000141.1:0-11769 GCA_049697615.1 Thiobacillus sp. | reverse complement strand
GGAACTTTCTTCAAGCGGGTCTACTCTGTAAAAGCGGACGGTCTTGCATCGTCTCCCGCTTCTCCTCCCTGAGCGGGGTGCCTTAATCCCCTTAAGGCATTTTTAGCCCCGATCCCTCCCTTGGTCGGGGCTTTTTTATTGTTGCGGCTCGCCGGCTGGTTCGGCGGGCTGCGAATCCGGCTGGCAGGCCTGCGCCAGCCAGCCTTCGATCAGTGCCGCTGCGTCCTCGGCGCCCTGGCGCGACAGGCTGGAGAACAACTGGACGCTGACGCGATCCAGCGCGGCCAACTCCTGTTCGACGCGGCGCAAGGTCAGGGTCCTTTCGCTGTTGGACAGCTTGTCGGCCTTCGACAGCAGGATGTGCACCGGCTTGCCGGTGGGGGTAAACCAGTCGAGCATCTGCCGGTCCAGCGGAGTCAGCGGATGGCGCGCATCCATGATCAGCACCATGCCGACCAGCGCCTCGCGTTCCTGCAGGTAACGCGACAGCAGACTCTCCCACTTCGCCTTCACCGCAGGCGGCACTTTTGCGTAACCATAGCCCGGCAGGTCGACCAGATAGGTGTCGGCATCCAGCTCGAAAAAGTTGATGAGCTGCGTGCGCCCCGGCGTTTTGGAGGTGTACGCCAGGCGGTTTTTGCGCGTCAACAGGTTGATTGCACTGGATTTTCCGGCGTTGGAACGCCCGGCGAACGCGATCTCGGCGCGGCTGTAGGGCAAATCGCGGAGTTGGGCGACCGAGGTATGGAATTGGGCGCGATTGAGCACGGGCTTGGCAGTCATATTAGTTGCCGCTAAACTACCTGTTTTCCCAAGTTTTGCAAGCTTCAGGAGCTTTTGATGAAACTCGTCGTCTCTATGGTCTCTATGGTCGCCGCCCTGGCCGCCACTTCCGCTTTTGCCACCGAACCCGCTACAGCTACGGCCAGCAAAGGTGATCCCAAGGCGGCCGAAAGCATCGTCACCAAGGTGTGCGTGGCATGTCACGCTGCGGACGGCAACAGCCCGACGGCGGCCAATCCCAAGATTGCCGGCCTCAACGCCGAGTACATCAACAAGCAGCTCACCAACTTCAAGTCGGGCGAACGCAAGAACCCCGTGATGGCAGGCATCGTCAAGGACCTGAGCCCGCAGGACATGCAGAACCTGGCAGCGTACTTCAGCGCCCAGCAGCCCAAGCCCGGCACCTCCAAGGACATGGAACTGGCACTGCTCGGCCAGAAAATCTATCGCGGCGGCGTGCAGGGTGCCGGCGTGCCGGCGTGCGCCTCCTGCCACGGTCCGCAGGGCAAGGGCATCCCCGTCCAGTTCCCGCGTCTGGCCGGCCAGCATGCCGACTACATCTACAAGCAGCTGAATGCATTCCGCGTCGAAACGCGTGCCAACGACGCCGCCAAGATGATGCGCACCATCGCCGCCAAGATGACGGATGCCGACATGAAGGCCGTGGCTTCGTATATTCAGGGCTTGCGTTAAACTAATCGGCCGTCCCTGAGTCGATAAAAGGGTGACGCAAGTCACCCTTTTTTATTGCAGCCCACATGAACACTGCTACCCACTCCTTCGGCAAGTCCCTGTTTGAACTGCTGAGCTCGATGCGCTTTGCCATCAGCCTGCTGTCCATTCTGGCGATCGCTTCCATCATCGGCACCGTGCTGAAGCAGTCCGAGCCCTACGCCAACTACATCATCCAGCTCGGCCCGTTCTGGTTTCAGGTGTTCGAAAAACTGGGCTTGTACGACGTCTATCATGCCCTGTGGTTTCTGGTCATCCTGACCTTTCTCGTCGCATCCCTCAGCGTGTGCATCTGGCGCAACGCACCGAACTTTGCACGCGAGATGAAAAGCTTCCGCGAGCATGTCAGCGAGCAGTCGCTAGCCGCGTTCAAGCACAAACACGAAGCCGCCACCGAACAGTCGCCCGAGGCGCTTGCCGCCAGCGCACAACGCTATCTGGAAGGCCAGGGCTACAAGGTGAAGAGCCTGCCGCGCGAGGATGGGATGCTGCTCGCCGCCAAGGCCGGCAGCTGGAACCGCGTCGGCTATTTTCTGGCGCATTCGGCCATCGTGATCATCTGCATCGGCGGCCTGATGGACGGCAACCTGATCTTCAAGGCGCAGCAGGTGCTGGGCTACAAGAAGATCGAAACACGCGACATCCCGCAAAGCCAGGTTCCGGCGATTTCCCGCCTGTCGCCGTCGAACCCGTCGTTTCGCGGCAGCGTGCAGATTCCCGAGGGTTCCAGCGCGGACGTGGCCTTCCTCAACGTGGCCGACGGCTACCTGGTGCAGGAACTGCCCTTCACGGTGGCGCTGAAAAAATTCCGCATCGAGCACTACACGACGGGCCAGCCGAAGAGTTTCGAGAGCGACGTCGTTCTGTTCGACCACGCCGGCAACAAAATCCGCGAAGCGACCATCGCCGTCAACCACCCGCTGATCCACGACGGTGTCGCCATCTACCAGGCGAGCTTTGCCGACGGCGGTACCCGCCTGACCCTGCGCGGCTGGAATCTGTTCGCGCCGCAGGCATCGTCCTTTGCCATCGAAGGCGCGGTCCACAAGGACGCCACGCTGACCAGCACGGCGGGCGACTACACGCTCGAGTTCATCGACTTCCGGCCGTTCAACATCGAAAACATGGGCGGCGAAATCGCGGACTCCAGCGACACCATGAGCGTGCTCGGCGGCAGTCCGGTCAGCGACAAACGGCATCTGCGCAACGTCGGTCCGAGCTTCCAGTACAAGCTGCGCGATGCGCGCGGGCAGGCGCGCGAGTTTTCCAACTACATGCTGCCGCTGGAACTGGATGGCCGCTGGTTCCTGATGTCGGGTGTGCGCGAATCGCCGAATGAAGCTTTCCGCTACCTGCGCATGCCGCTGGATGCCGACGGCAGCATCGACAGCTACATGCGGCTGCGCGGGGCGCTGCTGAATGCGGAACTGCGTCCCGAAATCGCCGCCCGCTTCGCCCGCCAGGCGCTGCCGGAAAACGCCTGGGGCACTGAAATCGAGGACAAGCTGAAATTTAGCGCAAGCCAGGTGCTGGCCCTGTTTGCCGAGGGCGGCTTTGAGTCGCTGGGCCGTTTCATCGAGGAAAAGGTTCCGGCAGCGGAAGGGGAAAAAGCGGCAGGCACCTATCTGCGCATCCTCGAGCTCGCGGCCTTCGAGGCGCTGCAGATCGCCAACCGTCAGGCCGGTCTGCCCGCGCCCCAAACCAACGACGCCACCGGCTGGCTGGTGCGCGACACCCTCAACAGCGTGAGTGATCTGTTCGTCTATGGCGCGCCGATCTATCTGCAGCTGATGCAGTACGACGAGGTCAAGGCAAGCGGCTTGCAACTCACCCGTTCCCCTGGCCAGAACGTGGTTTATCTGGGTTCGCTTTTGCTGACGCTCGGCGTATTCTTCATGCTTTACGTCCGCGAGCGCCGGGTGTGGCTGCGCATCAAGCCGGGCCATGCGCTGCTTGCGATGTCGTCGGCCAAACAGTCCATCGATTTCGAAAAAGAATTCGTCCAGCATTCGCAGGCGCTCGACACGCTTGTCAAGTAATCAGGAGGCTATCAAACATGGAACTCGCCCTTAACCAACCCGCCCCGCTACTGAAGCGCCTGTCCTGGTTCGACTGGCTGTTCGCCGCCATCGTCGCCACGAGCGGCCTGTTTGCCCTGTCGCAGTTCGGCGACTATATGGACCTTTACGAGAAGGGCATCCTGCTCGCGGCGATTCCGGCGCTGGCAGTGTTCGGCTGGTTCTGGAAACCGTTCCGTCCGCTCTTCCTGGTGGTCGGCGCGATCAGCCTGTTCGCCATCAGCCAGTACCAGGGCAACCTGGCGCGCATGGAAGAAGCCTTCTTCCTCAAATACCTGATCTCCAGCCAGGCCGCCATCATGTGGATGTGCGCGCTGTTCGGGCTGGCCACGGTGAGCTATTGGGCGGGCCTGCTGGCACGCTCGGATTTCCTGCTGAAAACCGGCAGTTCGCTGACCTGGTCCGCGATCGCCATGGGCTTCATCGGCCTGATGGTGCGCTGGTACGAGTCCTACCTGATCGGCGCCGACGTCGGCCATATCCCGGTGTCGAACCTGTACGAAGTGTTCGTGCTGTTCTGCCTCTTCACCGCGATGATGTACCTCTATTACGAAGCGCAATCCCGGGCGCGACAGATGGGCGCCTTCGTGCTGCTGGTGATCTCGGCCGCAGTCGGCTTCATCCTCTGGTACACCTTCGATCGCGGGGCGCACGAAATCCAGCCGCTGGTGCCCGCGCTCAAGTCCTGGTGGATGAAGCTGCACGTTCCCGCCAACTTCATCGGCTACGGCGCCTTCTCCATCGCAGCCATGCTGGGCGGCGCCTACCTGCTGGCCGCGCGCGGCATCCTCGCCAGCCGCCTGCCGAAACTGGAGGTGCTCGACGACGTCATGTACAAGACCATCGCGATCGGCTTCGCCTTCTTCACCATCGCCACCATCCTCGGCGCGATGTGGGCGGCCGAAGCCTGGGGCGGCTACTGGTCGTGGGATCCGAAGGAAACCTGGGCGCTGATCGTGTGGCTGAACTATGCCGCCTGGCTGCACATCCGCCTGGTCAAGGGCCTGCGCGGCCCGATGCTGGCTTGGTGGGCGGTGGTCGGGCTGTTCGTCACCACCTTCGCCTTCATCGGCGTGAACATGTTCCTTTCGGGCCTGCACTCCTACGGCACGCTGTAAGCCAAGCCGCATCCGCGCCACGGCGCCAGCAGAACGCATCCATCGCCAACCATCGCCCCTTTTGCGGGGCGATGGCACTTGCAGGCAGCGCAACCCATGCAAAAAAAATGGTTTTACCTTGTTCCCCTGGCCCTGGCTGCCTTGGCCGCAGGCGTCTGGCTGGCGCAGACACGCTATGCCCCGCAAGCGCCCGAGGCACCGGCACTTGCCGCGCTGTGGCAACTCAGCTTTCCGGATGGCGAGGGGCGCCCGCAGCCGATGTCGCAATGGCGCGGCCAAGTGGTGGTGCTGAATTTCTGGGCCAGTTGGTGCGCGCCGTGCCGCGAGGAAATGCCGGATTTTGCCGACCTGCGCACCCAGTTTCAGTCCAGCGGGGTGGAATTCGTCGGCATCGCCATCGACAACCCGGCCAATGTCGCGCAGTTTTTGCGGCAACAGCCGGTCAATTATCCGATCCTGATCGGCGAGGGGGCGGCACACAGCCTGGCCAGGGGGCTCGGCAACCCGAGCGGAGCGCTACCCTACACGATCGTGCTCGACCGCGATGGCAGTATCGCCCTGAGCCACCTGGGGCGACTGCCGCGCGCCACGCTGGAAAGCGCGCTGAGCAAAATCAAGGCCCAGGCAAAAGTTGGCTCATAGTTGCGATTTAGCGTCAATATCTGGACAATTTACCCTCATTTACGGCAAACTCGCCGCCATGACGACTAAACGAACCAGCCGCGCAGCGGCCAAATCGGTCCCCAGTCTGCACCCGCACGTGCTGGTCTTGCACGGCCCCAACCTCAATCTGCTGGGCAGCCGCGAACCCAGGCATTACGGCCTCGCCACGCTCGACGACATCAACCGCGCGCTGGTCAGCCGCGGGGAAGCCGTTGGCGCACTGGTCGAAACCTTCCAGAACAACCACGAAGGCGCCCTGATCGACCGCATCCACCAGGCCGCGCACGACCACGTCGACTTCATCGTCATCAACCCGGCGGGCTACACCCACAGCAGCGTCGCCTTGCGCGACGCCCTGGCAGGGACGGCCATTCCTTTCGTCGAAGTCCATCTTTCCAACATCTACGCGCGCGAAACCTTCCGCCACCACTCGTATTTTTCCGACCTCGCGGTCGGCGTGGTGTCGGGCCTGGGCGCGCACGGTTATGAACTGGCGCTGGAATTCGCCTTGCGCCACCTCCAAAACAGGACCTCCCATGGATCTCAGAAAACTGAAAAAGCTCATTGACCTGGTCGAAGCCTCCGGCATCGCCGAGCTGGAAATTACCGAGGGCGAAGAAAAGGTCCGCATCGCCAAGAGCATTGCGGGCGCGCCGATGATGATGCATGCCCCGCAGATGATGCACGCGCCCGCCCCGGCGGCCCCCCCGGTGGCGGCCATCCCGGCCGAGGACGCCGTGCCCGAGGGCCACATCGTGCGTTCGCCCATGGTCGGCACCTTCTACCGTGCGCCGGCCCCCGGCTCCAAGAACTTTGCCGAAGTCGGGCAGAGCGTGAATGCCGGCGACACGATATGCATCATCGAAGCGATGAAGCTCCTGAACGAAATCGAGTCGGATCAGGGCGGTGTCATCAAGGCCATCCTGGTCGAAAACGGCCAGCCGGTTGAGTACGGCGAGCCGCTGTTTGTGATTGCCTGAGGAGTCCGGGGACCAGGAGCCGGGAACCAGGAGCCGGGGAAAGTGGCCGCGCGCAGCGCGACCGCCCCCAGCCCCTCAATCCCAGCCCCAGGCCCCTCAAAAAACATGTTCGAAAAAATCCTAATTGCCAACCGCGGGGAAATCGCCCTGCGCATCCAGCGCGCCTGTCGCGAAATGGGCATCAAGACGGTCGCCGTGTATTCCGAGGCCGACCGCGACGCGAAGTACGTGAAGCTTGCCGACGAATCGGTGTGCATCGGGCCGGCGGCGTCGGCGCAGAGCTACCTTCATGTGCCGTCGATCATCGCCGCCGCCGAGGTCACCGACGCCGAGGCGATCCACCCCGGCTACGGCTTCCTGTCTGAAAACGCCGATTTTGCCGAGCGTGTGGAATCCTCCGGTTTCACCTTCATCGGCCCGCGTCCCGACAACATCCGCCTGATGGGCGACAAGGTGGCGGCCAAGCAGGCGATGCTCGAAGCCAAGGTGCCGTGCGTGCCGGGCTCGGACGGCGCCCTGTCGGACGATCCCGGCGAACTCGTCAAGACCGCCGCGCGCATCGGCTATCCGGTGATCATCAAGGCAGCCGGCGGCGGCGGCGGCCGCGGCATGCGCGTGGTGCACACCGAAGCCGCGCTATTGAACGCGGTGTCCATGACCAAGACCGAAGCCGGAACGGCCTTCGGCAACCCCATGGTCTACATGGAAAAATTCCTGCAGACACCGCGCCATATCGAGATCCAGATCCTCGCCGATGAGCACGGCAACGCGGTGCATCTGGGCGAACGCGACTGCTCGATGCAGCGCCGCCACCAGAAAGTGCTGGAAGAAGCGCCCGCGCCCGGCCTCGACCCCAAGCTGCGCGACAAGATCGGCGAGCGCTGCGCCGAAGCGTGTCGCAAGATCGGCTATCGCGGCGCCGGCACCTTCGAGTTCCTGTACGAAAACGGCGAGTTCTACTTCATCGAAATGAACACCCGCGTGCAGGTCGAACACCCGGTCACCGAACTCATCACCGGCATCGACATCGTGCAGACGCAGATCCGCGTCGCCGCCGGTGAGAAGCTGCCGTGGAAGCAAAAGGACATCCAGTTCAAGGGCCATGCCGTCGAGTGCCGCATCAACGCCGAGCACCCTTCCACCTTCGTCCCCAGTCCCGGCAAGCTCACCAACTACCATGCCCCTGGCGGCCCCGGCATCCGTGTCGACTCGCACGTCTACCATGGCTATTACGTGCCGCCGCACTACGACTCGATGATCGGCAAGGTGATCGCTTACGGCGACACCCGCGACCAGGCCATCGCCCGCATGCGCGGCGCGCTGATGGAAATGGTGATCGAAGGCATCCAGAGCAACATCCCGCTGCATCAGGATCTGTTGCACGACGCAGCCTTCATCGCCGGCGGCACCAACATTCATTACCTGGAACACAAGCTGGCGGAAGAGAAGGCTGGCCAGGAATCAGGGACCAGGGGTTAGGGGGATGCGCGGCCAATAGCCGCGTCATTTTTAATACCTGGCGCCTGAACCCCAACTCCCAGCTCCTAGCCCCCAGCCCATAAAAATGCCCTGGCAATCCATCCGCATCCTCGTCGATTCCAATCAGGCCGAGCCGCTGTCCGACGCGCTGATGGAAGCCGGCGCACTGTCGGTGTCGCTGGAAGATGCCGATGCCGGCACGGTCGACGAAACACCGCTGTTCGGCGAGCCCGATCACCCGACTGCCGAACTGTGGCCGCACAGCATTGCAGTGGTGCTGCTGGATGAAGACGCCGATGTGGCGAAGACTCTGGCCGCAGCCGCGCAACAGGCGGGCGTTCCCATGCCTGCCGATTACACGGTCGAAACCGTGGCCGAGCAGGACTGGGTGCGCCTGACCCAGTCGCAGTTCGACCCCATTCCGATCTCGCCGCGTTTGTGGATCGTGCCGACCTGGCACGACGCACCCGACAGCCGCGCGATCAACCTCAAGCTCGATCCCGGCCTCGCTTTCGGCACCGGCAGCCACCCCACCACGCGACTGTGCCTGCGCTGGCTCGACGACCATCTCGCCGGCGGCGAAACGCTGCTGGACTACGGCTGCGGCTCCGGCATCCTCGCCATTGCCGCCGTCAGGCTAGGCGCGGCGCGGGTCGACGGCGTCGACATCGACGAACAGGCGGTCGCCTCCTCGCGCGACAACGCCGAACTCAATGACGTGAGCGCGCACTTCTGCCTGCCGGGCGAACTCGCGCCGGGTCAGTACGATGTCGTCGTCGCCAACATCCTCACCAATCCGCTCAAGGGCATGGCGCCGCTGCTGGCCGGCCGGGTGCGCCCGGGCGGGCGCCTGGTGCTGTCCGGCATTCTGGCCGAGCAGGCGGACGAGGTGATGGCGGTTTATCGTGACTGGTTCGATTTCGATCCACCCGCCATCGACGAGGGCTGGGTGCGTCTGGCTGGTATCAAAAAGTGAACTACCGCACCACCTGTCCGCACTGCGCCAGCGTGTTCCGCCTCGGGACGGATCAGCTCGACGCCGCGCAGGGCTGGGTGCAGTGCAGCGTGTGCGGTGCCGCTTTCGATGCGCGTCCGGGCCTGCTGCTGGAAGACGGCTCTCCACTGCCGCCGCCGGAGCCCGTTGCAGCCGCCCCGATGCCGGAAACCGCGACGACCGCCGAACAGGAAGCCCATGAGCTTGCGCTCGACGTCGCGGTAGAGGCGGTTGCGGGCGAAGCATCCCCAGAACCCGTCGTCAGCGCAGCGGAAACCCCTGCTGCCGACACCCCCCGCGGCATCGTCCAGCGCGATGCCACGCACGACCTGCCGTCCATCATCCTCATCGACCCCGAGATTCCCGCGTCGGAGGATCTGGGTCCGCTGCCGCAGATCTATCCCGCCCCCTCGACTTATCCGCCGGAACCCGCCGCGCGCGCCCATCCGCCCGCGGTGGCCAGCACCACCGCACCCCCCCGGCACACGGCACGCATCGAATACGCCTCCCCCATGCCCAAGGCGGCGCGCGTTCGCTTTGCGCCGCCCCGCGCCCAACCCTGGGTATGGGGCCTGGCCGGCCTGCTTTTGCTGGTGACGCTGCTTGCGCAGACCGCCTATTTCCTGCGCGACACTCTCGTCAGCCAGTGGCCGCAGACCCGCCCCGCCCTCGAGCAGGCGTGCGCCACGCTCGGCTGCACGCTTTCGCTGCCGAAAAATCTGGCCTTGCTGAAAATCATCGGCTCCGACCTGCAAACCGAGGCGAACGGCAATCTGATACTCAGCCTCACCCTGGGCAATCGTGCCGGTCACGCCCAGGCCTGGCCGGTACTGGTGCTGACCCTGACCGATCAGCGCAACCGTCCGCTGGCTCGGCGCAGCTTCGCCCCCAGCGAATACCTGGGCGACGCCCGCCTGATTGCCGCCGGCATCCCGCCGCGCAGCGAGCAGGCCCTGAACCTGCCGCTGACCGTCAACAAACTGGCGCCGATGGGCTTCAGTCTGCAGATGGTGTATTGATTCGCCGGGGCTGGCTGGGCAACGGCTTCTTCGGTATAGTGCGCTCTCCCGTTGCGGGAGAGCGCGTGCCTGGCACGCCGCCGAAGGCGCAATTCACCCGGAATCGCTCAGGCAAAAGGACCGCAACCCCCAGGTCAAACCTGGAAAAACACTCTGGAGAGCGCGATCGCACGATCGCCACCGAAGGGGCAGCGGCAGCAGGTTCGCCGTAATCTCTCAGGTACCAAGGACAGAGGGGTGAAGCGAATCCGCGCTTCACCCTTTTTTATTTTTGGTGCCCCATGTCCGACCTCAAGAAAACCCCGCTCAACGCCACCCACCGCGAACTCGGCGCCAAAATGGTCGACTTCGGCGGCTGGGACATGCCGGTCAACTACGGCTCGCAGATCGAGGAACACCACACCGTGCGCAGCGGCTGCGGCCTGTTCGACGTCTCCCACATGCTGCCGCTCGACATCCGTGGTGCCAACGTGCGCGCCTTCCTGCGCCGGCTGGTGGCGAACAATGTCGACAAGCTGCAGGTCTCCGGGAAGGCGCTGTATTCCTGCATGCTGAACGAGGCCGGCGGCGTCATCGACGACCTCATCATCTACTTCATGGACGAGAACTGGTTCCGCCTGGTGGTCAACGCCGGCACCGCGGAAAAGGACCTCGCCTGGATGGAAAAAATGAACGCCGACTGGGGCATGGGCCTCACCCTCACCCCGCGCCGTGATCTGGCGATGATCGCGATCCAGGGACCGAACGCCACGCAGGCGCTGAACGAGGCGCTGCCCGGCGTCGACCAGATCACCGCGAATCTCAAGCCCTTCAACGCCGCCGCCATGGGCGAGATGTTCATCGCCCGCACCGGCTACACCGGCGAGGATGGCTTCGAGGTGATGGTGCTGGCGAAATCCGCGCCCTTCTTCTGGAAAGCCCTGATGGAAGCCGGCGGCAAGCCGATCGGCCTCGGCGCGCGCGACACCCTGCGCCTGGAAGCCGGCATGAACCTGTACGGCCAGGACATGGACGAGACCACTTCTCCGCTGGAATCGGGCCTCGCCTGGACGGTGGACCTGAAGACCGAACGCGACTTCGTCGGCCGCGCTGCACTGGAAAAGAGCGAAGTGACGAAACAGCTTGCGGGCCTCGTGCTGCTCGACAAGGGCGTGCTGCGCAGCCACCAGAAAGTGCACACGAAAAATGGCGACGGCGAAATCACCTCCGGCACCTTCTCGCCTACACTTCAGCAATCCATCGCGCTCGCCCGCATCCCCCTCGGCATTGCCCCGGGCGAGGAAGTCGAGGTCGATATCCGCGACAAGAAGCTGAAAGCCAAAGTGGTGAAATATCCGTTCGTGCGCAACGGCAAAGTTTTGATTTAATAAAACCATTTGATCCGCGAAGGGCGCGAAGAAACGCGAAGCAAGCCCTGGTCGTTTTTAATTTTCTTCGCGCCCCTTCGCGTTCTTCGCGGACATCCAAAAACCAAGGAGCAAGCATGACCATCCCCGCAGACCTCAAATACACCCCCAGCCACGAATGGGTGCGCGTCGAAGCCGACGGCACGCTGACCGTGGGCATCACCGACCACGCGCAGGACCTGCTCGGCGACATGGTGTTCATCGAAACCCCGGCCGCCGGCCGCACCCTCGCCAAAGGCGAGGAATGCGCGGTGGTCGAATCGGTGAAGGCCGCATCCGATGTCTACGCGCCGGTCGCTGGCGAAGTCATCGCCGCAAACGCCGATGTCGAAGCCAGCCCCGAGTCGGTCAACAAGGACGCTTACAGCGCATGGATGTTCAAGCTGAAGCCGGCCAACGCCGGCGACGTCGCCGAGCTTCTGGACGCAGGTGCGTACCGGAAGCTGGTCGAGTCCGAGGCTCATTGATTTTTTCATCCTCGAAGGACGCGAAGACCCGCGAAGCAAAACCCTAGTCA
>JBAVWB010000140.1:0-17138 GCA_049697615.1 Thiobacillus sp. | reverse complement strand
CGCTGATTCTCACCTTGTAACCTGCTTCCTGTAATTGCACTTCAAATGACCCCCAGCGACCTCCTCCGCGCCAAGCTCAACCTCGAAACCGCCCAACTCGCCTGGCCCGAACTCGAACGCCATTTCGCGCGCGGCGACGTCATCAAGGTCGCCCCCGGCACGGATCTGGTCGGCACTGCCCTGCACATCGCCGAGAACAACGCCGCCACCGTGCAGGCTTGGCTGGCCGAGGGCCGCATCGCACGCGCCGAGTTGAGCGACGCCGAGGACTGGCATGCGCGCCAGCCGATGTTCTGGGCGGTGGTGGTGGCGCCGTGGGTGCTGGTACAGGAAGTGCTGAAGAAACTGGAGTCGTAAATCCATTGAATGACGCCCACAAAAAAGCCCGCCGAAGCGGGCTTTTTTGTGGGCCGTAAAACCGCTCAGGCGGCCAGGCTGTCCCTCACCCGCAGCAGGCGCGCACGGGCTTCGGTCGCGACGCCATGCACGGCGGTGTTGGCGACCAGCTTGACCATGATGCCGGGGTCGAGGAAGGACACGGTCACCTTGCCGTCGACTTCCTCGCGCACGACGACGTTGCACGGCAGCAGCATGCCGACATCGGGCTCAGCGCCGATGGCCTGGTTCGCCAGCGGCGGGTTGCAGGCGCCAAGGATGCGGTAGGGGCGCATGTCGACGTCAAGCTTGGCCTTCATGGTGCTCTTCACGTCGATGTCGGTCAGCACGCCGAAGCCTTCGGTCTTGAGGGCGGCGGTGACCTTCTCGATGGCCGCATCGAAGGGTCCGCTGATCTGGGTGTCGAATCCGTATTCGCTCATGGTGTTACTCCTGTTTGGGTGATTTCAATCGCGCTATTTTACCCGCTCCCGTGCTGTAGAGACCGCAGCGCGATCAGGGTTCCAGCGACTGTTTCTCCATCTTCCACCAAAGCGTGTACACCTCATCCGACCACAGCGACTTGATGTAGGCCACCACGTCCCGCATCTGCGCCTCGCTCAATTTCCCCTTCCAGGCCGGCATGTTGCCCTGCCCGCCCGGGCTGCCTTTGCGGACCACTTCGAGCAGATCCGCCGTGGGGTGGTGCCAGGCGTGCGCACTGTCGTCGAGCGGCGGCGGCGGGAAGCGGCCGTCTGCATCGCGCATGCGCCAGTCGCCGGGCTGGCCCATGCCGTCAGTGCCGTGGCACACCCTGCAGTTCGCTTCGTACACCGCCTTGCCGCGGGCGATCTGCTGCGGGTCGGCGTAGCGGTCGGGCGGCGTGTCACCGAGCGAAGCGAAAGGTGGCTGATCGCAGGCGCTCAACAGCAGCAGGGCAAATGCGGCCGTAGCGATGCGGAAAATGGCTTGATGCATGGTTTTTCCTGCAATGATGAAAGATGACATCAGGTGCCCCCGCCCGCTTCGGAAGGCAGCAAGCCGTTCAGCATGCGCTGCATGTTGCGCCAGTGCGAGCCTTCCCAGTACACGCGCCCGCACGCATCGCAGGTGGAAAAATGCTCGTAGAGTTCACGCGCCTTCGGCGGCAGGCGATCGATCACATCGGCCTTGTCCACCGGGCGCAGCGGCGCATTGCAATGCAGGCACAGGGTGAACGGTTTGGCGCTGCGCGCGAGGTCGAGCCGCTCGACGATCTCTCGCAACTGATCCTCCGATTTCAATGCATGCACATAGCAGCCGTGGGTCACCGCGCGGCGCTTCAGCAGCTCGCGGTCGCGCGTCAGCACGATGCGGCCGTCCTGTTCGCCAATCGCCACGATGGCGTCGTCGAGATAGTGGTTGTCGTACAGCGTGTCGAAGCCCAGCATGCGCAGCATGTGCGCGAGGCCCCCCAGGTGCGCGTCAGCGACGAAGCGCGGCGTCCGCAAGGGATGCTCGCGCACCCGCAACAATGGCGTCACGTCCAGCGCCTCGAAGCGGGGATACACCGCCACCCGGTCGCCGTCCTGCAACTGCCGGCTGAAGTCCACCGATTCGCCGTTCACCAGGATCAGCTCCACCTCGGTGTGCGGCACCCCCAGCGCCTCGATCATGTGCTTGGTGGTCGCCGCCTGCGCGCACGGCACGGTGAATTCCTGCCTGCGCCGGGCCGGTGCAAGAAAGTCATTCAGTTCTTCATAAAAACGGAAAGTCGCGGTGACCATGCGCAGGGAAGTGTGACATCAATCAGGTTTAGTAAGCGTGCCATGCATGAAGGCCTGCCTGCACGAATGTGAATGATCAAGCCAAATCCGCTTATTCCCCGATCTGCTGGGCCCAAAGCATGGCGTCAAGATGGAAGCCGTTCACATGCCAGAGTTCCAGACCGATGGCTTGCGCGAGCGCGGCGACCTGTTCGTTATCGGATTGCTCGCAGGCGATGGCCAAGTCCAGGTAGGGCGCATATTTCCCCTCTTGATATAGCAGCACTTCATCAACCAGGGGCGGCAGGCTGACCTGCTTCAGCACATCCTCCATGGGCATCGACAGCACGACATCCAGCAGGGAGAACATTCCCGCCACGAACAGCTCATCCCGTTCGCTTGAGGACAGGGCACCCTGGGCACACAGTTCGGCCAGCCGCGCACGGATCAGGGCGTTTTCCATCACCGCCCAATCCAGCCCCGATGTCTCGCCGCTGGTAAACAGCAAAAGGGTCAGCCAGCGATAAAACTTTTGCCAGCCCAGCACCAGCAGCGCCTGCTCCAGCGTGGCAACCTTGTGCGTCAGCCCCATACCGGGGGAATTGATGTATCGCAGCAATTTGTAGGACAGCGCCAGGTTCTGCTTGATCAGGGTGGTCAGTTCGGACGTCTCCGCATCGCTTCGCAGCTTGTTCAGCAACTCCAGAATTTTGAGACGGCCCGCATCCATCCTCGGTGCGTCCAATTTTTCCCGACTGGTGATAAAAAGCCCCTGGTAATAAGCAAACGGCAAGCTGACGCAGACGTTGTATTCCTCCAGGGTTTGAATGTTGGTCGCCACGAACCTGATTGCCGGGGCCAGCCTGCGTGCGGCATCCATCTGATCGCTGATAATCGGGATATCGCTATTGCCGACATCGATAAACAGGAAATCCACCAACGCCAGAAATGGCGTCATGTCCAGGCTTCCCACGACATCCGCACGCAGGCCCGTGCGATATCCCAACGCCCGCAGCCGGGCCAGCCCGGCCAGACTGGATGCGTGATTGGCGGCGAGTTGCGTGTTGGTTCCCACCACATACACGATGCCCTGCGGATGCGGCTCTTCGAGAAAAGGCATTTCCAGGGAACTGGCCGACACGTCGACAAAGGCCAACCGGTATGCCAGCAGGCGCTGAATCCCCATATCCTGCAGATTGCGCACCAGCACCTTGTCATACAGGCGCTGGATACTGATGCTGGAGGCCCGCACCCGCGGGTTGATCTTGTATCCCAAACTCAGGGTATACCCCGCCACACGCTTGTTCTTGCCCAGCACGGCTTCACGGCACACGATCGACTTGGCGGGCGGGGACGCCAGCGGACTGGATGAATGGGTCAGGACCTGGACGGGCGTTTTATCCACCTCGCCCACCAAAGGCGCAACGGCATTCAGCTTGCGAAAGGCCGCATCCTGGACCAGCGACACGAACAGGCCGCCAAGCTCGTCGTCTTTGCGCCGACGGGCCTTGCTGCCCATAAACATTCTGATAATACGATCCAGCATCAAAGCCATTCCCTGGCATTCATTGATTGAACGTCTTCCCAAAACCAGGCTTCATGGCCCTGGCAATCTCCCGCCCCCGGGAGCCCCGAATTATCATTCATGCCGACTCGCCATTCACCATTTACCGTGGTCGCCCACCTCGCACCCGCCGGCTATTGTCGGCCATTCGGAACGGGCCTGGAAAATCCGCCTCCCCGAAGCGTTCCCTCAGACGTAAAAACGCCACCTCGACGGTGGCGTTTGTTCGGATTCCATCAAAGAATCAGTTGGGAACCTTGATGGGTTTGCCGGATTTGGGCGGGGCGATGAACGATCCCGCCGGAACCACAACCTGTTTCGGTTTCTTGGGTTTCTTTGCTTCCTTGTTTCCACGTACTTGGCCTTTTGCCATGGTGATGCTCCTTGCAACGTCTTTAGAAATACTGCCTGGTTTGCGCACATGCGCGGACACCCGGTGCAGATCGATCATAGGCCAATGCGTGAGAATAGATAGCTTTAAATTCAACCGGTTGTGAACAAACGGGCAGGCGCCTAAATCCGGCTGGCGGTCTGCCGCATCACGTTGGCGGCGAAGCGCATCGCCTGCTTCACCGGCAGTGGCAGCGGCGCACCGCCGTGATCGATTGCAGTCTGCGCATGCTGGGCTTCGTCGACCTTCATCTGCTCGACCACGGCGCGGCTCTTGGCATCGGCTTCCGGCAGTTGCTGCAGGTGGCTGTCGAGATGCGCTTCGACCTGACGTTCGGTTTCGGCGAGGAAGCCGAGGTTCCATTTGTCGCCCAGCATGCCGGCGACGACCCCCATGCCGAAGGCGCCCCCGAACCACAGCGGGTTGAGCAGACTCTTGCGGCCGCCGAGCTCAACGATGCGCTGCTCGCACCAGGCAAGATGATCGGTTTCCTCGCGCGCGGCCTGTTCGAGTTCGGCGCGAACTTCATCGTTTTTCGCGGTGAGCGCCTGGCCGGCATACAGCGCCTGCGCGCAGACCTCGCCGACGTGGTTGACGCGCATCAGCGCGGCGGCCTGGGCGCGTTCGGCTTCGCTCATGTCCGCTTCCGGTCCCGTTCCCGGATAGGGGCGGCCGGCGTGGGGCGTGGCGAAGACGGTGCGCAGGCCGAGGTCGAAAGTGGTGATGAGCTGGTCGAGTCTATTCATGGGTACCTCGGTCTTGCTTTTGGCGAACTGGCCCTGGAAACGCTGAACTCTGGTCAATTTTGTCATTCCGGCGAACGCCGGAATCCAGTCTGATGAAGCATCTGGACCTCGGCGTTCGCCGGGGTGACGACCTGTTTAGTGTGTCCTTAGGTTAGCGCGGAATCATTTCACGTAGTAGTTGAAGTTGGCGTAGACCGCCTCGGCGACCTTGAACCACTGGAACTGGGTGTCGCGGAACAGCTTCCACGGGCGGTAGATGGCGGCGAAGTCGGGGTTGGTCTTCGCTTCGGCTTCGTACAGTTCGAAGGTGGCGCGGCGCGCGGCAAGCATCACGTCCTTGGGGAAGGGATGCAACTGCACGCCTTGCCCGGCCAGCCGCAGCATCGCGGGCGGGTTCTTGGCGTCGTATTGCGCGAGCATCAGCTGGTTGGCTTCGGCCGTGGCGACCTCGAAGGCCTGCCGGTAGGCCTCGGGCAGCGCTTTCCACGCCGTCTGGTTGACGTAGAAACTCAGCTGCGGACCGCCTTCCCACCAGCCCGGATAGTAGTAGTGCTTGGCGATCTTGTGGAAACCCAGTTTTTCATCGTCGTAGGGCCCCACCCATTCGGCGGCGTCGAGCGCGCCGCGTTCGAGCGCGGGATAGATGTCGCCGCCGGGCAGGGTTTGCGGCACGGCGCCGAGCTTCGCCATGATCTGGCCGCCGATGCCGGGGATGCGCATCTTGAGGCCCTTGAGATCGGCCATCGACTTGATCGGCTTTCTGAACCAGCCGCCCATCTGGGTGCCGGTGTTGCCGCCGGGGAACTGAACCACGTTGTATTTCGCATAGAGCGCGCGCAACGCCTCGATTCCGCCGCCTGCATACATCCAGGCATTCTGCTGGCGTGCGGTGAGACCGAAGGGCACGGCGGTGTCGAAAGCCAGCGCGAGATTCTTGCCGACGTAGTAATAGCCGGCCGAATGGCCGCATTCGGCGGTGCCGTTGCCGACCGCGTCGAGCACCTGCAGGCCGGGCACCAGTTCGCCGCCGGCGAAGACGCGGATCTGGAAACGGCCAGAGGTGAGCGCGGCAACGCGTTTGGAGAGGGTTTCCGATGCGCCGTAGATGGTGTCGAGGCTTTTGGGAAAGCTCGATGCCAGCCGCCAGCGGATGGCGGGCAGCTGTCTCAATTCCTCGGGGGCAGCCTGGGCGGCCAGCGGCAGCATGGCGGCGACGCCTGCGCCCGTCAGAAAATCACGTCTTTGCATGGATTTGTCTCCGTTTTGCCCGATTATACGAGCCGCAAGAGCAATCCGCCGCGTGTTAAAATCGCCCCTTTTCCAGCCCTGCCCGACTGCCATGTTCAACCGCCAAGACACCCTCGCCAAGACCGACCCCGACCTGTGGGCGGCCATTCAGCAAGAAGACCGCCGCCAGCAGGACCACATCGAACTGATCGCGTCGGAAAACTACACCAGCCCGGCGGTGATGCAAGCGCAGGGCTCGCAGCTCACCAACAAGTACGCCGAGGGCTACCCCGGCAAGCGCTACTACGGCGGCTGCGAATACGTGGACATCGTCGAGCAGCTGGCGATCGACCGCGTGAAGGCGCTGTTCGGCGCCGAGGCCGCCAACGTCCAGCCCAACTCCGGCTCGCAGGCCAACCAGGCGGTGTTCATGGCTTTCCTCAAGCCCGGCGACACCATCATGGGCATGAGCCTGGCCGAAGGCGGCCACCTCACCCACGGCATGGCGCTCAACATGTCGGGCAAGTGGTTCAACGTGGTCGCCTACGGCCTCAACGAAAAAGAAGAGATCGACTACGACAAGATGGAAGCGCTTGCGCGCGAGCACAAGCCGAAGCTGATCATCGCCGGCGCCTCGGCCTACGCGCTGCGCATCGACTTCGAGCGCTTCGCCAAAATTGCAAAAGAGATCGGCGCCATCTTCATGGTCGACATGGCGCACTACGCCGGCCTGATCGCCGCGGGTGTCTACCCCAACCCGGTGCCGCATGCCGACGTGGTCACCTCGACCACCCACAAGACCCTGCGCGGCCCGCGCGGCGGCATCATTTTGATGCGCGCCGAACACGAGAAGGCGATCAACTCGGCGATCTTCCCCGGCCTGCAGGGCGGCCCGCTGATGCACGTCATCGCCGGCAAGGCGGTGGCGTTCAAGGAAGCCTCGACCAAGGAATTCAGGCACTACCAGGAACAGGTCATCGACAACGCGCTGGTGATGTGCAAGGTGCTGGTCGAGCGCGGCCTGCGCATCATCTCCGGCCGCACCGAGAGCCACGTGTTCCTGGTCGACCTGCAGCCGAAGAAGCTCACCGGCAAGGAAGCCGAGGCGCTGCTCGGCCGCGCCCACATCACGGTCAACAAGAATTCCATCCCCAACGACCCGCAGAAGCCCTTCGTCACCAGCGGCATCCGCATCGGCACCCCGGCGATGACCACGCGCGGCTTCAAGGAACTGGAAGCCGAACAGCTCGCCCACCTGATCGCCGACGTGCTCGACGCGCCGACCGACGAGGCGGTGATCGAACGGGTGAAGGGCGAAGTAGCGAAGCTGGTGGCGAAGTTTCCGGTGTATGGCTGAAAAGTCGAGAGTCGAGAGCGGAGAGTCGAGAGTGTTTCCTCACTTGGCCCACCGCCCTCGGCTCACCGTGCTCCCCCCCCCACTCTCGACTCTCGGCCCTCGACTCTCCGCTCCCCAATGAAGTGCCCCTTCTGCGGTTCCCTCGATACCCAGGTCATCGACTCCCGCGTCAATGAGGCGGGCGACGCGATTCGCAGGCGCCGCCGCTGCGCGCAGTGCGACAAGCGCTTCACCACCTGGGAGACCGCCGAGTTGCGGCCGCCGCAGATCGTCAAGACCAACGGCACGCGCGAGGACTTTTCCGAAGCCAAGCTGCGCGAGGGTTTTCGCCGCGCGCTGCACAAGCGTCCGGTTTCGACCGAGCTGGTCGACGCCGCGGTTGAGCGCATCCGTCAGCTGCTGCTGACGCGGGGGGCGCGCGAAATTCCCGCGCGCGAGGTCGGCGAACTGGTGATGACCGAGCTGAAGAAGCTCGACAAGGTCGCCTACATCCGCTTTGCCTCGGTGTACAAGAGCTTCCAGGATCCCGACGACTTCCGCGACGTGCTGCAGGATCTCGAACGCACGCCCCCGCACGGCGTGGATGACCTGTTCGAGTAAATTTTCTTGAGCGCCGCAACTGCCTTTTCCGCCGCCGACCACGCCCACATGGCGCGCGCGCTTCAGCTTGCGGCACGCGGGCTTTTCACCACCACGCCCAACCCGCGCGTCGGCTGCGTGATCGTCAGGGACGGCCGCGTGGTGGGCGAAGGCTGGCACGAACGTGCCGGGACGCCGCACGCCGAAATCCATGCCCTTGAACAGGCCGGCGATGCGGCGCGCGACGCGACGGTGTACGTCACGCTGGAACCCTGCTCGCACCACGGCCGCACCCCGCCCTGCGCCGAGGCGCTGGTCAACGCGGGCGTGGCTCGCGTGGTGGCGGCGATGCGCGACCCGAACCCGCTGGTGGCGGGCGGCGGCATCGACATGCTGACGCTGGCTGGCATCCGGGCCGATGTCGGCCTGCTGGAATCCGAGGCACGTGCGCTCAACCCCGGCTTCATTTCGCGCATGATGCGGCAGCGCCCATGGCTGCGGCTGAAGACCGCGTCGACCCTGGACGGCAAGACCGCGCTCGCCAACGGCGCTTCGCAGTGGATCACCGGCGAGGCCGCGCGCGCCGACGTGCAAAAGCTGCGCGCCCGAGCCTGCGCCATCCTCACCGGCAGCGGCACGGTGCTGGCAGACAATCCGCGCATGAACGTGCGCGACTTCGACATCGGCCGCCAGCCGCTGCGGGTCGTCGTCGATTCCGGATTGCGCACGCCGGCGGATGCCGCGATCCTGCCCGCGCTCGTCGCCTGCCATCACGCCGATCCGGCCATGCGCGCCGCGCTGGAACGGGCCGGCGCGGAGGTGATCGAACTGCCCGGCACGGACGGCCGCGTCGACCTCGCCGCGCTGCTCACGCTGCTGGCGCAACGCGGCGTCAACGAACTGCACGTCGAGGCCGGCGCTGCACTCAATGGTGCGCTGATCAAAGCCGGGCTGATCGACGAGTGGGTGGCCTACGTGGCGCCGATGGCGGTGGGCGACGACGCGCGCGGGCTGTTTTCGCACGCGGCCGCACTCACCTCGCTGGACGCGGCGACCCGATTCAGGTTCAGCGACGTGCGGCAGGTCGGCGGCGATCTGCGGCTGACGCTGCTGCCGGCGTGAACGTCCGGAATCGCCTGCAAGGGAACCCCGGGCGTTTTCCCGGTGCCATATACAGGGCGTATAGGTACAATTCCGCCTACCCAACAGTCAAACACTGCATGGCCGGCAAAGGCCGGCCCCGCAGGCAGCGGCCAAGGCCGCCAACACAGAGCAAGGATCTAAATGAAACGCGTGGATGATTTCCGCCTGCAATTCGGCAAGCAGGAGCTGGTGCCGATCGTCATCGGCGGCATGGGCGTGGACATTTCGACCGTCGAGCTGGCGCTCGAAGTCGCGCGCCTCGGCGGCATCGGCCATATCTCGGACGCCATGGTGCAGACCGTATCCGACACCCGCTTCGACACCAAGTTTGTCAGCGAAAAACTGAAGAAGTACAAGGCCAACGTCGCCAGCAGCGACAAATCCGAGGTGCATTTCAATCTCGACGTGCTCGAGGAGGCGACGCGCAATCATGTGGGCCATGCCATGGAAGCCAAGCGCGGCGACGGCATGATCTTCATCAACTGCATGGAAAAGCTGACCATGAACGCGCCGCGCGAGACCCTGCGCATGCGCCTCAAGGCCGCGCTCGATGCCGGCATCGACGGCATCACGCTGTCCGCCGGCCTGCATCTCGGCTCGTTCGCGCTGATGGAGGACCACCCGCGCTTTCGCGACGCCAAGCTCGGCATCATCGTTTCCTCGCCCCGCGCGCTGGCGATGTTCCTGCGCAAGAATGCGCGTCTCAACCGCCTGCCGGATTATGTGGTGGTGGAAGGCCCGCTCGCCGGCGGCCACCTCGGCTTCGGCATGGACTGGGCCAAGTACGACCTCGCCACCATCATGGGCGAAGTACTGGCCTACCTGAAATCCGAGCATCTCGACATTCCGGTGATCGCCGCCGGCGGCATTTTCACCGGCAGCGATGCCACCGCCTTCCTCGAGCAGGGTGCGGCCGCGGTGCAGGTGGCGACGCGCTTCACCGTCACCCAGGAATGCGGCCTGCCGGACAAGATCAAGCAGGAATATTTCAAGGCCAGCGAGGAAGACATCGAGGTCAACACCATTTCGCCGACCGGCTACCCGATGCGCATGATCAAGGGAAGTCCCGGCATCGGCGCCGGCATCCGCCCCAACTGCGAAGCCTATGGCTATCTGCTCGACGCCAACGGCCGCTGCGCCTACATCGACGCCTACAACCGCGAGGTGGAACTGCACCCGACGGCAAAGAAGGTGAAGGTCATGGACAAGACCTGCCTGTGTACCCACATGCGCAATTTCGACATCTGGACCTGCGGGCAAACCACCTGGCGCCTCAAGGACACCACCCGACGCGCGCCGGACGGCCGCTATCAGGTTCTGAGCGCGGAACATGTGTTCCACGATTACCAGTTCAGCACCGACCAGAAAATCGCCTTGCCGGACTGAGCCCGTCGTTCTGCCGGGGTTCACCGGCCCCGCCTAAACGCCTACAATGCGGGGTCTTACTGGCAGGCCTCTCACCGCATGTTCACCGGCATCATCCAGGCCATCGGCCGCATCCACGAATACGAAGCACGCGGCGCTGACGCGCGCATGGTCATCACGGGCGGCGGTCTGGATTTTTCAGACGTTGCCATTGGCGACAGCATCGCGGTGAACGGCGTCTGCCTGACCGCGGTGGCGCTGACGCCCGACAGCTTCACCGTCGATGTGTCCGCCGAGACCCTGCGCGTCACCGAAGGCTTCACGCCGGGCGCCGAGGTCAACCTGGAAAAGGCGTTGCGGCTGGCCGACCGGCTGGGCGGGCATCTGGTTTCCGGGCACGTCGACGGCGTCGGCACGGTGCACCGCTTCGTGCCCGTGGGCGAATCCCATTTGCTGGAGATCGACGCGCCGGGCGAACTCGCGCGCTACATCATCCGCAAGGGCTCGATCACGGTGAACGGCGTGTCGCTGACGGTAAACGCAGTCGAGGGTTCGCGCTTCGCGCTGAACCTCATCCCGCATACGCTGGAAATGACGACGCTGAAGCATTTGAAAGCGGGCAGCCGCGTCAACCTGGAAGTCGACATGATCGCGCGCTACGTCGAGCGCCTGGCTCAATTCACAAACGTCACAGACAAAGATTAAGGAACAAAACCCCATGAGCCTCGCTTCCACCCTGGAAATCATCGAAGAGCTGAAAGCCGGCCGCATGGTCGTGCTGGTCGACGAGGAAGACCGCGAAAACGAGGGCGACCTGGTGATGGCCGCCGAGCACGTCACCCCGGACGCGATCAACTTCATGGCCAAGTACGGCCGCGGCCTGATCTGCCTGACGCTGACCGACGACCGCTGCCGCCAGTTGGGACTCAAGCAGATGGTCTCCGACAACCAGACGCCGCACGGCACCGCCTTCACCATCTCGATCGAAGCGGCCGAAGGCGTGACCACCGGCATTTCGGCAGCCGACCGCGCCGTCACCATTCAGGCTGCTGTGAAGCGCGACGCCAAACCCACCGACATCATCCAGCCCGGCCACATCTTCCCGCTGCGCGCCCAACCCGGCGGCGTGCTGGTGCGCGCCGGACACACCGAAGCCGGTTGCGACCTCGCGGGGTTGGCCGGGCTGGTGCCCGCTTCCGTCATCTGCGAAATCCTCAAGGACGACGGCACCATGGCGCGGCTGCCCGACCTGGTGCCGTTCGCGCAGGAGCACGGCCTGAAGATCGGCGCCATCGCCGACCTCATCCATTACCGCAACCAGACCGAAAGCCTGGTCGAGCGCGCCGCCGACCGCCTGATCCAGACCGTCTACGGCGCCTTCCGCCTGATCGCCTACCGCGACAAGTGCGCCGGCGAAACCCACCTGGCGCTGCTCAAAGGCGAAATCCACGCCGACCGCGAAACGCTGGTGCGCGTGCACGAGCCTATCTCGGTGATGGACTTTCTCGACGTCACCGGCGGCGGCCACTCGTGGCCCATCCTGGGCGCGATGGAACGCATCGCCGAATCGCAGTCCGGCGTGCTGGTTTTATTACATCGGCCGGAAACGGCCGATGCGCTGCTGCAGCGCATCAACCCGCCGCCGATCGACAGCCGCAAATACGACCTGCGCGACTACGGCATCGGCGCGCAGATCCTGCGCGATCTCGGCGTCGGCAAAATGAAGCTCTTGGCCAGTCCACGCAAGATGCCGGCGATGGACGGCTTCGGGCTGGAAGTCACCGGCTATTCTGAAAAAGCCTAACTCTTGGAAAAGGAACGCATCATGGGAACCACCGACGACATCTCCGAACTCGATCCCGTCTACCAGGGCGCAGGCCTCAGGATCGGCATCGTCATGAGCCGCTTCAACAAGGACATCTGCGAAGGCCTTCTGTCGGCCTGCGAAATCGAACTGGCCCGCCTCGGCGTCGCCAAGGACGACGTGCTGCTGGTCGACGTACCCGGCGCGCTGGAGCATCCGCTGGCGCTGCAAAAGATGGCGCAATCCGAAAAGTTCGACTCGCTCATCGCCATCGGTGCCGTCGTGCGCGGCGACACCTACCACTTCGAAATCGTGTCGAACGAATCCGCGCGCGGCATTCTCGATGTGCAACTGGAAACCGGGGTGCCGATCGCCAACGCCATCCTCACCGTCGACACCGAAGAACAGGGCCACGCGCGCATGCACGAGAAGGGCCGCGACGCCGCACGCGTGGCGATCGAAATGGCCAACCTGCTGAAACGTCTCTAAAATGGCCGGTTCCCGCAAAAGTGCACGTGAATTCACCCTGCAGGGCGTGTATGGCTGGCTGGTGGGTGGCGCCGACGTCACCCTGATCGTCGCCAACCTCAAGGAAGACGAACAGTTCAAGCGTGCCGACGAAGACTATTTCCGCACCCTGCTCTACGGCGTGCTGAAAGAGGAGGAGATGCTGAGCGCGCGCATCACGCCCCTGCTCGACCGCCCGCTTGCCGAACTCTCGCCCATCGAGCGTGGCATCCTGCTCATCGGCGCCTATGAACTGCTCCACTGCCCCGACGTGCCCTGGCGCGTCGCCATCAACGAAGGCGTCGAACTGGCAAAGAAATTCGGCGGCACCGACGGCCACAAGTACATCAACGGCGTGCTCGACAAGCTGGCGCAGGACGTGCGCGCGGTAGAAATCGAGCATGCCAAAAAGGCTTCGAAGCCGAGAGCCGAGAGCTGAGAGCGGAGAGCTGACGGCCTAAGCCACCGCCCGCTCTCGACCCTCCACTCTCGACTCTCGGCTCCCCAAATGGAATTCGACCTCATCGCCCGCTACTTCACCCGCGCCACCCCCGGCGCGGTGCTGGGCGTGGGCGACGACTGTGCGCTGTTGGCGCCGACGCCAGGCATGCAGTTGGCGGTGTCGTCCGACATGCTGCTCGAAGGCCGCCATTTTTCGCCGCAGGACAGTCCCGCCGGGCTCGGCCACAAGTCACTGGCAGTGAACCTGTCCGACCTCGCCGCGATGGGGGCGACGCCGCGCTGGGCCACGCTGGCCATTGCGCTTCCGGAGGAGAATGACGCCTGGCTTACCGCGTTTGCGCGCGGCTTTTTCCGCATGGCCGACCAGCACGGCATCGAACTCGTTGGCGGCGACACCACGCGCGGCACCCTGACGATCAGCATCACGGTGATGGGCGAAGTGCCGCCGGGGCAGGCGCTGCGCCGCGACGGCGCAAAGGCCGGCGACGACATCTGGGTGTCCGGCACGATCGGTTCGGCAGCGCTGGCCCTGGCCTACCGACAAGGGCGCTTGTTTATGGAGCAGGTCGACGCCGCCAAGGTATTGCCCGCGCTCTACCTGCCGACGCCGCGGGTGGAACTGGGCATCGCGCTGCGCGGCATCGCGACCAGCGCGATCGACATTTCGGACGGACTCCTGGGCGACCTTGGGCATATCCTCGAACGCTCTCTGGTCGGCGCCACACTCGAATTCGCCGCCCTGCCGACGCTGCCGGTGGCGCGGGATTATCTGCATGAAGCCGTTGCGCGCGACTGCGTGCTAGCGGGCGGCGACGACTACGAACTCTGCTTCACCGCCCCCGCCGACAAGCGCGACGCGGTGCTGGCTGCAGCCGAAACGGCGGGCGTCGCGGTGACGCGAATCGGCCGCATCACAGCCGAATCGGGCCTCACGGTAATCGGCACCGACGGCCAGCCCCTGCCCTTCGCACACACCGGCTATGACCACTTTGCGTCCTGATCTCAAATTCCTGTTCGCGCATCCGGCGCACCTGATCGCCTTCGGCTTCGGCACTGGCCTTGCGCCGAAAGCGCCCGGCACCGTCGGCACCCTGCTGGGATTGCCGCTGTTCTGGGGGGTCATCACCCTTGCACCCGACCTGCCGAACCAGATCATTCTGCTGATCGCCACCTTCCTGCTTGGCATCTGGGCCTGCGGCCGCACCGGGCGCGCGCTGGGCGTCGCCGACCACGGCGGCATGGTGTGGGACGAAATCGTCGCCTTCGCGCTCGTCCTGTTGTTCACGCCGGCAGGCTGGCTGTGGATGGCGCTGGCGTTTGCGTTGTTCCGCCTGTTCGATATCCTGAAACCCTGGCCGATCCAACTGGCCGACACGCATTTCAAAAGCGGCTTCGGCGTGATGTTCGACGATCTTCTGGCGGCTCTGTATGCAATCGCCATCCTCAAAGGACTGCAATGGCTCGCGTAAGCAATGAAGAACTGCACCAGCTCGCCGCCGAACTCGGCGACAAGCTCGTCGCGCGCGGCTGGATGCTGGCCACCGCCGAATCGTGCACCGGCGGCTGGGTCGGGCAACTGCTGACCTCGCTGCCCGGCAGTTCGCAGTGGTACGAGCGCGGCTTCATCACCTACGCCAATTCCGCCAAGATCGAGATGCTGGGCGTGCCGGAAGCAACCCTGGAATCCCACGGCGCCGTCTCCGAAGAAACCGCTGCCGCCATGGCGGCAGGCGCACTCAAGCACAGCCACGCCCAGGCCGCGCTTGCCATTTCCGGCATCGCCGGTCCCGGCGGCGGCACCCCGCAAAAGCCGGTCGGCCTGGTGTGCTACGGCTGGGCGCTGGCGGACGGCACCGTCATGTCGTCCACCTGCCGCCTCGACGGCGACCGCGATGAAATCCGCTCGCGCGCGGTGGCCGCGGCGCTGCGGGGGTTGATCGATCTACTGTAGGAGCGGCGCCCTCGCCGCGATTTGTCGCGCCTTCGCAACCTCCACGGCATCGGGCCGAGGGCGGCCCTCCTACGACACCGCTACCTAAACGCCCACGCCGCGAACGGTTCGACCTCGTCCCGGTTCAGCAGCATCAACTGGTAGGCGTTCGGGTTCAGCGAATGATCCGGCGTGGTGTCGACGCTCAACCGCTGCAGCACATAGCCGAGCAGCGCGCGCCGCACGATCACCTCGATGACCGCCCCGCTCGCGCCGTAATCCAGCAGCAGGCTCTCGCGCCGGGCCGCATCGAGCCCGGCATGGGGCGCCAGGACGAGGCTGACCGATTCTACCCAGTCGTCGTCGTACTGCTCGCCGGATTCTGCGGGCGCATCCAGGCATTGCGCCGCGGTGATGCGCGACAGCACGAAATCGCGGAAATCGCAGGTGTCCTCGCTGTACGCCCGCACATGCCAGCGCAGCCCGGTGTTAACCAGGGTGTGCGGCTCGAGCACGCGCTCCGCCCCGCCCTCGCGACTGGACAGGGAACGGTAGCTGACGCGCAGCTTGCGCCGGCCGTGGATGGCGCGAGTGATCTGCGCCAGGGTCTGCGGGCTGGGCAGGCGCGCGGGCAGCGGCAGCGAAGCGGTCGGCAGGCCGTATATCAGCTCGTCCCCGTATGGTCCGTTCGCCACCGCCAGGTTGGCGGCAATGACGGGCAGCGCGACGGCGGGCGTCAGGTCGGCGAACACGGCGGCGAAGCCCGCGCCCGGCACGAAGCCGAACACGCTGTGGTTGTAGACCAGGTTGCCGGGCGCCAGATCGCTGTACAGCTTGAGATCCTTGGTCGCGGCCGGGTCGGACTGTCCGAAGGCGCGGGCGACGTCGCTGCGGGTCACCACGCCGGTGTACCAGGCCATGATCTCGATGTACTGCAGCCGCTGGCGCGTCGCCCACTTCACGTCCAGACGCATTTTCTCTTTTGTAATCATGCTGCTTGCTCCGGCCAAGCGGTTCAATGCGGGTGATTATAGGCAGACGCCACCCAAATAAAAACAAAAAGTTAATATTTTCTATCTAGGTGATATTTTTTATTGACATACACGGATATACATCCTAAAGTTCGGCCATCCCAACCCATTCAGGAGACGCACCATGGCTAACCCCAGCACGATGACCGAAGACAAGATGAAGGCGCTCAGCGCCGCGCTGAGCCAGATCGACAAGCAGTTCGGCAAGGGCTCGGTGATGCGCTTGGGCGACCACGACGTGTCGCGCGACATTGAGACCGTTTCCACCGGTTCGCTGGGGCTCGACATCGCGCTGGGCGTCGGCGGCCTGCCGCGTGGCCGCGTGGTCGAAATATACGGACCGGAATCGTCCGGCAAAACCACGCTCACCCTGCAGGTGATCGCCGAAATGCAGAAAATGGGCGGCACTGCGGCCTTCATCGACGCCGAACACGCGCTCGACCCCAACTATGCCGGCAAGCTCGGCGTCGACGTCGACAACCTGCTGGTCTCGCAGCCGGACACCGGCGAGCAGGCGCTGGAAATCGCCGACATGCTGGTGCGCTCCGGCTCGGTTGACGTGGTGGTGATCGACTCGGTCGCCGCGTTGACGCCCAAGGCCGAAATCGAAGGCGAAATGGGCGATTCGCACATGGGCCTGCAGGCCCGCCTGATGAGCCAGGCCCTGCGCAAGCTCACCGCCAACATCAAGAAGACCAACACCATGGTCATCTTCATCAACCAGATCCGCATGAAGATTGGTGTCATGTTCGGCAACCCCGAAACCACCACAGGTGGCAATGCGCTGAAGTTCTACGCCTCGGTGCGATTGGATATCCGCCGCACCGGCAATATCAAGAAGGGTGAAGAGATCATCGGCAGCGAGACCAAGGTGAAGGTCGTCAAGAACAAGGTCAGCCCGCCCTTCAAGAC
>JBAVWB010000139.1:0-18157 GCA_049697615.1 Thiobacillus sp. | reverse complement strand
GTGCCGCTGCGCCCGTGCCGGCAACTGCGCCTGCCGCCGTGCCGCGTGCCGAGACCCCACCTCCCCAGCCGGTGGCGTCACCTGTACCTGCACCAGTCGCAGCCCCGCTGCAGGCCCGTGAACCCTCGCCGAATGCAGCCTGGGACTGGCTTGCGGTCGTCGCCGAATTGCGTCTCGGCGGCATGGCCAAAATGCTCGCCGACCACTGCGAACTGGTGTCGCAGACGGACGACGCGGTGACGCTGCGCGTGGGCGAAGCAGACAAGCATTTGCTTGATCGCGCCTATCAGGACAAGCTGGTGTCGACGCTGCGCGACACCTACGGCACGGCGCTGCAGGTGACGTTCGAGATCGGCGCTGCTGCCGAGAAGACGCCGCAGCTGGTGCGCACGCGCATCAAGGAAGCGCGCCAGCTCGAAGCCGTGGCCGCCATCGAATCGGATCCCTTTGTGCGTGAACTGGTCGAGCAATTCGGCGGCCGGATCGACGCCTCAACCATACAACCCTTAGGAGAAAACCCATGATGAAGGGCGGCATCGGCAACATGATGAAGCAGGTCCAGCAGATGCAGGACAACATGGCCAAAATGCAGGCCAAGCTGGCCGAAATCGAAATCGAGGGCGCCAGCGGCGCGGGCATGGTCAAGGTGACGATGACCTGCAAATACGATGTGCGCCGCGTCGCCATCGATCCCAGCCTGATGACGGACGACCGTGAAATGCTGGAAGACCTGGTGGCCGCGGCGATGAACGACGCGGTGCGTAAGGTCGAATCCACGGTGCAGGAGAAGATGGCGGGCGTGACTGCCGGCCTGCCGATTCCGCCGGGAATGAAGCTGCCGTTCTGAACCCGTGCAACCCCTCGCGCTCGAAAACCTGATCAGCGCGCTGCGTGTGCTGCCCGGCGTCGGCCCCAAGTCGGCGGCGCGCATGGCCTACCATCTGCTGCAGCGCGACCGCCGCGGCGCCGAACAGCTGGCCGGGGCACTCAACCATGCGCTGACGCATCTTCACCACTGCCGCCTGTGCAACAATTTTTCCGAGGCGGAAGTGTGCGAGGTCTGCGCCAGCCCGCGCCGCGACAAGCGTCAGCTGGCCGTGGTCGAAATGCCGGCCGACTTCAACATGATGGAGGCCACGCAAAGTTTCGATGGCCTCTATTTCGTGCTGATGGGACGCCTGAGCCCGCTCGACGGCATCGGCCCGCGCGAGATCCATCTCGACCGCCTGATCAGCCGCGCCCTCGACGGCGTGGTCGAGGAAGTGCTGCTGGCGACGAACTTCACCCCCGAGGGCGAGGCCACCGCGCACACCATCGGCGAACTGCTGAAGGCGCGCGGCCTCAAGGTAAGCCGGCTGGCGCGCGGCGTGCCAGTGGGCGGCGAACTGGAATATGTCGACAGCGGTACGCTGGCGCAGGCCGTGCGTGATCGGCGCACCGTTTAAGATGGCGCGATCGGCGTGCTGTATAAAAAAACTGAAACGAATTCGGACAAAACCATGGAACTGACCGCACTCACCGCCCTGTCCCCCCTCGATGGCCGCTACGGCAGCAAGACCGCGCCCCTGCGCGACTTCTTCAGCGAATACGCCCTGATCAAGTACCGCGTCATCGTCGAGATCGAATGGCTGAAGGCGATGGCGGCCGAACCCGAGATTGCCGAGGTGCCGGCGTTCTCGAACGAGGCCATCGCGCTGCTCGACGGCATTGCCGACCACTTTTCGGTGGCTGATGCCGAGCGCGTGAAGGCGATCGAGGCGACCACCAATCACGACGTCAAGGCGGTCGAGTATTTCCTCAAGGAAAAGACCCAGTCCAACGCCGAAATCGCAGCGGTGTCCGAGTTCATCCACTTCGCCTGCACCTCGGAGGACATCAACAACCTGTCGCACGCGCTGATGCTGAAGGGCGCACGCGACGCCGTGCTGCTGCCCGCGCTGGAAAAGGTCATCACGCGCCTGACCGATCTGGCCCATGCGCTGGCCGATCTGCCGATGCTGTCACGCACCCACGGCCAGCCGGCGTCCCCCACCACGGTCGGCAAGGAGCTCGCCAACGTCGTCTACCGTCTGCGCCGCAACTACATCGCCATCAGCGATATCGATCTGATGGGCAAGATCAACGGCGCGGTCGGCAACTACAACGCGCATCTGTCGGCCTACCCCGAGATCGACTGGGAGCATTTCGCACGCGAGTTCGTGATGCATCTCGGCCTGACCTTCAATCCCTACACCATCCAGATCGAACCGCACGACGCCATGGCCGAGCTGTACGACGCCATCGCGCGCACCAACACCATCCTCATCGACTTCAATCGCGACATCTGGGGCTACATCTCGGTCGGCTACTTCAAGCAGAAGGTGAAGGCGGGCGAGGTGGGATCGTCCACCATGCCGCACAAGGTCAACCCGATCGATTTCGAAAACAGCGAAGGCAATCTGGGACTGGCCAATGCGGTGCTGCGCCATCTGGCGGAGAAGCTGCCGGTCTCGCGCTGGCAGCGCGACCTCACCGACTCCACCGTACTGCGCAACATGGGCGTGGGCTTCGGCTACAGCCTGCTGGCCTACGAATCCTGCCTGCGCGGGCTGTCCAAGCTCGAAGCCAATCCGGCGGCACTGGCGGCCGACCTCGACGCCAACTGGGAAGTGCTGGCGGAACCGATCCAGACTGTGATGCGCCGCTACGGCGTGGCCAATCCCTACGAACAGCTGAAAGAGCTGACGCGCGGCAAGGCCGGCATGACCCGCGAGACGCTGCATGCCTTCATCGACGGGCTGGCGATACCGGACGCCGCGAAGGCCCGCCTGAAAATGCTGACGCCGGGCACCTATACCGGCGTGGCGGCCGAACTGGCCAGGCAGATTTAGCCGGCACATTGAACCGGAGCGCCCATGTCTGAACATGCTCTCGACGTCGGCCTCGCCGACTTTGCGCAACACGTCCTCGAGGAATCGAAGCATCGCCCGGTGGTGGTGGATTTCTGGGCGCCCTGGTGCGGGCCGTGCAAGTCGCTCAAGCCCGTCCTGGAAAAACTGGCGGCTGAATATGGCGGCAAATTCCTGCTGGCCAAGGTCAATTCCGACGACAACCAGGAACTTGCCGAGCGCTACGGCGTGCGCGGCATTCCCAACGTCAAGGCCTTCGTCAACGGCGAGCCGGTCGCCGAATTTTCCGGCGCGCTGCCGGAAGGCGAGGTCCGCGCCTTCCTTGATCGCCTGATCCCCAGCCCGGCCGACGAACTGCGCGCGCAGGCAGCCGGGTTGCGTACCGCAGGCGACCTGAGCGGGGCGCTGCAGGCGCTGGCCGACGCCTCGAGACTCGACCCCAACCATATCGGCGTGCGGCTCGATGCGGCCGAAATCATGCTCGACCTGAACGAAGCCGACGAGGGCCGGCGCCTGCTTGCGAGCGTGCCGGACGACGCCGACCCGCGCGTCGCGCAATTGAAGGCGCGGCTGCAGTTCATGGGGGCGGCGGGCGAGGATGTGGCGGCGCTCACCGCGCGGGTGGCAGCGAACGAGAACGATCTGGAGGCACGGCTGAAACTCGCCAGCCTGCTGGTCGCCGCCGGGCAGTACGAAGCGGGCATGGACCAGTTGCTGGAAATCGTGCGCCGCGACCGCGGCTTCGAGGACGACATCGGCCGCAAGACCCTGCTCTCGGTATTCGATCTGCTGGGCGGCGGCGAACTGGTCAGCCGTTACCGGCGCCAGCTTTCCAGCTTGCTGTACTGAATTTACTTCAGGCGATGGCCTGGTAGCGCACCTCGACGATTTCCACTTCGCGGCGTCCGTCCGGGGTTTGCACGCTGACGGTGTCGCCTTCGCGCGCCTTCAGCAGTGCGCGCGCCATGGGTGAAATCCAGGCGATGCGGCCGCGCCCGGCGTCGGCTTCGTCGATGCCGACGATGGAATAGGTGGATTCCTTGCCGCTTTCATCCGCGACGGTGACGGTGGCGCCGAAGAACACTTGGTCGGAATCCTCGCGTGTCGCCGGGTCGACCACTTCCGCGTTTTCCAGCCGCTTGGATAAAAAACGGATGCGGCGATCGACTTCGCGCAGGCGCTTCTTGCCATAGATATAGTCGCCGTTTTCCGAGCGGTCGCCGTTGCTCGCCGCCCACGAAATGGTTTCCACCAGTTTGGGTCGCTCGACTTTCCACAGCTGATTGAATTCGGCTTCCAGCTGCGCGTAGCCTGCGGGCGTCATGTAATTCTTCGCGCCGACGGGCAGGGCAGGCGCCGCGACGTCGTCTTCGTCGGCGTCGGGTGCGTCGGTTTCCTTGACGAAGGCCTTGTTCATTTTGAATCCGGCTTCATGGGGTTCGGCGTCCGGTTCATCGGCCGAACAGATGGACCAGCAGCGTCAGCGCCAGCGACAGCAAAATCACGCTGGTGAACGGGAAGTAAAGCGTACCGTGCGCGCGTTTGATCCGCAGGTCGCCCGGCAGCCGGCCGAATCCCAGACGGTTGAGCCAGGGCGTCAGCAGGCCCAGCACCAGCAGGGCCGCGATCAGGGTGAGCAACCACTTCAACATGGGTCTATGGCTGCGTTGCCGCGTCCAGTTGCATGCGCTGCGCCTCCGCTGACTCCGTCACCTGCCCTTCCACCGCACGCGCTTTTTCCATGGTCTGGATCTGCGTCTCGAAAACCGGGTTGGGCTGGCGTTCGGTTTCGGGTTGCGGCGGCGGGGTGGGGTCGCAGGCGCTCAGAATGAGCAGTCCGACAGGAATCAGGATTCGTTTCATGGTGCGTCCTCCAGCAGTCCGGTGGGCAGGCCGTCGATGCTGACCTGGTTTTTCTCGCGCCAGTAATCCAGCAGGCCGACCGGGCCTTTTTTTTCGGCCCAGCGTCCCAGTGTATCGCGCTCGCCTCGGTAGGCGTACATCGGCACGGCGTAGCCGCAGGAAGTCTGTACCGATTCGATATCGAGCACGATCAACTGCCGCTCGCCAGGAAGGGGCGCAAAGTGATGCCGAAGCGAAACCCATTCGGCATCCTGGCGGCGCACCGCATGGCCGCGCCCATACAGGCGCAGGATCAGCGGGTCGGTGTCGAAGCCGCACCACATCAGCGTCATGCGGCCATCGTGCTTCAGGTGGGCGGCGGTTTCGTTGCCGCTGCCGGTGAGGTCGAGGTAGGCGACGCGGCTGTCGGACAGCACGCGCAGGCTGTCCATGCCCTTGGGCGACAGGTTGAGGCGGCTGTCGGCGGTGCCGGTCGCGGTAAAGAAAATCTTTTGCGCGGCCATGAAGGCACGGTGCCTGGCATCGAGCGCCGGATAAAAACGCGCCATGTGAATACCTCTATAAATCTACTACGCGTCCATGATCCGGGCGCGTCCGGTGCTCGGAATCCTCATGTACTTCTGTGTACATTCCGGTTCCTGCGCTCCGGGCGCACCCGGCTGATGTCCGCTCGCTACGATTTCTAGAGGCATTCATCAGTTGATCTGCTTTTTGAGGAACTCGGTGAGGATGCGCAGGCGCGTCACGCTGTCGTTCATTTCCAGCAGGCTTTGCTTGATGCCGGGCTTGAGCGGCAGTACTTCGGACAGCCGGTAGCCGACCCACACGGCGTTGTCGAATTCGTGCGGCGCGGGGAAATGCGCGTCGCCGTACTCGCCGACGATATGGCGCAGGATTTCGACGGCAAGTTCGAGATCGTCCGGCACGGCGGCGGCGGCCTCGCTGCTGACCGCCTCCACGCTGCCGATGAGCAGGCCGCCGGGTTCGGTGCGGGTGTTGCGGATGACGAAGCGTTCCTGCGCCAGCGTGTCGATGTGCAGGATGCCGGTCTGCGGCATATCCCAGTCGGTGACGATGACGCGGGTGCCGACCGCATGGGGGACGGCGGGGGTGCCGGTTTCCGTCCCTTCGCGGATGGCGCAGATGCCGAACGGCGTGTTGTCGGCGATGGCCTGCTTGACCATGTCGAGATAGCGCTGCTCGAAAATGCGCAGCGGCAGCCGGCCGCCGGGAAAGACGACGGTATTGAGCGGGAACAGCGGCAGCGTGGTGGGCCTGGATGCGGCGCTCACCGCTCGCTCCCCCAGCGCGCCATCAACTGGTGCTGGATGCCCAACTGGTCGAGGATGCGCGCGACGATGAAGTCGATGATGGCTTCGACCGATTGTGGCTGGTGGTAAAAACCCGGATTGGCGGGCAGGATCACCGCGTTCATCCGCGACAGGGTCAGCATGTTTTCCAGGTGCAGGGTGGAAAAGGGTGTTTCGCGCGGCACCAGAATCAGCTTTTTCTGCTCCTTCAGCATGACGTCGGCGGCGCGTTCGATCAGGTTGTCGGAGATGCCGTGGGCGATCGCGGCGAGCGTGCCCATCGAGCACGGGCACACCACCATCGCATCGGCCGGATTGGAGCCGGAGGCGACCGGCGCATTCCAGTCGTCGCGGCCGAACACGCGCAACTGGCCGTCGCGTGCATTCAGGCTGCCGGACAGCTGCTTCTCGAGGTCGCTGGCGCGTGCGGGCAGCGCCACCCCGAGTTCCTGCTTGGCGACGATGTGGGCGGCTTGCGAGACCAGCAGGTAAACGCGCACCTCGGCGGCCAGCAGGCATTCGAGCAGGCGCAGGCCGTAGGCCATGCCGGAGGCGCCGGACAGCGCCAGGGTTACGGTGTGGAGGGGGGCAGACATGGCGCTGATTGTCGCCCGGATGGCGTGGGGCCGGCAAGCAGACGCGCCACGATGACGCCGTTCACCGCGCCGAAAATCAGGGCGGCGGCGGCAAACACCGGCAGCAGCGTGAGCAGGGCGGCGGCGGGCAGCAGCCACCAGCCGGCCAGCGCGAGCTGTCCGCCGATGTGGCCGAAGGCCGCCAGCACCGACAGGCTGACCGGGCCGAAATAGCGTTCCGGCAGGTGGCGCGCCAGTGCCAGCACGGCCAGGCTGGCGAGCGCGCCGGCAGCCGACAGCCAGAATCCCGGCGCGAACAGGCTGCCCAGCAGCAGGCCGCCGGCCAGCACGCGCAGGGCGGACACCCAGGCCGCGGCGCGCCAGCCGAACTGCAGCAGCACCATCAGGATGACGATGTTGGCCAGCCCCGGTTTCACCCCGGGAACGGGGCTCGGGATTGCCGCTTCGGCGAGTGAAAGGCCGATCGCCAGCGCCGCCAGCCGCGCAATGCGGCGGTCGTCGGCCGTGACCGGCAGCTCAATAGCCGAGCGTGTCATAGGCAGCGGTGCGGCCGCGGATTTCGAGGCTGACCTGGTTCGGCAGGCACAGCGCCGCCTGGCCGGACTGGGTGAGCCAGCCCTGCTTCACGCACAGCTGGCGCGGTGACGGATCGGTGGCCACGCGGGCGCGGCCGGGTTCGATCTCGATACGGGTGGTGCCGAGCGGGCCGTCGACGGAAACAGATTGCGCGTGGGTGAGCGCGGTGGTTTTCACCACCTGGCCGGCGGCGCGAATGACGGCGGTATCGCCGCGCTGGCCGCCCCAGGCAAACACGGTCAGCCCGACGACGAGGCCGCTCCCGGCCAGCAGCACGCCCACGTCGCCTGCCCGCAGCATGGTCATCAGCTGAGTTCGCGGTGGCGCACCAGCACCTGCTCGCGTTCGCGGAAGGCGGCGGCCAGCGTTTCGGCGAAGTAGACGCTGCGGTGCTGGCCGCCGGTGCAGCCGATGGCCACCGTCAGATAGGCGCGATGGTCGCGGATGAAGCACGGCAGCCAGTTCTCGACGAAGCCGCGGATGTCGGCCAGCAGTGCCATGGCGTTCGGGCTGGATTCAAGGTAATCCTTTACCGGCTGGTCGCACCCGGTGAGCGGACGCAGTTCGGCAACGTAGTGCGGGTTGGGCAGGCAGCGCACGTCGAACACCAGATCGGCATCGAGCGGGATGCCATGCTTGAAGCCGAAGGATTCGAACAAGAGCGTGATGCGCGAACGGTCCTGGCCGATCAGGTCCTTGATCCACATCCTGAGCGCCGCGGCGGACAGATCGCTGGTATCGATGCGGTGCGCCAGCAGTGCAATGTCGCCGAGCATCTCGCGTTCGAGCTGGATGGCTTCCTGCAGCGAAACCGTGTCGCTGGAGAGCGGATGACGCCGCCGCGTTTCGGAAAAGCGCTTGACCAGCGTCAGCGTCTTCGCTTCGAGGAAGATCACCCGCAGGTCGGCGCCCTGTTCGCGCAGGGATTCGGCAATCTGTGGCAATTGCGAAAAACTTGCGCTGCTGCGTGCGTCGATGGCGATTGCGATGCGCGTATGGCCTTCGCGCGTCAGGTAGTCCACCAGCGGCTGCAGCATGGCCAGCGGCAGGTTGTCGACGCAGTAGAAACCGATATCTTCCAGCACCGCGATGGCGATGCTTTTGCCCGAACCCGACAATCCCGAGACCAGAACAATCTGCATCAGTCGTCTCCGTCGATGGCGGCCTGCTGGCGCTTGATGAACTGTTCGAGCGGATTGATGCCGCGGCGCTTGAGAAGGTGATTGCGTACCGCCACTTCGACCAGCACGGCGAGGTTGCGGCCGGCGGCAACCGGGATGCGCACCTTGGGAATGGCGACGCCGAGGATGGTTTCGGTGGAAGCCACCATGTCGAGCCGGTTGAGCCCGACTTCGCCGATTTCGTGCGGCTGCACCAGTTCGACGATGAGCTTGAGGTTCTTCTGCGGCTTGACGGCCATTTCGCCGAACAGGAAGCGGATATTGAGTATGCCCAGGCCACGCACTTCGAGGAAGTCGCGAATCAGCGGCGGGCAGATGCCTTCCAGGGTTTCGGGGGCGACATGCTTGAGGTCGACCACGTCGTCTGCGATCAGCCGGTGGCCGCGCGTGATGAGTTCCAGCGCCAGCTCGCTCTTGCCGACGCCGGCATCACCCTTGAGCAGGACGCCGGTGCCGAGGACTTCGAGAAAGACGCCATGCAGCGAGGTGGCCTCGGCCAGGCATTGCGTCAGGTAATGTCCCAGATAGGCCATCAGGACGGGACTCGCAAGCGTCGACGTGAACAGCGGGGTTTCGGTGCGCTCGGCGCTGTTGAGCAGGCTCGCCGGCACAGCCTCGCCGTTGGAGACGATGATGGCTGCCAGCTCGGTCGAAAACAGGTGGTCGATCGCCTCCTGCAGGCCCGGCTCGGGCAGTCCGCGCAGATAGCCCATTTCCGAACACCCCAACACCTGCACCCGGTTCGGGTGGACGAAATTCAGGTGGCCGATGAGTGCCAGCGCCGGCTTCTGGATGGTTTCGGAAGACAGGACGCGCTGCCCGCCGTTGCGCCCGGCCACCCATTGCAGGTCGATCTGTTCCGCCATGTCGCGGAACAGGGTCTCGACCGTAACGTGGCTTGAATGCTCCATGCGCCGGGCAGCGCGCCTAACCCGACCATGCGCCGAGCAGCGCAATCAGTTCGTCGGGGGTGGCGGCGTCGAGCATCTTTGTTCGCATGGCCTCGTCGCCGAACAGCTGTGCCAGTTCGCCGAGAATCTGCAGATGGCGTTCGTCGGCATCCTTGGGAACCATCAGGACGAAACACAGCTTCACCGGCTGGTTGTCTGGAGCATCGAATTCGAGCGGGGTCTTCAGGCGGTAAAACGCCCCGCATGCATCCTTCAGTCCCTTGATGCGGCCGTGCGGAATGGCGATGCCGTAGCCGAGCGCGGTCGAGCCCAGGCGTTCGCGTTCGAACAGACTGGTGAAGATGTCGGTGGCCTTGAGTCCGTGGGTCTGGGCGAACAGTTCGGCTGCGTGTTCGAACAGTTTTTTCTTGCTGGTGAAACTCAGGTCCAGCAAGGCGGTGTCGGGTGTAATGAGGGGGGCGATTAGGTTCATGCCGGTTGCAAAGCCGGGAAAGGGGTCCGGCGTCCGCAAATTATACGCCCGGAGGTTCTCCGGGCTGCCCTGTCAGAAATGACTACTTCAGGCGGTACTCTCGGTTGCCTGATGCTTCAGACCGCCGCTGCCCTGATGGACGTCCGAGCTCTTTTCCTTGTGCCTGACGATCTGGCGGTCCAGCTTGTCGGCCAGCAGGTCGATTGCGGCGTACATGTTGTCATCTTCGCTGTGGGCGTGGAAATCATGGCCCTTGACGTGGAGGGTGGCTTCCACTTTATGCACCAGCTTTTCCACCTGCATGATCACGGTGATGTTGATGACGTGGTCGAAGTGGCGTTTGACGCGGTCGAGTTTCTCGGAAACGTAATCGCGGATGGCTGGGGTCACTTCCAGGTGGTGACCGGAAATCGTCAAATTCATAGAGCCTCCTTAGTCTGCAAAAAAACTGAAAACCGGCTTTCTGTCCTGCCTTCAGGGGCGATCCATTGCGCCCGGTTTCATTGTGAGACGAAAGCGGAGCGCATTCAAGCGTGGCCGGGGTGTTTTCTGCAGGCGGTTCTGAAATGCCTTTGCGATCAAAGCGAACGGCGCATGTTGGCAGGCGGAATCTGCATCGACTCGCGGTACTTGGCGACCGTACGGCGCGCCACCACAATGCCCTGCTGGCCGAGCACTTCGGCCAGTTGCCCGTCCGACAGCGGTTTCCTGCCGCTTTCGGCGGCGATCAGCTGTTTGATCAGTGCCCGGATCGCAGTCGAGGAGCAGGCGCCGCCGTTGTCGGTGGAGACATGGCTGCCAAAAAAGTATTTCAGTTCGTACAGGCCGCGCGGCGTCATCATGTATTTTTGGGTGGTGACGCGCGAGATGGTCGATTCGTGCAGTTCCACGGCGTCGGCGATTTCGCGCAGCACCAGCGGCCGCATCGCCACCTCGCCGTGCTCGAAGAAGTGCTTCTGGCGGTCGACGATGGCTTGCGAGACGCGCAGGATGGTGTCGAAGCGCTGCTGCACGTTCTTGATCAGCCAGCGGGCTTCCTGCAACTGGCTGGAAAGCTGGCTGCCGCCGTTTTCGCGATGCCGCGACAGGATGTCGGCATAGACGCGATTGACCCGCAGCTTGGGCATGGCGTCGGCGTTGAGGCTGGCGATCCACATGCCCTTGACCTTGCGCACATACACGTCGGGTATGACGTAGTGCGTTTCGTCCGCGCCGAAAGCGGCGCCCGGGCGCGGGTTCAGCGACAGGATCAAGGCGCGCGCGGCACGCAGCATGGTGTCGTCGATTGCGAGCAGTTTTTTCAGCTTGCCGACATCACGCGCGGCCAGCAGGTCGAGATAATCCGTGGTCAAGCGCATGGCGGCATCGCGCGCCGGGGTGTCAACCGGCAGGGCGCGCAGTTGCAGGGTCAGGCATTCAGCCAGATTGCGCGCGCCGACGCCGGTCGGGTCCATGTTTTGCAGGTGCTTGAGCGCGGTCTCGACTTCTTCCGGTTCGAGTTCTTCGAGTTCGTCCTGCAGGCTGGCAGTGATGTCCGCCAGCGGCTGGGTCAGGAAGCCGGATTCGTCCAGGTCGTCGATCAGCGTGGCGACCAGGGTGCGGTCGCGCAGGGTCAGCGGGCTGACGATCAACTGGTTCAGCAGGTGTTCGCGCAGGGTCGCTCCCGAAACCGACCCTTGTGCGTATTCGTTGTCTTCGTCATCGCCCCCCGCCGTGCTGTAGTCGTTCCAGTCGGCGTCGTCCAGCGCAGTGGCCGGTTCGGATTCGGCGCTTTCGGGCTGGGGCGTATCCGTGCTCTGGGATTCGGCTTCGGCGGTATGCACAGGCGCTTCTGCAGCCGTGCGGCTGGCTTCGTCCGCGTCCTCATCCTCGCGTTCCAGCAGCGGATTGTCCTGCAGAAGCTGTTCCAGCTCCTGGTTCAGCTCAAGCGTCGACAGCTGCAGCAGCCGGATCGACTGTTGCAACTGCGGCGTCAGGGTGAGGTGCTGACCGAGCTTGAGTTGAAGACTGTGTTTCATGGGACTTGAATACGGCAAAAATCGTGCCGACTTAAATCAAGTGTAGCCGATTTGCTGGCGCGGCCTGTGATTACAGGCGGAAATTCTCGCCCAGATAGACCTTGCGTGCGCTGTCGTCCTGGATGATGAGGTCGGGCGTGCCGGCAATCAGCACGCGGCCTTCGTTGATGATGTAGGCACGGTCGCAGATGCCCAGGGTTTCGCGCACGTTGTGGTCGGTGATGAGCACGCCGATGTCGCGCTCGATCAGGAAATGCACCAGTTTCTGGATGTCGAGCACCGCAATGGGATCGACCCCGGCGAACGGCTCGTCGAGCAGAATGAAGCGCGGATTGATCGCCAGCGAGCGGGCGATTTCAACGCGGCGCCGCTCGCCGCCGGACAGGCTGATGGCGGCCGCATCGCGCAGGTGGGCGATATGCAGGTCCTCAAGCAGGTTGTTGAGGTGCTCGTCGCGTTCATCGTCGGTGTACGACTTGAATTCCAGAATGGCGCGGATGTTTTCCTCCACCGTCATCTTGCGGAAAATCGACGGCTCCTGCGGCAGGTAGGCCAGGCCCAGCCGTGCGCGCTGGTGGATCGCCATGTGGGTCAGGTCGTGCGTGTCCATCCGAATGCTGCCGCCGTCGGCCGCGACCAGCCCCACCACCATGTAGAAACAGGTTGTCTTGCCGGCGCCGTTGGGGCCGAGCAGACCGACGACCTCGCCGCTTTTGACCTCGAACGACACGTCGTGCACCACCGTGCGTTTTCCGTAAACCTTGCGCAGGCCCTGGGCTGTAATCTGACTCATGCTTATTCCGCGGGCTTGTCTGCGCGCGGCTTGGGACGGATCACAGCGCGCACCCGGCCGGCCGGAGTGGTTGCACCGGGCTGGCCGACGACCTTGTAGAACTCGGTGTTGGCGTTGTACGAAATCTGCTCGCCGCGCAGTTCGTCGCCGTTACGCCGCAGTCGCGCCTGGCCGATCAGTTCGAGCTGGCTGTTGACGCTGTTGTACTCGATGCGGTTGGCAAAGCCTTCGATGAATTCGTCCCGGCCATCGACCTTCTGGCGGAATGCCACGGGGCTGCCGGTGGCGAAGAGCTTGTCGAGCCCGCTGTCGGTTTGCGTCACCTGAACGCGATCGGCGCGCAGCATCAGGGTGCCCTGGCTGAGGATCACATTGCCCTGGTAGACGCTGATTTTCCTGATGTCGTCGAGCGTGACCGAATCCGCTTCGAGGTTGACCGGTTTGTCGCGGTCGGCTTTTTCGGCATGGGCAGGCGAGCCCAGCAGTGCGGCACACAGCACGACATATAAAACTGTTTTCAATGTTTGCATGGGATGAATGAACGCTTAGCCTTTTCCGGAAATATAACGGGCCTGAACCCGTCCAGTCAGTTTGATGAGGCGTTGCCGGGCATCGTATTCCATGGCGCCGGCTCGTAAAACCAGGGTGTCGTCGCGAATGTCGACCGCTCCGGGCGCGCGCAGCAGGTCGCGTTCGGGGTAAACCAGCAACTGCGCCGTGCGCAGGGACATGGCGGACTGTCCGGGGCGGGCGGCACGTTCCACCACAACCCCGTCGCGCAGGTCCATCTCGTTGCCGTCGGCTGAAACCGTGGCCAGGCGCGCCACCGCGCTGACATCGCCGGTTTGGGCATCGAGTTGGACGAAGCGGGGCGACTCCAGTTCGGTGCGCTTGCTGCCGGAATAATGCTTGAGCCTGCTGGCGGTCAAGCGGTAGTGCGGTTTGCCTTCCGGGTCGGTGCGCAGCGCATCGAAATTTTCCATGATGCCTTCGGGTTCCGATCGGGTCGCCTGGCTGCCGCTGGCCGTCACCTGCACCGAGCGCTCGATCCAGAAGCTGAGCGCGGCCAGCAGCAGCAGAATCGCCAGCGGCAGCCACAGCGAGCCCCGCGTGATCATGCGGTCTCCGGGCTGGCGATATTCAGTGTGGGCACGGTCATTTCAGATAAGGCGCCAGCGCCGCGTCCAGCGTGCCCTGCGCCCGCATCAGGAATTCGCAGGCTTCGCGCACCGCGCCGTGTCCGGCCTCACGCGTGGTGGTGTAGTGGCTGTGCGTTTTCACCAGTTCGGGCGCGGCAGGCACGGTGATCGCGAGGCCGGCGCGCCGCATCACCGGCAGGTCGACCACGTCGTCACCCATGTAGGCGGTGGCTTCGCATTCGATGTTCAGTTCGTGGCACAGCGTCTCGTACACGGCCAGCTTGTCGTGCGCGCCCTGGCGGATGATCTCGATGCCGAGATTCCTGGCGCGGTGCTCCACCACGCGCGAACTGCGCCCGGTGATGATGGCGAGCTCGACGCCGCTGCCCTTGAGCATTTTGAGGCCGTGGCCGTCGAGCGAGTTGAAGCCCTTGTATTCCTGTCCGTCGTCGGCCAGAAACAGGGTGCCGTCGGTCATCACGCCATCGACGTCGAAGGCGATCAGCCGGATTTTCTGTGCGCGGGCAATCAGGGTTGCAGTCACTGAATCGGCCGTCATCAGACCACTCCCGCTTTCAGCAGGTCGTGCATGTTGAGTGCACCGACCAGTCTGTTGTCGGCGTCGACCACCAGCAGGCCATTGATTTTAAGCGTTTCCATTTTTTCCACCGCCGCCACGGCCAATTCATCCGCACCGATCGTCTTCGGGTTGGGGGTCATCAGGTCGGTCACGCGCGCCTGCTGCAGGTCGAGTGCGTGCTCCAGCGCCCGCCGCAGATCGCCGTCGGTGAACACGCCAGCCACGCGGCCGGCGGCGTCGACCACGGCGGTCATGCCGAGTCCCTTCTTCGTCATTTCGAGCAGGGCGACCTTGAGTGAAGCGTCGAGATCGATTTTCGGCAGCGCATCGCCGCTGTGCATGACATCGCGCACATGAATCAGCAGGCGCCGGCCGAGGCTGCCGCCGGGATGGGTGCGTGCAAAATCGTCAGCCGAAAAGCCGCGCGCATCGAGCAGCGCCATGGCCAGCGCATCGCCCAGCGCGAGCACTGCCGTGGTGCTCGCGGTCGGTGCCAGTTTGAGTGGACAGGCTTCCTTGTCGACCGCGGCATTGAGATGCACATCGGCCTCGCGTGCCAGGGTCGAGTTGGGATTGCCAGTCATCGCAATAAGCTTGGCGCCACGTCGCTTGATGAGCGGAACGATGCTGACGATTTCGTTGCTTTCGCCCGAGTTCGACAGCGCCAGCACCACGTCGTCGTGCGCGATCATGCCGAGGTCGCCATGACTGGCCTCGCCCGGATGCATGAAAAAGGCCGGGGTGCCGGTGGATGCCAGGGTGGCGGCGATCTTGCCGCCGATATGCCCGGACTTGCCCATGCCCGACACCACCACGCGACCGCTGCAGGCCAGGATCAGGTGCACGGCGTCGGCAAAACCGGCGTCGAGGCGGGATGACATGACACGCAGGGCGTCGGCTTCGATGTCGAGCACCTGGCGCGCAAGCGCAAGCAAATGTTCGGCGGAGGTGGGTTGGGGTCGCATGGTCGGCAAGTATACTAAAGGCTGCCTTTCCAACCGCGTTTTCCTTAATGCACTCCAGCCTCCAGCTCGTATTGATTCTGCTTGCGGTCGCCGTGCTGGTGGCTGCTGCCGCGCGCGCGCTGCGGCTGCCGACCATGCTGGGCTATCTGGTGACCGGCATCGCCATCGGCCCGTTTGCGCTGGGCTGGATTCCGGACAGCGAGGAGGCCCGCTATCTGGCCGAGTTCGGCGTGGTCTTCCTGATGTTCTCCATCGGCCTGGAATTCAGCCTGCCGCGCCTGATGACCATGCGCATGACGGTGTTCGGCTTTGGCGGCGCGCAGGTCGTGCTCACCATCGTGCTCACCGCAGCCATCGCGTGGCTGCTCGATCTGCCGCTGCTGGCCGCCATCGCGCTGGGCGGCATCATGTCGATGTCGTCCACCGCCATTGTGTCGAAGCTCCTGGCCGAACGTCTGGAAATCCAGACGCCGCACGGGCGCCAGATATTCGGCGCGCTGCTGTTCCAGGACCTGGCGGTGGTGCCGCTCTTGATCCTGATTCCCGCCTTCGCCAAGGAGTCGGATGCAATGGCGGCCACCCTCGGGCTCGCCATGTTCAAGACCGTGGTCGTGCTGGGTTTCCTGCTGTTCGTCGGCCAGCGCATCATGCGCCCGTGGTTTCAGTGGGTGGCCGGCCGCAAGTCGCCCGAATTGTTTACGCTCAATCTGCTGCTGTTCACCCTGGGTCTGGCCTTTCTCACCGAAAGCGCCGGCCTGTCGCTGGCTCTGGGCGCCTTCCTGGCCGGCATGCTGATCTCCGAGACCGAATACCGCTATCAGGTCGAAGACGACATCAAACCCTTCCGCGACGTGCTGCTGGGACTGTTCTTCGTCACCATCGGCATGCGGCTCGACCTGATGCAGGTGATGCTGAACTGGGGCGACGTGCTGCTCTTGGTGGCGGCCATCGTCGTCGGCAAGTTCCTGCTGGTGGGCGGGCTGGCGATGGCCTTCGGCAGCAGCCGGCCCACCGCGGTGCGCACTGCGCTTGGGCTGGCGCAGGCAGGCGAATTCGGATTCGTGCTGCTGGCGCAGGCGGCCGACCTGCGGTTGCTGGGGGCCGAGATCACCCAGCCGGTACTGGCGGCGATGGTGGTGTCGATGCTGATCGCGCCGCTCCTGATCCATCGCATGGATGCGATCACCCGCCTGATTGCCGGCAGCGAATGGGCCGGGCGCGCCAAGGAAGTGCACGACATCGCGGTCAAGACCTTCGGCAAGACCCAGCACGTGATCGTCTGCGGCTATGGCCGCAGCGGCCAGAACCTGTCGCGCCTGCTGGAGGCCGAAGGCATCAGCTTCGTCGCGCTCGACGCCGACCCCGAGCGCATCCGCGCGGTGGCGGCGTCCGGCGTCAACGTGGTGTACGGCGACGCCAGCCGCCGCGAAGTGCTGGTCGCTGCAGGCCTCTCCCGCGCGCAGGCCGTGGTGGTGACCTATGCCGACCTGCATTCCAGCATGGCCATCCTGCGCCACGTGCGCGATCTGCGGCCGGAGCTGCCGGTGGTGGTGCGCACCATCGACGACACCCACATCGACGCGCTGAAAGCGGCGGGTGCGGCCGAAGTGGTATCCGAGGTGATGGAAGGCTCGCTGATGCTGGCGTCCCACGCGCTGATGCTGCTGGGCGTGCCGCTCACCCAGGTGCTGAAGCGGATCCGCGAGGTGCGCGAATCGCGCTATGCCATGATGCGCGGCTTTTTCCGCGGCGCCAGCGACGCCGATGACGAATTGGACCAGCATGCCCAGCCGCGCCTGAATACGGTGCTGATCACGCAGGGTGCGGCTGCGGCCGGCCACAGCCTGGAAGAGCTGGCGCTGAGTGAGTTGCTGGTGGAAGTGGTGGCGATCCGCCGCCAGGGGATCAAGGGGGTGGACCCGCAGCCCGACACTGAAATCAAGGTGGGCGACGTGCTGGTGCTGCGCGGCGCCGCCGATGGATTGGCGGCGGCGGAGTTCCGGGTGCTGCAGGGCTGACGCATCAAGCCCGGGGAAAGCGAAGGTTGAAATAAAAAAGCCCGCCGAAGCGGGCTTGTGTCTACAGAGCCTTAAATTAAATGCCCATGCAGACAGTGTAGGTCGTGGAATCATCAAGTGCAGCTATGGCAGTGGGGAGCGTGGTCCCGGCCATCATCGAGCCGGTTGCCGTATTGCCGTCATCCAGTTGGGTGTCGAGTTGCTTGGAATATTTGCCGAGTATGCCGGTCGAGCAAATGAAGTAGGTGCCGTTGATTCCGGTGAACGGTTTGGCGCTCTGGATGCCGATGCGGCCGCCTACTGCATTGACCGGTGCAAAATCCCCTGCGTCCTTGTCGGTGGAGCCGGGGGCCAGACCCGCTAACCGAACATGCTGCCAGAACAAGTAGGACTCATCCGTTTTGGTTGTGCTGTTCCAACTGCCGTCAATTACACCATTGCCCCGATCCGTGGCCACGCCGGGGGTGCTGGCATTGTCTGCTCCTGTCACATGGGTGCTGGCGGCGGAGTCGTCGCCTGGCAACGCCCTGAACTTGTCCTGGTAGCCGTAAATGAACAGCGGAACGTTGCGGAAGTCGGTGGCGAGATTCTTCACCCGGGCGCTGTTGATCAACTCCTGCCCTTTCAGAATGCCGCCGAGCAGCAGACCGATGATGACCAGTACGATGGCGATCTCGATCAGGGTAAAGCCCGACTGGCGTCGCGGAAGGCAGGGTTGATGCATGGTAGGGTTCTCCAACGGTTCTTGTCTGAAGCCCCAACTTGCAAAATACGTGCCATCCAAGGGTGGATCGTAACTTCATGATCCTTAAAATAAAAATATGGCAAATTTGGCCAGCCTCCTGCC
>JBAVWB010000138.1:0-13813 GCA_049697615.1 Thiobacillus sp. | reverse complement strand
GACTCCATCTGCTCCTGGATGCGGTGCATGCCGGCAATGGCGTCTTCCACCGACTTGCGCCCGGCCTGCGACACCTGCGTCACTTTCTGCGCGCTGTCGGAGACATAGCGTGCCTTTTGGCTGGCCGCCTGCGCGGTCTGCTTCACTTCCTCCACCGTGGCCGTGGTCTCGCTCACCGCCGTGGCCGTCTCGGCCGCACCCGAGGCAACCTGGGTGGTGGTGGCAAGAATCTCGCTGGACGAGGAGGCCAGCACGCCTACGCCTTCGTGCAGATCACGGGTCGTCTGCCGGAGCTTCGCCACCAGATCGCGGAACGCCCGCACCAGATCGCCCACCTCGTCGGCGCGGTCGTCGTTCGGCACGCTGACGGTGAGGTCGCCGAAGGCAACCTGCCCGGCCAGGCTGGACACGGCGCGGAGCGGGACAGCGATGACCCGGTTGAGAAGAAAAACCATCGCCAGCCCGAACAGCATGGCAATGCCGCCGGCCACCACGAACAGCCGGACCGATTGCTCCGCGTCATGCGCGGATTCCTCCACGGCCTTGCGCGCCTTCTCCACCGATTCGTCGCCCAGTTCTGTCGCGATGGTGCGGATGCGCAGATAGCGTTCCTGCTGGGGCCCCAGCAGAAGCGCCCGCGCCTGCTCGATTTTCCCGGCAGCGATGAGGGGCATGAGTTCGTTGTCCCGTGTCCGCTCAAAGGCCTCGTTGGTGCTCGCAAGCTCCCTGATCCGCTCGACCAGGCGCGGATCGTCGGCATTGCGCGCCTGCAGATTCCTGATTCCAGTGGCCATCTCCTCGCTGCGCGTATTGGCCTTCTGAGTCCAGGCATTCCGCTCGGCCGATGTCGACGCAAGCATGAGGCTGAGGATGGCTGCGCGGGCCCCATTTGCGTCCGACCGCATATTGAGCAGGTCTGTCGCATTGGCGAACTCATACTGGTAAAGACGCTTTTGCGATTCCTGGGCCGAGGTGATGCCCCAGTAGGCCGCCGCGATGACGGTCGCGAGAAACGCGATCATCAGCCCGAAGCCGAGGAAGAGTTTGTTGCGTGTGGTTAGATCGAGAAACCATTTCATCTTCGTTTCCTTTGCTGTTTCGCCACCTTGGGCGCCGGGACCCGGGTTTATCCGGCCACCTGTTCCTGTACGACGATTCGCTCGTCGGCGAGCAGTGCCTCGGCGTCGAGAATCACGGTGCGGTCGGGGGTCACACCATTCAGGTATTCCTCGCGTATGCCGGTGAGCGTCGGCAGCGACGCCTGGATGTCGGCCACGGGAATGGCGTGCACGCCGATGATTGCGTCGGCCAGGATGCCGAAGCGCATGTTGCCGGACTCGAGGACGATGACCTTGTTGAGGTCGGTTAGCCCCTTGTCCGGCAGGTCGAAGAATTTCTTGATGTCGATGACCGACAGGATTTCGCCGCGCAGGTTGACGATGCCGAGCACGAAGGCCGGCGTGCAGGGAACGGGCGTCAGGTGTTCCAGGGGATAGACGTCGCGAACATATTCCGATTCGACCGCATAGCGCTCCTGGGCAAGCACGAACTCCACCACCTCGATGCGTTCGCCGGTGGCCTCCACAGGATCGGATTTCCGGCCGAGTGCCTGGGCGCGTGCTTTCAGAATGCGCCGGGTTTCTTCCACATCCGGCAACGCGGCATGCTCGATCACCGCGCTCGCCGCTTCCAGGCGCTGCCTGATTTCCTGCCACGCGATCCGCGTCCGTTTTGCGGCAGCGGGGGAGGGGGGCTTGTCGGTGCTCATGTCGGGTTTTCCTTTCTTGTTGTCGATCGTGCACCGTAGTTACAGACTGGCTGCGCGCTGTGGCCTGACCGATCGCATCGATTCGATCATTTCCGCGAGCCGGCTTGCGGTCAGGCCATCCGACTCGGGAAGAATCTCGCCCGATGGATGGGCTCGCAGTGAGGCCAGGGCATTGTCGAAGTGCCGCTGTGCTTCGCGGTGCCGCCCCTGCGACTGGCACAGATTGCCGAGCGCGTAATGGGCGATCGCGAAGTGAGGGTCGAGGTAGAGCGCGCGTGCAAGCGACTGCGCGGCAGCTTCGCCCTGTCCCTGCTCCTGCTGGATGGCGGCCAGCAGGTAATGGTGGGCCGGATTGAGTTTGTCGGCGGCGATCGCCTCGCGGCACCATTCGACTGCTTCGCCGAGTCGCCCCTGGTTGGCGCAGTCGCGTGCCTTGCGAATTGGTTGATCCGGTTCCGGCAGAATCGGCACGCTGTCATTGCCGGCGTCAGCGGACGGGCTTGTTGCCGGCATGGTTTCCTGGAAGGCCTCGACTGCTGGCGTGTTTCCCCTGGCCAAGCGCCAGGGTTCAGGCAAGGAAGCCGGCACGTGGCTCACGAAGCGCGGTGCGGTCGCGCTGGCATCCTTGCGGTAGAGGATCGCGCCGTCGAACTCGACGGTGGTGAAACCGGAAAACAGGGTGATCGAGGTCTCGGCAGGGCTCACGATCAGCCAGCCACCGTCGACGAGCGCGCGATAAAGCTTGTCGACCACCGTCCTGGCCCGTTCGGCGCTGAAGTACATCAGCACATTGCGGCAGAAGATCACGTCCATGGCGTTGGTGTTGTTGGTGAGCGAGGGGTAGGTGTCGTCCGCCAGGTTGAGATAGGAAAACGTCACGCGTTTGCGGATCCGCTCGTCAAGCTTGAAACGTCCGTCCCGCCGGGGCTGGAAGTAGCGATCCCTGATCCAGCCCGGGGCGCTGCGAAACGACCATTCGCCGTATTCGCCTGCGGCAGCCTTGCGCAGGAATGCCGGATTGATATCCGTGGCCAGGAGGGTGGCATTCCATGCGCCGGCCTGCGGAAGCAGGCGGTCGAGCAGCATGGCGATCGAGTAGGGTTCCTCACCCGTGCAGCAGCCGGCGCTCCAGATGCGCAACCGCCGCTCGGATCCTTCGCGCGCACGCAGCAAGGCCGGCACGATGTGCTGCTCGAGCACGTCGAAACTCCCTTTCTCGCGGAAGAAATAGGTTTCCCCCACGGTGAGGCAACGGCCCAGTATTTCGATCTCGCGCTGCGTGATTGGCACGGACAGGAGCCGGTTGGCGCAGGATTGTGCATCCGGCATGCCGAAATCGGGGGCGGCGGCGGTGATGCCCCGCTCCAGGTCGCCCCAGCGCTCCGCCGGAAAGTGCAGGCCGGTGCGCGCGGCAAGCAGCTCGCTGAGGCTGGAGAGGAGAGAGGCGGGCAGGGTCGGCCGCATGCTAGACGCTTTCGCTTATCGCCATTGCGCGATCGAGGGATGCGGCTTCCTCCAGCGAGAGGAAGCGGTCCAGATTGTGGATGAGGATCAGGCCGTCGCCGAGTTTCACTACGCCATCGATGTATTCGAGGCCGGGAAGGATGGTTTCGGCACCGACGATGTCCGGCTCGGCGTATTCGAAGATGCCGTCGACCGCGTCGGCCACGAGCGCTACCGGTCTCTGGCGGGTATGCGCGATGACGAGCTGGTCGGTCAATGCAATGTCCCGCTCCGGCAGGCGAAAGCGCCTGCGCATGTTGATTGCCGGGATGATGCGCCCTCCAACGTTGACTACGCCGGGAACGATTTCGGGTGCATCGGGAAGGGGAGTGAGATAGACGGCGCGAACCACGCGCTCGACGAAGGACAGGGGCAGTGCAACGCGCAATTCATCAAAACAAAGTACAGCGTAATCTGCCATTCGATCCCTTTAGGAATACCTGATGCATACCGACGCCCGCCTAACGGAACTGAAGGTCTCCGCAACGAGAACCTGTATGCAGCGGGGCCGACTCCGGGTTGACGGCATTCGCTCTGCTGAACCACCTTAGTATGTATACATGTATATATAGCAATGATTCTTGCAACACACATCCGTATTTTTACGGAATTAGTCGAGGCCAGAGGTGCGGGGGCGGTAAAGCAGGGTCAGGGGCTCCCCGATATTGCAGCGTAAAAGCGACTGAAAAGAGGGCTAAACCAAAAAAACAAGGCCACGCTGAATCGCGTAGCGAACCAGTTCGGCTTGATTGCGCAGGTTGAGCTTGGCAAGAAGATGGGCCCGATAGGTCTCGACCGTCCGGATACCGATGTGGAGTTGCTGCGCAATCTGGGCGCTGGTGCCCCCTTCAGCCACCAGGCGCAGCACCTGCCGCTCCCGCTTGGTCAGCATGTCGTAGGAGTCCAGTCCGTGTTGCTGCAGCTTTGACGCATATTCTTCCAGTTCGAGCTCCGAGATCGACGCGCTCAGATAACGTCGACGCGCACCAACCTCACGCACGGCGAAGATCAACTCCTCGCTTTCCACGCACTTGAGCACGTAAGCAAGCGCACCGTTGCGCAACGCTTCCCAGACATAGGCCACATTGGCATGCATCGAGAGGACGACGATGCGCGTACGCGGGCGGGACCGCGCGACCTGTCGGATGATCTCCATGCCGCTCATGCCGGGCATCATGAGGTCCAGAACCAGCACCTCGGGCTCAAGGCGCGCAACCGCCTCGACCACCTTGCAGGCATCGGATTCCTCACCGACGATGCGCATATCTCCACAAGCGGTAAACAAATTGCTCAGGCCCCGCAAGATGAGCGGGTGATCGTCCGCCAACAAAATCGAGATCATGCGCGTGGCTCCATCATGGATGTTTCCCGGTGGTGGGAAGTTCGACGGTAATGGTGGTGCCGCTGCCGACGCCGGTGTCAATGGTCAGCATCCCACCCAGCAAGGCGGCGCGTTCGTGCATGCCGAGCAGCCCGGCGCCACGCCCGGGTTGATGCGTATCAGCCGGATCAAAGCCGCGCCCCTTGTCTTCTATCCTGAGCACGACACGATCGTTCGCCACCCACACAGCGACGTCTGCCCGGGGGGCGTCCGCATGACGCATGACGTTGGTCAGCGCCTCCTGGCTGATGCGGAAAACCGCGGTTTCGATATCCTGGGGCAGCCGCACTTCCAGGCCGCTGTGCCTGAAGTTCACGTCGAGGCCCGCCTGTGCGCGGCATTTTTTTGACAACCACACCAGAGCCGAAAGCAGTCCCAGATCGTCCAGCATCGGCGGTCGCAGGTCGAAGGCGATCCGCCGCACGCCCTGGATCAGCTCGCTGGCCGTGGCAAGGGCCCCCCTCAGCCGTAGATCGACGGAATGGCCTGATTCACCGAGGCTATTCTCCAGCGCAAGTTTGAGACCGGTGAGACCCTGGCCGATTTCGTCGTGCAGTTCGCGCGCGATGCGGCGCCGCTCCTGTTCCTGGATGTCGACCAGTTGCCGGGAGAGCCCGCGCAGCTGATCCATCGCATCCTGCAGATTCTGCTCGGCCCGCACGCGCTCGGTGACGCCGTTCAGGCAGAACAGCAGCAATTCGACCTCGCCGCGTTCGTCGAGCACCGGCACCAGGGTCCAGTCCCAATAGGTCACGCCCCACTCGGGGTGGTCCGGAAACTGGAACGGGCGCGATTCGGCGACATACGGCCGTTTGCTGCGGACCACCTCCTCGAAAAGAGGCCGGGCATCGGACGGGTAGAAGTCGAAGTGATTGCGTCCGGGGAATTCCGAAACGTCCCGACGGCAGGCACGGGCATAGGCCTGGTTGACGCGGATGAAGTTGAAGTCCTTGTCGAGCAGTACCGCGCAACTCAACGTTGATTCGAAGAAGCGCTCGAGCAGGCGTGCCTGCGAGCGGGCCATTTCCTCGGTACGCCGCTGTTCGGTGACGTCGGTGCCGATGCCAAGGATATGGGGAAGCTCGCCTTCGCCCGCGTTCAGTGCGGTACAGCGCCAACTGATCAACCGCTGCTCTCCCGACTTTGTAAGCCAGGGGCTTTCGTGCGGCATGACGATCTCCGGCGCGAAGGGATCGGCGAATCGTTGCTGAACAATGTCCGTCCATTCCTCTGGAACCAGAAAGTCAAGCAGGTTCCGTCCCAGAGCTTCTTCGCGGCGGTAACCGGTCAATGTTTCGCACGCGCCATTGAACATCGCAATCCGTCCTTCCGGATCAACCAGCACGACCAGATCCGGCAGCACAGCCCGCAGCGTTTCCAGAACCCGTTCTATCGTTTTCGGCACGAATTCCCCCTGTCGTCGCCCGCTAAAAAACGGACATGCGTGCTTCAACCACTCTTCATGGTTTTGGGGGCGTAGCGTACAACGCGTTTGTGGATTAGTCGATTTGGCGGGAAGGGTGGGTAAACCTGGCCGGCTGCCTGCAGCCGCGCCTGTCCGGGGGTGGCAGCTTGAATCCCGTTGCACCGCCCGATATCGTCAGGACGGAAACATATTATTTAACATAATATACATTATGCGAAGTCTGCAAGCGGGGGCGAATGGCAGAAATAACCCAGACTCCGGAGTCAGTGCCACTCCGTTTTAAGGGTTTAATTATTGTTATTCAATGAGATGCGATTCATATCTTGAATCATTATGAAGATGCGTCGTGAGCCATGTTCAGTCACGCCGACTGACGCCGGGTATTGTTACCCAGCTTATGGATGCCAACGGCCGACCGTAGATCAAATGCTTCCTGCCTGCTCCTGTCTGCCCTGATCACGGCATCTGCCAGATCCAGGCAAGCCGCATTTCCAGACGTATCCCGGGTTCCGAGCGAGGCGTCGGTTAGCAGGCGAACCCGGTCGCCTACCCGTTGGGAACTGCCGAGGTCTGTCCAGCCGCAATGCGGAACGGGCACCACCCTCAAATCCCCCACATGGAATTGCAGGACTTGGTGCGAGAAATCCACTTCAGGTATCCGTTCGTACAGATGGTTGAGTGCCCACGAAGGGCTGATGGGGTCCGCCATTTTGTCCAGGACAGTCTTGATGCCGAACACATTGGCCGGAAAGCGCTCCTGGAACAGTTCCAGCAAGCGGTCGCCCGAGACGGCAAATACGCCGCTGTTCCACAGACCGCCTTCCTGAATCAGCTTGCCGGCCACGGCGCGGGAAGGTTTCTCGATAAAATGCCGCACCCCCTGTGCTCCAGGTTTGGCCGTCTTCTGCGGGATGATGTAGCCCAGTTCCGGGTCCGCATCGTCAGGCTCGATCCCGAGCAGGAAAATTTCCCTGGAACTTGCCGGCATATCGGCCAGAGAAGACAGCATCGCCTGAATCAGCGTTGCCTCGGACAACACGTGATGGTCGGCGGGCAGAAAAATCAGCCTTGCCTGCGGATCGCGCTTGAGGATGTATGTCAGGGCCAGCAGCACGCCATTGCCGGTGCCGCGGTTGCGCGGCTGGACGATCAGATTCCCTGCCTGCATCGCCTGGGCCGTCGGCTGCCACCAGTGCTCATGCGCTTTGGCCACGACAGCGCAGACGCGATCCTCGGGGACAAGGGCGCGTGCCCGCGCCAGCGCAAGCCCGAACAGCGATGGCCCGCCCTGCAGCGAACAAAACTGCTTGGGCACGTGCCTGCCCTGATGGTCGGTCGTCAGCCCGGCAAGGCGTTTCCCGTCACCTGCCGCCAGTACGACCACCCAGGTAAGGTTCTGCATAAAGTTCTCCTGCTTGCTATCCATGGAAGCCCCGGTTTCCGAACGTTTAATGATGTCGGCCCGACCATGCCCATCCATTCATCGGCTCAGTCGAGTTCGACTACTTTGATGTGGGGTCCCGTCTTCTCCATTGCGCTTCGCCTCATAGCAGGCAGCATCGGCCGCGGCGAGGATAGAATTCAGGCGCATCCTTTGCAGCATCATTTCTCCATCCAGACACGCGATATCCGCAGCGTCCCTGTCGTTGCCCTCCCCCTCATCCGACGGGAAGGTTTCTATGCATATCTATCCAAAGCCGTAGCCTCAGGACAACCAGCTTTCCCTGCTGACGCCCTTTGCCTTCAGCTCGATGACCAAACCTTCCTGCGCTTCCACCTGGATCTGCCGGATCCGCTCGCGTGAAACCTGAAGATCCCTTGCCAGTTCCTCCAGCGTCGCCGTCTCGTGGTCGTTCAGTCCGAAGCGCCGCTCGATCACCCAGCGGTGCTTGTCGGAAAGCGTGTCCATCCATTCCGCCACATAGTGTTCAATCTCGGCCCGGTAGAGGCGCTCATCGGGCGGCACGCAGTGCTCGTCTGCGATGGCTTCGCCCAGGGTCAGGTCCGGGTCGATGTCCAGAGGGGCGTCGAGAGGCACCGGTGGCCGGTTCAGAAGTAATACGTCGCGCACCGACTTGACCGACTTGCCGGTCAGGTGGGCAATCGCCTCCGGGCCCGGATCGGAAATGCCCTGTTTTTCAAGCTTGCTGCGGGCACGCAGGCAACAGTTGAGTTCCTTGGCCACGTGCACGGGCAATCGGATGGTGCGCGACTGCTTCATCAGGCCCAGTTCGATGGATTGCCGGATCCACCAGGTCGCATAGGTGGACAGGCGGAAGCCGCGATCCGGGTCGAATTTTTCAAGCGAATGCATCAAGCCCAGGTTGCCTTCCGCCACCAGGTCCAGCAGTGGCAGGCCGCGCCCCAGATAGCGCTTGGCGATATAGACGACCAGTCGGAGGTTATGCGTGATCAACACCTCGCGCGCCTTGTCATCGCCGTGATTCATGCGCCGGACGTAATCCTGTTCCTCTGCGGCACTCAGGATCCGCAAACGGCCGATGTCCTCGAAATAGCGTTGCGTGATGTCCTGCGCGCCCTCCTCGGCGACAAGATTCCCGCTTGGAATCCCCTCGCCGTCTGCAGCTTCGTCAGGTTCGGCACGTTCTGCCGCATCCACGCAGGCGGCCTCAGGTTCATGGAAATCATCAGACCACATGCTCACCTCTGCTTTTGTAATGGATAGGAAGGATGGCGGCGCCCGGTCGAGGCCAAGGCAAATGCGCCGGACAGGTATCGCCCTCCCCCGCCTGAACGCGGGTGGTACTTCAACGCCGAGCCCGTCGTGTCCAGAACGGCCAGATAGCGCCGCGACACATCGAGGAAAAACCGGACGGTTGCTGTGTAGAGGTTCTGTTCCGATGGAACGGGCTGCTTGATATTGTTCGACATGATGGCCACCCCTCTGGAAAGACAAACGTCCTGATGAACCGCCCGAACCAAAGCCCCAGGGGAGGAGCATCCGGTCGTTTATCAGTCCAAATCGTCTAGTAAAGAATAACCATTGCGTCTAAACGGCATCATCCGTTCGAACACTCAGTAGAACCACTTAAAGACGTGGCAGAGGCAGGGGGTGAACCAGGGGAGGGATCAGGGGGTGCAGCAGGCGGCCAGGTTGACCAGTTCCGCCAGATTGGCGGCGTCCATCTTGTGCATGACGTGGGTGCGGTGGACTTCTACGGTGCGCGGGCTGATGCCCAGTTGCCGGGCGATTTCCTTGCTGGTCAGCCCGGTAACTGTCAGCGCCATGACTTCGCGCTCGCGCGGGCTGAGCCGGGCATGGCGCTGCTGGATGGCCTCGGTAGTGACCCGCAACTGGCACCACTCCTCGTCCATCTGCAGCGCCCGCCGCACCCGTTCGAGCAGCATTGCACCCTGGATGGGCTTTTCCAGGAAATCCACCGCGCCGGCCTGCACCGCATGCACCGCCATGGGAATATCGCCGTGGCCGGTCAGAAAGAGAGTGGGAATGGCAATTCCGCGCGTGTTCAGCGCCGCCTGAACTTCAAGCCCGGTCATGCCGGGCATGGCCATGTCCAGCAGCAGGCAGCCCGGGCGGTTTTCCCCATAAGCCGCCAGAAAATCAGGGCCGCTGGCATGGGTTTCCACCTGCAGGCCGGCCGCTTCCAGCAACTGGGCCAGTGCGTCCCGCATGGCGGCGTCGTCATCGACGACAAAGACGGTGGAATTCATGGTGCGAAGGGTAAAACAAAATGGAAAATGCCGCCGGGTTGGTGCGGCTCCACCCACAGCTTGCCGCCATGGGCCTCGATCAGGCTGCGGCTGATGCGCAGGCCGACACCCAGCCCGTGTTCCTTGCTGCTGGCCAGGGGTTCGAACACCTTGTCGACCTGCCCGGCTTCGATGCCGGGGCCGCTGTCGCGAACGCTGATCCGGGCCATGCCATCCTGCTGCCGCGTGCTTACGGTGATGCTGCCGCTTTTCATTTTGGCACCGCGGATGGCGTCGATGGCGTTGCGCATCAGATTGAGCAGCACCTGCTCGATGTGCACCCCCACCCCCATCACCTGCGGCAAGGTCTCGTCCAGTTCGAGTACGAGCTTGATCCCGCGGCTGCGCGCCTTCGGCAGCATCAGCGTGCAGGTATTGCGCACCACGGTATTCAGATCCAGCGGCACCGGGTCGATGCGGCCGCGCCCCACAAACGCACGCAAATGCCGGATAGCTTCTCCGGCGCGCAGGGATTGCTGGCTGATTTGATCCAGATTCCGGGTCAGCTTGTCCTGCTCCAGCGGGGCATGGCACAGCAGCAGCTGGCCCGCCTCGGCATAGCTGGCGATGGCGGCAAGCGGCTGGTTGAGCTCGTGGGCAAGCAGGGTCGCCAGTTCGTTGGCGGTCTGCAGGCGCTGCAGGCGGGAGGCCTCTTCCAGGGTTTCCCGCGCCCGGACCTCGGACTGGTGCTGCTCGGTGATGTCGATGCCGGTAGCGATGACGTACTGGACCTGACCCGTCTCATCCTTAAGCACCGTATTTCTCCAGTAGAACAGGCGCAGTGAGCCGTCGCTGTGAATCCAGTGGTTCTCGTGCACGACGTGTTCCTCGCCGGCCAGCAGCCTGTCCATGACACGACGAATACCTTCCTTCTCATCCGGGGGAACCAGATCCTGCCACTGCGCAGTGCCGACGAATTTGGCAAAATCATGGCCCATCACGGCATTGCAAGCTGCGTTGAACCTGACCAGCCTGCCTTCAAGGTCGATCACCACGATCAAGGCTGCGACGGTATTCAGGATCGCGTCGATGAAATTGCGTTCGACCTGCAGCTGGGCACTGTGCTCGGCCAGTTTCGCCTGCAGCAGCTTGTGCTCGGTGATATCCGAAATAACCGCGAGTGTATGCAGCGGTTGCCCGTGGGCATCACGCACCAGGATCACTTTAACGTCACACCAGAGGGTGGTGCCGTCCTTGCGGATATAGCGTTTTTCCGTCTGAACCCCCGGAATCTTGCCGCGCTGCAGTCGAGCAAGCCCTTCAAGGCCGTCGGTCCGATCCTCCGGATGGGTGATCTCCGAGAAAGGCTTGCCGAGCAATTCGGATTCGCTGTATCCGGTCATGCTGCAGAACCGCGGATTCACCAGCAGGAAACGGCCGTCGTGCAGATCGCTCTGGGTGAGCCCGACCGGCGCGTCGTGGAACAGGGCGCGGAATTTCCGTTCGCTCGCACGCACGGCCTGCTCCGCCAGTTGCCGTTCCTTCATTTCGGCTTCGAGGTCGGCGGTGCGCTCGGCCACCCGTTGCTCGAGATGCTCGGTCAGATTGCGCAGGTTCAATTCGACCTGCTTGATCGGCGTGATGTCGGTCAGCGTCAGCACCACGCCGCTGATGCGGTTGTCGGCCGTGCGGTAAGGCGTGATGCGGCGCAGGAACCATTGCGCCTGGTCGATCGACACTTCCCGCTCGCAGGGCGCCAGGCTTTGCAGCACCCGGTCGATGTCGCGCGACAGTTCCGGATCGTCGACGCGGGCGGTGATATGGTCGATGGGGCGGCCGACATCGGTGGCGATCAGGTTGAACAGGTGGGTCGCGCTGGGGGTGAAACGCTGGATGGTGCGGTCCACCCCGAGGAACAGGGTGGCGTTGTCGACGCTGGCCAGGAAGTTGGCCATGTCGTTGTTGGAATCCTCCAGCTCGTCCACCTTGTCCCTGAGCTGCGAATTGACGGTGCTCAGTTCCTCGTTGAGCGACTGCAACTCTTCCTTGGAGGTCTCCAGTTCCTCGTTGGTGGACTGAAGCTCCTCGTTCATCGACATGACTTCCTCGTTGGAAGCCTTGAGTTCCTCGTTGCTGCTTTCCAGTTCCTCGATGGTGCTCTGCAGTTCTTCGCGCGAAGTCTTCAGTTCATATTCCAGCTGGCGCACGAGCTGCTCGTCGGTCCGCGTCTGTTCACTTGAACCCTCCCCGATCTGCGGCGGCAGCGGCTCGTCCTGAAACGTGACCAGCAGCAAGCCGTCCTCGGCCAGCTTGCCCGGCAAGGGCTGGGCCGCAAGGCGCACCATCACAGGCGCATCGCCGCGCTTGATGCGTATGCCGCCGACGTCGACTCGCGCCGCATCCTTGATGGCCTTGGCCACCGCTGCCCGGATGCGCGGCCGCAGCGCGGTCAGGCTCAGCGTCAGCAAATCGTGCGAGGGTGGACCGCCGGGCTGCTGCAGATACAGTTGCGTCGGCCCGGAGTAATGCAGCACCTCGTAGCGCCGGTTGATGACCACCGCGGCCGGGGCGTAATCCTCCAGCAGCACCTTGCGGGTCAGTTCGGTCAGGTTGCCGCCCGCGACAGGCAGCGGCGCAAGCGCCAGCGCGCTCGGCTGCTCCCCGGCCTGGATGGGGAATCCGGCCCGGCTCGGGCGCCCACTTTGCAGGCGATGAAAAATGCGCCATTTTTTCGAAACCGGCTTGAACAGTTCGACCAGGCGGCCAACACTCTCGGAAGGCCCCAGAACCAGATAGCCGCCCTCGTTGAGGGAAAAGTGGAACAGTTGCAACAGCTTCTGCTGGGCCTCCGGCTCCAGATAGATCAGCAGATTTCGGCAACTCACCAGGTCCAGCCTGGAGAAAGGCGCATCGGCCAGGATGTTCTGCGGCGCAAACAGCACAGCCTCCCGCAACTGCTTGCTCACCTGCCAGCTGTGGGCATCGACCCGGGTGAAGAAGCGCTCGATGCGCTTGCGGCCCAGGTCGGCCAGCAGCGCTTCCGGATAGATGCCGCGACGACCTGTCTCGATGGCACTTTCGTCCACGTCGGTGGCAAAAATCTGGATCGGGCAGGCCTTGCCGGACGCCGCAACGCGCTCGATCAGGAGCATGGCGATGGAATAGGCCTCCTCCCCCGTGGCGCAGCCCGGCACCCACACCCGAACCGGGGCGTCCGAGTTCCGCCCGTCGATCAGTTCCGGCAGCGCCTGGGTTTCCAGCACCTGGTACATCTCGGGATCGCGGAAAAAGCAGGTCACGCTGATCAGCAGGTCCTTGCACAGCAGGTTGAGTTCGTCCTGTTTTTCGCGCAGCAGTGCCAGATAGTCGGCAAGCCGTTCCAGATGGTTGAGCCCCATGCGCCGCTGGATGCGGCGCAGCAGCATGCGCTTGCGGTAGGCGCGAAAATCAAAATGGGTGCGCGCCCGCAGCAGCGCCATCACCTGGGTCAGGTCGTCCTGGACAGCGGCAGGCTCGGGCTGCGCAGTGGTGCCGGCCACGAAGTGCTGCACATACTTGACCAGTTCTTCCGGCATCCGTCCGGGCGGCAGCACGTAATCGGCCAGCCCGGTGTCGATGGCGGAGAGCGGCATGCGGTCGTATTCGGCGGTGGACGGCTCCTGCACCATGGCCATCCCGCCCGCGGCCTTGACCGCCTTGAGCCCCAGCGATCCGTGGGTGCCGGTGCCGGACAGGACGATGCAGACGGCCCGCTCCTGCTGGTCGTCCGCCAGCGAGCGCAAAAAGGGATCGATGGCGGTCTCGCCGGCGCCCCGTCCGGGCGGCGCGCTTAACTGGATCACGCCTTCGCGCAGGCTCAGGCAATGATTGGGCGGAATGACGACCACCCGGTTGGCTTCCAGCGGCTGGCCGTCCTGGGCTTCCATCACCGGCATGGTGGTGTGCCTGCCGAGCAGTGGGGCCATCAGGCTTTCGTGCTTGGGATCCAGGTGCGGGATAAGCACGAAGGCCATGCCGCTGTCAGCCGGCATGGCCAGGAAGAATTGCTTGAACGCCTCCAGGC
>JBAVWB010000137.1:0-4278 GCA_049697615.1 Thiobacillus sp. | reverse complement strand
ACCCTGTTCCGCGGCGATGCGCCCCTCGACGGCGCCTTCACCCCGCTCGCGCCAGCACTGGCAACGCTGCACCGCAATCTCAAGCAGCGCTTCGACCCCCGCGGCATTTTCAACCACGGCCGGCTCTATCCCGATTTCTGACATGCGCCAGCCCTGATATGCAGACCACGCTCGCCGATTCCTTCCGCAACACCCCCGAGGGCGATACCGCCGAACGCATCCTTCGCAATTGCGTTCATTGCGGCTTCTGCCTCGCCACCTGCCCCACCTACCAGATTCTCGGCAACGAACTCGACTCGCCGCGCGGCCGCATCTATCTGATGAAGCAGGTGCTCGAGGGCGCGACCCCGACCGCGAAAACCCAGCTCCACCTCGACCGCTGCCTGACCTGCCGCAACTGCGAAACCACCTGCCCGTCGGGCGTGGAATACGGCAAGCTGCTCGACATCGGCCGCCACATCGTCGAGGACAAGGTCGGCCGCAGCGTCAGCGATTCCGCCGCCCGCGCCGCGCTGAAAACCGGCCTCGGAACGCAGCTGCTGTTCAACAGCGCGCTGAAACTCGGCCAGAGCGTGCGCGGCCTGATGCCCGGCTTCCTGAAAAGCCGCATCCCTGCCGCCGAGGCCGCAGGCGCCTGGCCGCCCGCGCACCACGCCCGCCGCATGCTGGTGTTGCAGGGCTGCGTGCAGCCCGGTCTCAAGCCCAACATCAACAGCGCCACCGCGCGCGTGCTCGACCGCATCGGCATCTCGCTGATCGCCGCTGACGCAGCCGGCTGCTGCGGTGCGCTGGCGCATCATCTCAACGATACCGAAGACGGCCTTGCGGCCGCGCGCCGCAATATCGATGCCTGGATTCCCCATCTCGACGCCGGCGTGGAAGCCATCGTGATGACCGCCTCGGGCTGCGGCGTGATGGTGAAGGACTACGGGTGGCTGCTGCGCGACGACCCGGTCTATGCAGACAAGGCTGCGCGGATCTCCGCTGCGACGCGGGACATTTCGGAGGTGCTCGTCACCGAGCGCGAAGCCCTGTCACGACTCTCCGCTCTCGACTCTCCACGCTCCGCCAAAAAAATCGCCTACCACCCGCCCTGCACGCTGCAGCACGGACAGAAACTCAGCGGCGGCGTCGAGGCCTTGCTGACCGACGCCGGCTTCGAGCTCACCCCGGTCGCGGAAAAACACCTGTGCTGCGGCTCGGCTGGCACCTATTCGATCCTGCAGCCGGAAATCGCCGGCCAGCTGAAAACCCGCAAGCTCGGAAATCTTCAGGCCGGCGCGCCCGAGCTGATCGCCACCGCCAACATCGGCTGCCTCACTCATCTGCAATCGGGCAGCAACATCCCGGTACGACACTGGGTGGAACTTCTGGACGAGGTGCTTGCCGCATCCTGAAGTCTTTTCAGGAGACGCGCACGATTTTCAGGAAGCTGTTCGAACCCGTTTCCAGCACCTACTCCTACCTGCTCGGATGCGCGGATACCGGCCAGGCCCTGCTGATCGACCCTGTGCTATCGACTTGGGAACGCGACCTTGCCGAGGTCAACCGGCTCGGCGCTTGACGCGTTGCCGTGCACCGACGTCGGCATCGTCGACGGCGTGCCGTTCAGGATGGGCTCGGTGGAACTCGCGCCGATCCACACCCCCGGCCATACCGACAACCACTTCGCCTATGACGACGACACCCCGGTCTACCCGGCGCACGACTACGCGCAGCGCCGCATCAGCACCATCGGCCAGGAAAAGGCGCGCAATCCCCGCCTCGGCGGCGAGCGCTCGCTGGAGGATTTCGTCGCGTTGATGAATAACCTCAAGCTCGCCTATCCCAAATTCATCGACTACGCCGTGCCCGGCAACCGCGAATGCGGCGCCGGCCGCCAGCCGATCGCGGTTACCGACCATGCCAATACGCTGCACCAGGCCATCGACGGCGCTGCCCAGAAAATGAAGCGCTCGCTCGACAGCACGCTCGGCAAGCTGGGCGACCACAAACGCAAGCCATCGACCCCAGGCAGCGAAGAAAGCTGACGGGCCGGGCGGTTTCACGTCGAAATCCAACAAAATCCGTCGGCGCACCCGGGGTTTGGGCAGAGTCGGGCCTGACCCGCTACACTTGTTGTGTCCCTCGCTTAAAAGGAAAACGACATGAGCACAAAAGACGAATTTGTTCAAAAGATGCACGCCAAGCTCGACCAATGGAATGCCGAGATCGATGCGCTGTCGGCAAAGGCTGATCAGGCTGCCCACAAGGCCGAAGAGGAAGCCCGCGCCGAATACCACAAGCAGATCGAGACCCTGCGCAGCAAGCGCGACCAGGCCCGCAGCAAGCTGAGCGAAGTCGAATCCGCAAGCGAAGTGGCCTGGCAGGATCTCAAAGCCGGCGTCGAACTGGCGTGGGAATCGGTCAGCGAAGCGGTGCGCTCCGCCACCGCCCGATTCAAATAATCCGTCCGCTTCACACCCAACACATTTTCGCCGCAACACGACAGGGGGAGCCAAACATGGCAAACGAGGGTTATCACGAACCGATCGAAGAACTCAGCGCGGAAACGCGCGACATGCACCGCGCGATCACCTCGCTGATGGAAGAACTCGAGGCAGTGGACTGGTACAACCAGCGGGTGGACGCCTGCAAGGATCCGGAGCTGCGCGCCATCCTCAAGCACAATCGCGACGAGGAGAAGGAGCACGCCGCCATGGTGCTGGAGTGGATCCGCCGCAAGGACCCGAGCTTCGACAAGGAGCTGCGGGACTACCTGTTCACCGACAAGAAAATCGCCCACGACTGATTCTGGGCAGGATGCGGGATCGCCCGACGGCTACTTCAGTGAGCGGGCTTCCTCGTCCAGATAAATGCGGTAGGCATTGCCGCGATTGCTGGCAGCGAAGGCCGGCAGCTTTTCATAACGTGACCAGTCAGTGTTGCGGTAGGCCTCGTCGAAGGGAACGAGGTCCCTGACCGCCCGGGCCATGGCCTCGCGCACGTAGAGAATGTAATTCCGGGTCGCCTCCACCACCTGCCCTGCGTCCTCCGACATCGTGCCATGACCCGGGATGATGTAACGCACCTGGTCTTTCAGGCCTGCAATGTAATCGAGGCCCGCCAGCCACCGCCCAATGTCGGTTTCGGGGCTGTCGAGGAAGGGGACGCGGCCGCCGTACAGCACGTCGCCACCGAACAGCACTCCATAATTTTTGACCAGCATGATGGAATCGCCGGGGGCATGGGCCGGGCCGAGATACCGGATCTCGAACTGGATGCCGCCCAGTTCGAAGCGCATTTCCTGATCGAACACCTCGTCCGGCGCCACGATGAAGGTCTTCTCGTCCACCCACGGGAACAGAGCCTGGCGGCGCTGCTCGAGCCGGCGCGCGGCATCCTCGCCCTGGCTGTCCGCCGTGCCCCCCGCGTAGCCGAGGGTGCCGCGCTGGGCCAGCACCGTCAGTGCGCCGCCATGCTCCTTGAAGGCCTGCAGGCCATAGATGTGGTCGGCATGGTAATGACTGACCACGACAACCTTGATGGGCTTGTCGGTCACCTCGCGGATGCGCTGCAGCATCCGGTAGCCCAGCGCCGGCGTGCCGAGGGCGTCGAATACCACCACCCCGGCATCGGTGACCACGAAGCCTGCATTCGAGGTATGGCCCTCGTTCACCGAGTCGGGAACGCCCGACAGTCCCTCGATGTAATACACGGGGACACCCGGCACCTGAAGCAGCTCGAAGGGCAGGCTGACCGCAGCATAAGGCGTCTCCACCGGCGTCGCAGCCACCGCCGGCATGCCGGTCAGCAGCGCAAAAGCCAGCACCAGGCAGCGTGAACCCATACGAAGTGGCACAATCATCCTCCCTTTGTCGTTTGATGCGCTCGGCGTCGGCCATGCAGAATGAATGGCGCCAGCGCATATGAGACTCCGCGCTACGCCATCCGTTCGTGGTTTTGACCAGGCGTCTTGATTCCGAACAGGGGATTCCCGAAGCCGGGCCCCGCGGGCCTCAATTCAATCTGCCTGCAAATCCCTGGGCTGATTGATATTGGCAAAGCTGGCGGCATCGAAGCGCACCGTCGTTGAGCGCAGTCCGGCCTGCCAATGCCGCACTGCGCGCTCGCCGCGCGCTAGGTACGCAGCGAGTTGATCGCGCTGGTCGATGCGCACGATGAAGCTGCTGTGGTGAACGCGCGCCTCGTCCGCCGCCACCGCCAGCGGCACGTTTTCCCGCAGCGCCGCGGCCAGCAGGCGCTGCGCCAGATCGGCGGGCAGGTGCGGCGTGTCGC
>JBAVWB010000136.1:0-9807 GCA_049697615.1 Thiobacillus sp. | reverse complement strand
GCCCTGTTCGCCCAGGCCGACAGCCTGTGGATGGCCAGTCTCGGCCGCGGCCTGATCGGCGCCTCGGTCGCCGTCGCCTTCGTCGCCTGCATGAAACTCGCCGGCCACTGGTTTGCCGCCAACCGCTTCGCCACGGTCACCGGCGTCTCCTTGCTGATCGGCAACCTCGGCGGCGTGCTGGCCGGCGTGCCGCTGTCCCAAGCGGTCGCCGGCGTCGGCTGGCGCAGCGCCATGATGGCCAGCGCCGGCGTCACCCTGGTGCTCGCGGCGTGCGTCTGGCTGTGGGTGCGAAACGATCCCAGCGAACGCGGCTATGCCAGCCACGCCCATCCGGAAGCGCTCAACAACGCCGGTATGTCGCCGCGGCGCAGTCTGAAACTGGTGGTCTCCGAGCGCGACACCTGGCTGCTCTTTTTCGCCGGCGGCCTGGTCGCCGCGCCGGTGCTCACCTTCGCCGGTCTGTGGGGCGTGCCTTATCTGGTCCAGGTGCACGGCCTGGAACGCAGCCATGCCGCCGTTTTCACCACCACCATGCTGCTCGGCTTCGCCGTCGGCGGCCCGCTGCTGGGCGCGCTGTCCGACCGCATGGGCCGGCGCAAGCTGCCTTATCTGGGCGCCACGCTCGTCCATGCGCTGGGCTGGGTGGTCTTCCTGCTCATCGACGACCTGTCGGCCACCGCGCTTTACCTGCTGTTCGCCGTGATCGGCTTTTCGGCCGGCGGGCTCATCATCGGCTTCGCCTTCTCGCGCGAGGTCAACCATCCGGGCGCGGCCGGCACCGTCGGCGGCGTCGTCAACATGGCCGTGCTCGGCTTCGCCGCCATCCAGCAAAGCGCCATGGGCTGGATTCTCGACCGCAACTGGCAGGGCGCCATGATCGAAGGCGCCCGCATCTACGATGCCGCCGCCTACCACGCCGCCTTCCTGTGGCTGGCGGTCAGCGCCGTGGGCGCCATCCTCGCCGTGGCCCTCACCCGCGAAACCTATTGCCGGCTGCGTTTCGATTCGGACGATTGAAACAACCGCTGCTGCTGAATGCCCCCGGACACAAACACTTGTGCAGTTCTAAAAAAGCCGACCGTCTGCAGGAAGAGAATCAGTAGCACGCCCCCCAGCAGCTGGCTGGCAAATCACGTAGGGCAGCCTGCTGGTGCGCCACCCGCAGGCGGATAAAGAACCGAGTATTCGTCGCGGTTTCTGCGGCCGCCGGTATCAGCCCATCTTGTCGCGGCTGGGCACGCTTCCGGCGTGAACGCCTTTCCCGTCTATATCCATTTCATCACGGTCCCCGGCCGTGGGAACACGGTCATATCCGGCTCCAAAACCGGAAGCGTCACGAAACCGTAACACTCAATCCCTATCGTAGCGATCGCTGAACGACGGAAGTGAATCGTTCGAGCAGTTTTACGTTTGAAGAGAAGTCCAAGCCCTCGTTACCTCATTGGAGATTAAGCAAATGGTTAAGAACAAAATCGTTGCCGCACTCGGCTTCCTGGCCTGCTCGATGGTCAGTCATGCCGCGCTGGCCCAGGCCGTCAAGGTCGATCCCGCGCTGCCGTCGTATGAGAAGGCCAGCGGTGTGTCCGGCAACTTCACCAGCGTCGGTTCCGACACCCTGAACAACCTGATGACGCTGTGGGCCGAGACCTACAAGCGCAACTACCCGAACGTCAACATCCAGATCCAGGGTGCCGGTTCCTCGACCGCGCCGCCCGCGCTGATCGAAGGCGCTGCCAACTTCGGCCCGATGAGCCGCATGATGAACGCCAAGGAAATCGAAGCGTTCGAGAAGAAGTACGGCTACAAGCCCACCCCGGTGCCGGTCGCGATCGACGCGCTGGCCGTGTACGTCAACAAGGACAACCCCATCAAGGGTCTGTCGATCACCCAGGTCGATGCGATCATGTCCGCCACCCGCAAGTGCGGCGGCGCGGCTGATATCACCACGTGGGGCCAGGTCGGCATGACCGGCGAATGGGCCAGCCGCACCATCGCCCTGTACGGCCGCAACTCGGTGTCCGGCACCTACGGCTACTTCAAGGAGAACGCGCTGTGCAAGGGCGACTTCAAGCGCAACGTCGCCGAGCAGCCGGGTTCCGCCTCGGTGGTGCAGAGCGTGACCGGCCAGATCGGCGCCATCGGCTACTCCGGAATCGGCTACAAGACCTCCGGCGTGCGTGCGCTGCCCCTGGCCAAGAAGGATGGCGAGCCCTTCGTCGAACCTGATGCAACGCATGCCATCGAGGGCACCTACCCGCTGGCCCGCGTGCTGTACGTCTACGTGAACAAGCGTCCGAACCAGCCGCTGGCTCCGCTCGAGCGCGAGTTCGTCAAGCTGGTGCTGTCGAAGCAGGGTCAGGAAGTGGTGATCAAGGACGGTTTCGTGCCGATGCCTGCCGCCATGGCCGCCAAGGCGCTGGTCGATCTGGGCATCAAGTAAGCCAGTCGTTTATTCAAGCCGGACGCTTCCACTGAAGGTGGCGGTGTCCGGCTCGATACACCCACGGAGACACAAATCATGCAGGAAAACAAACGAATCCTTTCTTACGCCCTGACGTCCGTGCTCGCGCTCGGCGTCATGAGCGGTTGCGCCACCCCGTCGAACACGGCCAAGGCACCGGAAAGCAAGCCGGCAGCCACCACCAAGGCGGCGGCGCCCGCTGCCGCCGCTCCCGTGGCCGCAGCCCAGCCGGCCACGGTTCCCGCCCAGAACTACTTCCTGGTGTTCCATGAAAACGGCCGGATCTACCCGATCGCCGACGCCAAGAATTATCTGGCCTTCCTCGATGTCGACGAACTGATCTACACCCGTACCCGTGTCGGCGCTGGTCCGGAAGGCGAAACCATCGTGTTTGGCATCCAGAAAAAGGAAGCCGAGGATCTGGTTAAGCCTTCGCTTGCCGAGCAGTTCTACGACGGCACGATGCAAGTCAGCGGTCCTTTTTATGGCGAAGTTATTCGTGATGGACGCTTCTACGTTTTCGGCGAATGGAAAGACTTCAAGGACTACCTGGACCGCAAGGAAGTGACTTTCACGTTCACTGAAATCGGTACCGGCCCCAAGGGCGAGACGGTGATCTATGCGCTCAACAAGAAAACCAAGGACGAAGGTCGGCCGGTTGCGCTGATCGAGGCCTTCAAGCATCTCCATAAAATCAAGTAAGGAGCTACGGCACTGCATCGGGAGGGGCAGGCGCAGGGCCTGCCCCTTCTTTCAATGCAAAGCTTCAGGTGTTCAGCACCAACCAAAGATAACGCGGTGAATCATGGAAAAGATCGAGACCAACATCAGCAAGGTCGGCGGCTATACCGGCCAGCGCATGGCCAAGGACAAGCTGTTCAAGCATGTCATGACCTTTGGCGGGCTGAGCGTGATCATCGCCATCAGCGCCATCTTTTTCTATCTCGCGAGCGTCGTCGTGCCGATTTTCATGCCGGCACAGATGGACGATCTGCAAAAATTCTCCGTCCCCAGGAACGCGCAGGAAGCCAGCGTGCACCTGACTGCAGAAGAGCAGGCGGAGATCGGGGTGCGCATGTCCGATCGCGGCAGCGTGACCTTCTTCGATTTGCGTGACGGCCGTGTGATGGCCGAGGAAAAAATCGCTCTCCCGGATGGGGTCGGCATCCACAGTTTTGCAGCCGGCGATCCGTCCCAGCAGGCCGTCGCCTATGGCCTGTCCGATGGACGCATGCTGATCCTGGAACAGGATTTCAAGGTCACCTTCCAGCAGGATCCCGACGACCATGAAAAGGATATCCGCACCATCACGCCGACCCTTGCCTACCCGGTGGGGAACGAACCCCTGCGGGTCGACGAGGCCGGCCGGGCGCTGAAGCGCCTGACCATGCAGCACAGCGGCGAGAACACCACGGCCGTGGCGCTGACCGAGGATGGCCGCCTGATGCTGGCATCCTTCGGGAGCCGCAGCAACATGATCACCGGCGAAGTGACGACCGAGCGCTTCGGCATCGAACTGCCGCCGGTCGAGGGCGAGATCAGCCAACTGCTGCTGGAGGTGAAACAGCGCGACCTGTATGTGGTGCACGGCGGACGCTTCGTCAGTCACTACGATGTCATGAACAAGCAGAACCCGCGCCTGCTGCAGACGGTTGCGCTGGTGCCCGAAGGGGAGACCATCACTGCGGCGACGATCCTGAGCGGCGGCTTCTCGCTCATCATCGGCACCGACCAGGGCAAGGTCGCGCAGTGGTTCCAGGTGCGCGACGACAAAAACATCAACCACCTGACCCATATCCGCTCATTCAAGCCGATGGCCGGCCGGGTGACGACCATCTCCCCGGAGCATTTCCGCAAGGGCTTTTTGGTCGGCGACGACAAGGGCAATGTCGGCCTCTACTACGCGACCTCCAATCGCCTGATTCTCATGCGTTCGACGGGCAGCGAGCCGGTGCGCGTGGTCGGCATCGCGCCGCGTGCCAATGCCATCATGGTGGAAAGCGCGGGGGACACCATCCAGGCTGCACGGGTCGAGAACGAATATCCCGAGATTTCCTTCTCGGCGCTGTGGCAGAAGGTCTGGTACGAGAGCTACCAGGAACCGGAATACAACTGGCAGTCCTCCGCTGCGACCTCCGACTTCGAGCCCAAGTTCAGCGTCGCGCCGCTCACCTTCGGCACCTTGAAGGCCGCGTTCTACGCCATGCTGGTGGCGGTGCCGCTGGCGGTGCTGGGCGCCATTTTCGCCGCGTATTTCATGTCGCCCAAGATGCGCAGCGTGGTCAAGCCGTCGATCGAGATCATGGAAGCGCTGCCGACGGTGATCCTGGGCTTCCTCGCCGGCCTGTGGCTCGCCCCCTGGGTGGACAACAACCTCGCCGGCACGCTGTTGATCATTTTCCTGCTGCCGCTCAGCTTCGTCATCACCGCCTATGTGTGGCATGTGCTGCCCAAGCGGTTGACAGCCGGCATCGGCGCGGGCTGGGAGGCCGCCTTGCTGGTGCCGGTCATTCTCCTGGTGATGTTTCTGGCGATCCAGCTGGGGCACCCGATCGAGGCGGCTTTCTTCGGCGGCAACATGCCGCACTGGCTCTCCAACGAACTCGGCATCACCTACGAGCAGCGCAACTCGCTGGTGGTGGGGATTGCGATGGGCTTCGCGGTGATTCCCACCATCTTTTCGATTGCGGAGGACGCGGTGTTCAGCGTGCCCAAGCATCTCACCTCGGGTTCGCTGGCACTCGGCGCAACGCCGTGGCAGACCCTGTATTACGTGGTGCTGCTGACCGCCAGCCCCGGCATCTTCTCCGCCATCATGGTTGGCATGGGACGCGCGGTGGGCGAGACCATGATCGTGCTGATGGCGACCGGCAACACGGCGGTAATGGACCTGTCCATCTTCACCGGCTTCCGCACCCTATCCGCCAACATCGGGGTGGAGATGCCCGAAGCGGCCGTCGGTACCACCCACTATCGCCTGCTGTTCTTCTCGGCGCTGGTTCTGTTCGTGTTCACCTTTGTGGTGAATACCGTGGCAGAACTGATCAGGCACCGCCTGCGCGAAAAGTACAGCTCACTTTAAGAAAGAACCCCGATGCGTAACTGGTACAAGAGTGGAGAACCCTGGGTGTGGACGACTGCGGGTGCAGTCGCCCTGTCGCTTGTCATGGTGTATGCGGTGGTGTGGTTGACGGCCGCACGCGGCCTGACCCATTTCTGGCCCAAGCCGGTTGCCGAGGTCACGTTTCAGGAGCGGAACGGTTCTGCTTCACGATTGATCGGCGAGGTTCGCGAGCGCGAGGAAGTCTCGCTGGTTCGCCTGCGTGAGCAGGGCTATGAAATAAACAGCAAGGACCTGTTTGCCGATCGCTACCTGATCAAGCTGGGCAACAAGGACTTGACGGGCGTCGATTTCAAGTGGTTCCCGGCCCCCATGCTGGGCGAGTTTACCTATCCCGAGGACCTGCTTGCCATCGAGCGGCGTGAATGGGGCAACTTCTATGGCCACCTTAAAACGGTCAAGGAACAGGGCAATGTGGTGGCGGAAGGACCGGCGGCCTGGGCGGAAGCGGAAAAACGCCTGGCGCGTTCCAACGACCTGTTCAGGCAGGCGCTGCGCATCGAAAAAGGCAACATCGGCAAGATCAACTATGCACTGGAAAAAGTGCGGTTGCGCGAACGCAGGCTGGAGATCGACGGCACCCTGAGCGATGCCGCCAAGGCGGAATTCGCCAGGGAGCGGGAAGCCATGGAAGCGGAATATGGCGGATTTCAGAAACAGCTGGAGAAGATACGCCACGATATCGAGCGCGACAGCGTCAGTGTCGAAACCAGCGATGGGCAGGTGGTCGACATCCCGCTGGCCAAGGTGGCCGACATGTACCTGCCGAACGCCATGAGCGTGTGGCAGAAAATCGGCTTCTACGTCCACAAGTTCTACGAGTTTGTCAGCGACGACCCGCGCGAGGCCAACACCGAGGGCGGCATTTTCCCCGCCATCTTCGGCACCGTGATGATGGTGCTGCTGATGTCGGCGATGGTCACCCCGCTGGGCATCATGGCGGCGGTCTACATGCGCGAGTACGCCAAGCAGGGGCCGATGATTCGCGCCATCCGCATCTCGGTCAACAACCTGGCCGGCGTGCCCTCGATCGTCTACGGCGTGTTCGGCTTGGGCTTCTTCGTGTATGTGCTGGGCGGCTCGCTCGACGAGCTGTTCTTTGCCGAAGCGCTGCCGGCGCCGACCTTTGGCAGCCCCGGCATCCTGTGGGCCTCCTTGACGCTGGCGATCCTGACCCTGCCGGTGGTCATCGTCGCCACCGAAGAGGGCCTGTCGCGGGTGCCGCGCACCATCCGCGAGGGCAGCCTCGCACTCGGCGCGACCAAGGCCGAGACCCTGTGGCGCACCGTGCTGCCGATCGCCAGCCCGGCCATGATGACGGGCCTCATCCTGGCGATTGCGCGCGCGGCGGGCGAGGTGGCGCCGCTGATGCTCGTCGGCGTGGTGAAGCTCGCCCCCAGCCTGCCGCTCGACGGCAGCTTCCCCTTCCTGCATCTGGAGCGGAAGTTCATGCACCTGGGCTTCCACATCTACGACGTCGGCTTCCAGAGCCCCAACGTCGAGGCGGCCCGCCCGCTGGTGTATGCCACGGCATTGCTGCTGGTGATCATCATCGTCGTGCTCAACCTGTTCGCGATCCGTCTGCGCAACCGCCTGCGTGAGCACATGCGCGGCCTTGAAGGCGTTTGATCACCTGTCACCCCATACAACGATAGACCCGAAGGACCTTGAAAATGAGCGAAGCCAGCCCGAAAACCCACGCGATAAACATAGGCGACCTGGGGCGCACACAGATGGAAGACACAGAAGAAGTGGCGATCCGCGTCGAGAATCTCGACCTCTACTACGGCGAGGCGCAGGCGCTGAAGAGCGTCAGCATGAACCTGCCGAAAAACCGCGTGACCGCATTCATCGGCCCCAGCGGCTGCGGCAAGTCGACCCTGCTGCGCTGCTTCAACCGCATGAACGATCTGGTCGACATCTGTCGCGTCGACGGCAAGATCCTGATGGAAGGCAAGAATATCTATGACCGCGACGTCAACGTCGCGCTGCTGCGCCGTCGCGTCGGCATGGTGTTCCAGAAGCCCAACCCGTTTCCCAAGTCCATTTATGAAAACGTGGCCTATGGCCTGCGCATCATGGGGGTCAACAATCGCAGCACGCTGGATGAAGCCGTCGAGAAGGCCTTGCGTGGCGCCGCGCTGTGGAACGAGGTCAAGGACCGCCTCGACCAGAACGGCCTGAGCCTGTCCGGCGGCCAGCAGCAGCGCCTGGTGATTGCGCGTGCGATCGCCCTGGAACCGGACGTGTTGCTGCTGGACGAGCCGGCCTCCGCACTCGACCCCATCTCGACCGCGAAGATCGAGGAACTGGTCAACGAGATGAAGGACCGGTACACCATCATCATCGTCACCCACAACATGCAGCAGGCGGCCCGCGTATCCGATTACACCGCCTTCATGTACATGGGCGAACTGATCGAAATAGGGCGCACGAACGACGTGTTCCTGAAACCCACGGTGAAGCAGACAGAGGATTACATCACGGGCCGCTTCGGCTGATCGCCATCGGGAAATCCTTCATGCATCAGGAAAACTTGGATTCGTCGATGAAGCCGCGATATTCCGGGCAGTCCGATTTCCCACACCCCGACGCCGAAGCCGGGGCAACGGCCTTCTTTGCCCAGCGGATCTATCTGGCCGACCCTGACCCACTCACGCGTGCGCTACTGGTGGCGTATTTGCACGACAAGGGATTTGATGTCGTCGCGACCCCGGACATGGAGGCTTCGCCCCCGCCCGTCGACATCCTGATCGTTGCCATGGATGGACTGGAACAGCGCGCGAACAGACCGAAGTGGCTATTGGAAAAACCGGACATTCCCATGATCGTCCTGGATCGATCGCATGTGTTTCCGGGGCGGGCCGCCGCCCTCGGCTACGCCCCCGATGCCCGGCTATCCTTGCCCGTCCAGCCACGCAAGCTGGTGGCCACGATCCGACAGGTTTTGAGCCTGGCGCGGATCGAATCCGTCGACCCCAGTGAAGCGTCGGTCCGCATCTACCGCTTTTCCGGATGGACGCTTGATTGCCACGCGCGCCGACTGGAGTCGCCCGATGGAGAATCGATCCTCCTCGACAAACGGGATTTCGAGGTGCTGAAGGCCCTGCTGACGTTTCCCCGCCAGGTGCTGACCCGCCAGCAACTGATCGCCATGGTCTGGGGTTCGGACAAGGACGTCGAGAGCAGAACGCTGGATCGTCCGGTCACGCTCCTGCGCCGCCACCTCGGCGACGACGTCAAGTTTCCGGTGCTTCTCAAAACGGTCGTCGGTGTGGGATATCGGCTCGACGCTGAAGTCGAAAAGTCGTTCTAGGCTGGCGTCCGGAGACAGGGCGCCACAAGCGATCTGCGCTTATCGCGCCTGGCCTAACTGCTCGCGCAGGCTGTCCAGGGTTTCCTGCTCGCCGCGCACGCGGAAGAATGCGCCTTCTTCGTCGGCGCGCTCCTCCAGCACCTCGCAGCGCGCGAAGATTTCCCCGCGCAGCTGCTGTGCCGACCAGGGCAGAAAAAGCTCGGCCTCGATGAGATCCTTCCGGAAAAACGCAAGGATCGCCTTGTGCAATTTGGCGACGTCGTCGGGGCGGCGCGCGCTCATCACGATGCAACCGGGGTAGCTGGCGCGCAGCGCGGCTTCGCGTTCGGCCTGCGCCGCGGCATCGCCGACGTGGTCGATCTTGTTGAAGATGCGCAAGCGCGGCACGTCCAGCGCATCGATCTCCTTCAGAACTTCTTCGGTGGTTTCGATCTGCCGCTCGAAGCCGGGATCGCTGGCGTCGATGACGTGGAGCAGCAGCGACGCATCCAGCGCCTCTTCGAGCGTGGACTTGAACGACGCGACCAACCCGTGGGGCAGGTTCTTGATGAAGCCGACCGTGTCGCTGACCAGCACGCGCGGAACGCTCTCGGGGTGCAGGGTGCGCACGGTGGTGTCGAGCGTGGCGAACAGCTTGTTGGCGACCAGCACCTCGCTGCCCGTGAGCGCGCGCATCAGGGTGGATTTGCCCGCGTTGGTGTAGCCGACGAGCGCCACGCTGGCGAGCCCCTGGTGCGCCTGCCGCCGGGCGCGCTGCGTCTTGCGCTCGACGTCCATCGCGGTGATTTCCTTCTGCAGTTCGGCGATGCGGTCGCGGATCTTGCGCTTGTCCAGCTCGGTGTGCGATTCGCCGGCGCCACGGCCGCCGACGCCGCTGCGCTGCCGTCCCTGCGGGCCCGCCAGCTTGGC
>JBAVWB010000135.1:0-1609 GCA_049697615.1 Thiobacillus sp. | reverse complement strand
ACCCAATACGTGGTGTCGATGGGACGTGGCCTGGTCCAGTCGGGTCCGGCGCTGACTTCTGGCGTCTTCGGCGTCATTGTCGCCATGATAAGGCAACGGGGTGCGACTGCCCGTGCGGCTGTGAGAGACTAGGGTCAATTTCCCTGGGGGAGTACTCCGTGCTGAAACAGCTGGCAGCCCGCAAATCGGTGGCTGCGATGACTCGCGAAATCGAATCCGGGCCCAAGCTGAACCGAGTACTGGATCGCCGGGCGCTGACCTCCGTCGGCCTGGGGTCGATGATCGGCAGCGGCATTTTCGTTCTCACCGGTACCGTTGCCGCCCAGCACACCGGACCAGCCGTCACCCTCGCCTTCCTCGTGGCCGCCATCGGCTGCGGCCTCGCCGCCCTGTGCTACGCCGAGCTGGCCTCGATGATCCCGATCTCGGGCAGCGCCTACAGCTACACCTACGCCACTCTCGGCGAAGGCGTCGCCTGGTTCGTCGGCTGGAATCTCGCGCTCGAATACGTGATGTCGGGCTCGGCCGTCGCCGTCGGCTGGTCCGGCTACGTCGTCAACCTGCTGACCGAGTTCGGTCTCCACCTGCCAGACGCGCTCACCAATGCGCCGCTCGGCAAGGGACCCGATAATCACCTGGTGACGACGGGCGCGCTGATCAACGTGCCGGCTGTCTTCATCGTCGCGCTGCTGACGTGGGTCTGTTACGTCGGCGTGAAGCATTCGACGCGCGTCAACAACGTGATGGTGATGATCAAGATCCTGATCATCATCCTGTTCATCGCGGTCGGCATCAAATACGTTTCACCCGACCTCTGGCAGCCCTACCTTCCCGCCAACACGGGTACCTCGGGCCAGTTCGGCTTCAGCGGCATCATGCAGGGCGCCGCGATTATTTTCTTTGCCTACATCGGCTTCGACCAGGCCGCGACGACGGCCCAGGAAGCCCGCAATCCGCAGCGCGACGTGCCGTGGGGCATCATCGCCGCGCTGCTCATCTCGACCATGCTCTATGTCGTGATGTCTGCCGTGATGACGGGCATGGTGTCGTACACGGAACTGAACGTCGCTGCGCCGGTCGCGGTCGCGCTCGACGCGCATCCGGAGCTGAAGTGGCTTGGCCTGCCGGTGAAGATCGGCGCAATCGTGGGACTGACGTCGGTGATCCTGATGTCGCTGCTCGGCCAGCCGCGAATTTTCATGGCGATGTCGCGCGACGGGCTGCTGCCGCCGTCGATGCAGAAGGTGCATCCTAAGTACCGCACGCCGCACGTTGCCACGATCATCACCGGCTTGGTGGCCGCGTTCTTCGCCGGCATCTTTCCACTCGACGTGCTCGGCGAACTGATCTCGATCGGTATCCTGCTGGCGTTCACCGCGGTGTGTGCCGGCGTCGTCGTGCTGCGCCACACGCAGCCCGACACGCCGCGGCCGTTCCGCGTGCCGTTCGCCACGTTCATCGGCGTGGCCGGCGTGTTCGTCTGTCTCGCGATGACGGCCTTCCTGCCGCACGACACCTGGATCCGGTTGGCTGGGTGGACGGCAATCGGCTTCCTCATCTACTTCTTCTACGGCTACAAGCATTCGCGGATCCGGCAGCAGCTCTAACC
>JBAVWB010000134.1:0-1670 GCA_049697615.1 Thiobacillus sp. | reverse complement strand
GACCAGCGTTTCGCAATCGAACCCCAGTGGCGCGAGGCGGGCTTTCAGCAGTTCCTGGCAGCCGGCGTCGTCGGGCGTGAGCGAGGCGCGCGCGATCAGCGCCTCGGCCAGCTGGACGGCCCCTGACATCACGCCAGGCGGCCGAACTTGGACGAGAGCTTCTTCTCTTCGGGCCGCACGTCGAGGATGATCTCGGTGAACAGCGACGGATCCGATTCGTCGGCCTTGGGCGGCTGGCGCGACAGCGGCGCGGTGTCGTTCGCGAGCCGCCACAGCAGGTTGGTCGGCGAGTCGGCGAAGGCCAGGCCTTCCTCGCGCGTGATCGTCCCTTCGGTGATCATCTTCGCCAGGTCGGCCTCGAAAGTCAGCGAGCCCTCGGCCAGCGACTTCTCCATCGCTTCCTTGACGCCGCTGATGTCGCCCTGCTCGATCAACTCGGCGATCAGCTTGGTGTTGAGCAGCACCTCGCACGCGGGTATGCGGCCACCCGTCTGCGCGCGCACCAGGCGTTGCGACATGATCGCGCGCAGGCCCGCAGCCAGATCGGACAGCAAGGCCGGCCGCGCCTCGGGTGTATAGAACGACAGGATGCGGCCCAGCGCGTGGTAGCTGTTGTTGGCGTGCAGCGTGGCCAGCACCAGGTGCCCCGACAGCGAGTACGAGATCGCCGAGGTCATCGTTTCGCGGTCGCGGATCTCGCCGATCAGGATCACGTCGGGGGCCTGGCGCAGCGCGTTCTTCAGCGCGATCTGCAGGCTGTTGGTGTCGCGCCCGACCTCGCGCTGGTTGACGACCGACTTCTTGTTGGTGAACAGGAACTCGATCGGGTCTTCGATGGTCAGGATGTGGCCCGTCATCTGCTGGTTGCGCTGCTCGAGCATCGCCGCCAAGGTGGTGCTCTTGCCGGTGCCCGTTGCCCCGACCAGCAGGATCAGGCCGCGCTTTTCGAGCACCAGCTGGCCGAGGATCTCCGGCACGTGCAGCGACTCGAGCGTCGGGATCACGAACGGAATGCAGCGGAACACCGCGGCAATCGAGCCGCGCTGGCGGAACGCCGACAGCCGGAAGCTGCCGACCTTGGTGATGCCGATGCCGACGTTGAGCTCGCCGGTGTCGTCGAGCTCTTCCAGTTGTTGCGGCGTCAGCAGCTCGGCCAGCAACTGGCGCGGCTGGGCGTGCGACAGCGGCTGGTCCGACAGCTGCATGATCTGGCCGTTGATCTTGATCAGGATCGGCGTGTTGGCCGACAGATAGACGTCGGAGGCGCTCTTCTCTGCCATCAGGCGCAGGACGCGCTCCATGTTCCCGCCACTGCCACCGGTCGTGCTCATGCCTTGCTGCTCCTGGATCTCGCCGCGGGCTCAGGCTCGCAGCAGTTCATTGATGCTGGTCTTGGCGCGCGTCTGCGCATCGACCTTCTTGACGATCACGGCACAGTACAACGAGTACTTGCCGTCGGCACTGGGCAAATTACCGGAAACCACGACCGATCCGGCCGGGATGCGGCCATAGCTCACTTCACCGGTCGCACGGTCATAGATCTTGGTGCTCTGACCGATGTAGACACCCATCGAGATGACCGAGTTCTCCTCGACGATCACGCCCTCGACGACCTCGCTGCGCGCGCCGACGAAGCAGTTGTCCTCGATGATCGTCGGGTTGGCTTGCAG
>JBAVWB010000133.1:0-3635 GCA_049697615.1 Thiobacillus sp. | reverse complement strand
GCCTCGGCGTCCAGCCAGCGCCCGGCCATGCTTTCCGGAATCAGGCCCCAGGCGTCCTCGAGTTCGACCACGGCGCGGCGCGGGCCCGCTTCGCCGACGTAGCGCAGGCCGTGCGCATCGAGTTGCGCAGCGAATTCGGTGAACGGCATCGGCGCGTTGAATTCGGCCAGGTATTCGTGGAACAGGTAGGACGGCGCCGCCGTTTTGAGATAGGCGATTTCCTTCAGCAGAAGCGGATCGCTCCATTCGGATTGCAGCGCGTCCAGCACGCGCAGCGCCTGTTGATGCCGCCGGGGGGCGGGCAGTTCGGCCGAAGTGCGCTCGATCAGCGCAGCGCGCAGCGGCTGCAAGGCCTGCCAGCCGGCCGCGACGTTGAAGCTGATGTAGGCAATGCCACGCGGAGAAAGATGGCGCCGGCAGACATCGAGCAGCGCCTGCTGCACCGACGGCGGCACCCAGGAAAACACGCCGTGCGCGACGATGTAGTCGAACTCGCCCAAATCGTCCGGCAGCGCGGCGAGGTCGCCGTGCAGGATGCGGGCATTGGACAGGCCCAAGGCCTGGATGAATGCCGCACCCGCCTCAGCCTGCGCGCGCGACAATTCCACCCCCACGCAGTCGGAGCCGGGCCAGCGCCACGCCAGCGGAATCAGGTTGCCGCCCTGCGCGCAGCCCAGTTCGAGGATGCGCGCATGGCTCGGGTCGGGCGCGTCGAAGCCATGCAGCTTCGCCACCGCCGCCAGAAAATCCGGCTGGGTTTCGGGCAGCGGCAGGCTGTCGTAGGGGAGTTCGTCGTAGCTGGCAAGCGTATCCATGCAAAAGATTGTAGCGTCCGCCATACTGAACACCATGACACAGACCTGCCTGATGACGCCGCTGCGCTGGCTCGCCAGCACCCTGCTTTTACTCGTGCTGCTGGTGCCGGGCGCCCGCGCCGACGCGACCTGGATCGAGCCGGGCGCCGACGGCCAGCCCGAGGTTCACCTGTATTTCTTCTGGTCGCTCGCCTGCCCGCATTGCCTGGAGGCGCGCCCCTTCATCGAGGCCATCCCGCACACCCGGCCGTGGGTGAAGCTGCATTCGCTGGAACTCACCCGACATCCCCAGAACGTGCGCCACTACATCGCGCTCGCGGATCAGGTGGGGCAGCCCGCGCAGTACGTGCCGGCGCTGCTGTTTTGCGGCCGCATGCAGACGGGCTGGGACGACGATGCCAGCAGCGGGCAGGCGCTGCTCGCCGAACTGGACGCCTGCCGCGCCGCGGCAAAAAGCGGCAGCGCACTCGACAGCGCGCGCGCCCTGCCGGCGCCTGCGTTCAGCGTGCCCTTCCTGGGCGAAGTGACGGTCGACGGGGTTTCGCTGCCGCTGATGACGGTGCTGATCGCCGGCCTCGACGCCTTCAATCCCTGCGCGTTTTTCGTGCTGCTGTTTCTGCTGTCGCTGATGGTTCACCAGAACAACCGCGCGCGCATGCTTGCGATCGGCGGCGTGTTCGTGCTGGTGTCAGGGCTGATGTACTTTGCCTTCATGGCGGCGTGGCTCAACCTGTTCCAGCTATTCGGCAAACTGGTCTGGGTGACGCTCGCCGCCGGCGTCATGGCATTGGTGATCGGGCTTATCAACATCAAGGACTTCTTCCGCTTCGGGCGCGGTATTTCGCTGTCGATTCCGGAAAGCCGCAAGCCTGCAATTTACCAGCGCGCACGTGCGATCCTCGCTGCCGGCAATGTGCCGGCCATGCTCGCCGCCACGGGTTTGCTCGCGGTGGCGGTCAATTTTTATGAACTGCTTTGCACCGCCGGATTTCCCATGGTCTATACCCGCCTGCTGACGCTGCAGGACCTTGGCCCCGGCACGCATTACCTCTATCTGGCGTTGTACAACGGGGTCTACGTGATCCCGCTCGCCGTCATCGTCGGCGTGTTCGCCTTCACCCTGGGTGCACGAAAGCTGAGCGAGCGCGAAGGCCGCCTGCTCAAGCTGATGTCTGGCGTGATGATGCTGCAGTTGGGGATGCTTCTGGTGCTGGCGCCGGACTGGCTGAACCGGATCGGCGTGGCGTTCGCGCTGATCGCGGTGGCGGTCGGCGTTACCTGGGTGGCGGCACGGATGACCCGCCGCTAAGGTGGTGCGACTTACGAATTTAGAACTGCCCGCCCCAACCTGTCGTCCTATGCTTGCACCAACTCGCAGGGAATAGGATATTTGCGGCGAGCCAGGAGAAGGGGCTGAAGCCGAAGCTGTCATGAGTCGATCGAGGCTGTTCGCAATGGTGGTTGCCCTTCTTCGCCCTTACTGATTCCGGACAGTTCATTGGGGCACGACCCCGCATTCAGGATGGATGGAAAGTGTAAGCGGCTGGTTTTTCATACATTTCCAAGGATTCAGGGGTGATTGATGATTGTAGGCATTGATATCAGCAAGAAATGGTTTGATGCGGCCTGGCAGGTGGATGGCCAGGGCCGGCATCAGCGCTTCGAGTACACCGATGAAGGCATCGGCCAGTTGTTGGCGCAGACGCCCGAGGCGGCGCACTACGTGATGGAAGCGACGGGAACCTACCATGCGCGCCTGGCACTCAGGCTGCATGAGTCCGGGCGGCGAGTGAGCGTGGTCAACCCGCTGGTCATCAAGCGCTTTGCCCAAATGCAGTTGTCGCGGGTAAAGAGCGACCGTGCGGATGCCGAATTGATCCGGCGCTATGGCGAACAGCAGCCCTTGTCGCCCTGGGCACCTTCCACGGATGAAGTGCTTGAACTGCAGCAGGCGCATGGCTGGCTGGACGACCTGATCGGCGAGCGAACCCGGCTGATTAATCGCCGGGAAGCACACGCCCATCATGCCAGGCCCAGTGCCTTTGTCATTTCGCAGATGGCTGCGCAGCTGCAACAGTTGGACAAGCAGATCAAGGGCTGCGAACGACATCTGGAGGTGCTGGTAAAAAAGTCTTTTACCGAGTTGTTTGAGCGGCTGCTCACGATTCCCTCGATCGGCGCCAAGACCGCGATCGAACTGATTATCGTGACGGACGGTTTCAGACGCTTCGAGGACGTCAAGGGGCTGTGCGCCTATGTCGGGGTGAGCCCGACGACGTTCCGCTCGGGCAGTTCGGTCAATGGCAAAGGTGGGATCGCCAAGTTGGGGCAGGGACGGATGCGTCAATTGCTCTACCTGTGCAGTTGGACAGCGAAGACCTGCAATCCGGCCTGCAAGGCGCTGTATGCCCGTTTGAAAGCGCTGGGCAAGCCGGCGAAGGTCATTAATGTCGCGATTGCACATAAATTGTTGAGGCAGGCCTTCGCGGTGGCAACGACCAATGCGCCTTTTTCGGCTGAATATGCTTGACTCCAAGCACAGTTCATTGCGAGCAAAGCGAAGCAATCCATTGCGTGCGTCCGCAGGCTGGATTGCTTCGGCTACGCCTCGCAATGACAGCGAGGGTGCTGGAGACAGCCTGATCAGTGCCCGCGCGTGCCCGGCTTGCCGGCAAACAAGGCTGCCGGCGGACGCGGCTTGCGCGCTTGATTGGATTGATTCGGCGACGGCGAATTCGGTGCGGCGCCGCGGCTGGCGGCAGGCTTGGCGCCCGCGCTTGCGGGTTTGCCTTGCGGCGCACGGCCGGAGCCACTGCGGCC
>JBAVWB010000132.1:0-17052 GCA_049697615.1 Thiobacillus sp. | reverse complement strand
CAACAGCCTCAAACTGGTGAGCCCCGTCGACGGCGTGGTGACGGGGCGCGAGGCCGAGCCGGGCACGACCGTGGTCGCCGGGCAGGCGGTGCTGCGTCTGGTCGACCCGGCGCAATTGTGGGTGCGTGCCCGCGTCGACCAGGCGCGCGCCGAGGGCGTGCAGGTGGGGCAGCCCGCCGACATCGTTTTGCGCTCCGTGCCGGGTGTGGCGCTGCCGGGCAGGGTGGTGCGGATCGACCTGCAAAGCGACGCGCTGACCGAGGAAAGGATCATCAACGTGGCTTTCGATCCCGCGCCGGCGCAACTGTATCTGGGCGAACTGGCGGAAGTGACCATCCGTCTCCCCGGCGCGCAGCAGGTGCTGACCGTGCCGCGCGCGGCGCTGGCGCAGCACAACGGCAAGGTCGGCGTGTGGCGGATCGAGCAGGGCCGCGCGCGCTTCCATCCGGTGCAGCCCGGCATGCAGACCGCCGAGCGGGTGCAGATCGTTTCGGGCCTCGATGCCGGCGACCGCGTCATCGCCTACAGTTCGAAGCAGCTCGACGATGGCATGCGGGTGCGCGAGCAGACGCTGACGTCGCGCTGAGTACAAGCCTGCATGATTAACCTCGCGCGGCGCGACATCGCCCACCATCTGAAAAGCTACTTGCTGACCGGGCTGGGCCTGGGCCTTTTGATCGGCGTGACGCTCACCATGGCCGGGGTATACCGCGGCATGGTCGACGACGCCAAGGTGCTGCTGCGCGCGGTCGATGCCGACGTCTGGGTGGTGCAGCAAAACACCCTGGGTCCGTTCGCCGAGCCATCCTCCGTGCCGGACGACCTTTACCGGGCGCTGCTGGGGCTCGAAGGCGTGGCGCAGACCGGCAACGTCGCCTACCTCACCATGCAGGTGTCGCATCAGGGTAAAACCCAGCGCGTGATGGTGGCGGGTTACGAGGCAGGCAAACCCGGCGGGCCGTCTTTTCTGGTGGCGGGCCGCCCCATCGCCCGCGCGCATTACGAGGCGGTGGCCGACGCCAAGACCGGCTTTGCGGTCGGCGACGTGGTGCGCATCCGCCGCAACGACTACACGGTTGTCGGACTCACCCGGCGCATGGTGTCCTCCGGCGGCGATCCGATGCTGTTCATTCCGCTGAAGGACGCGCAGGAAGCGCAGTTCCTGAAAGACAACGATGCCATCGTCGAGGACCGCAAGCGGCTCGCCGCCAACCCGACGGTCAACCGCCCCGGCCAGCCCGGCGTGCTGGAAGCGGTGCAGGCGATCCAGGCCTCCAGCCACAAGGTCAACGCGGTGCTGCTGCGGCTGCAGCCGGGCGCGGACGCGCGCTTTGTCGCCGACACCATCGCGCGCTGGCAGCGCTTCACCGCCTACACGCGCGCCGACATGGAAGACATCCTGGTGGCCAAGCTGATCGCCACCGCCGCCAAGCAGATCGGCCTGTTCCTGATGATCCTGGCGGTGGTGAGCGCGGCCATCGTCGCCTTCATCATCTACACGATGACACTCGGCAAGATCAAGGAAATCGCTGTGCTGAAGCTGATCGGCACCCGCGACCGCACCATCGCCGCGATGATCATGCAGGAGGCGCTGGGGCTCGGCGTGATCGGATTCTTCGTCGGCAAGTTCGCCGCCACGCTGTGGGCGCCGGCTTTTCCCAAATACGTGCTGCTGGAAAACGGCGACGCGGTGCGCGCCCTCGTGCTGACCCTCATCGTCTGTGCGCTGGCCTCGGTGCTGGCGATCCGCGCCGCGCTCAGGATCGATCCGGCGGAGGCGATTGGTGGCTGACGCGATTTCAATCCAACCGGCGATTCTGATCGAAGGCATCACCAAGCGCTACGGCCACGGCAGCGCCGCGGTCGACGCGCTGAAGGGCGTCGACATGACGGTCTATCCAGGCGAAGTGGTCGGGCTGATCGGTCCGTCCGGCTCCGGCAAGACGACGCTGCTGAAATGCCTGGGTGCGGTGATCGAGCCCACCGCCGGCAAGTTCACTCTCGGCGGCGAAGTGATCTACGACAACGGCTGGAAGACCGGCGACCTGCGCGCGCTGCGCCGCGACCGCATCGGTTTCGTTTTCCAGGCGCCCTACCTGATCCCCTTTCTGGACGCCACCGACAACGTCGCGCTGCTGCCGATGCTGGCCGGCGTGCCGAATGCCGACGCGCGCAGGATCGCGCTGGACATGCTCACCGCGCTCGACGTGCAGCACCGCGCCGAGGCGCGCATCCCTGAGCTCTCGGGCGGCGAGCAGCAGCGCGTGGCGATCGCGCGTGCGCTCGCCAACAAGCCGCCGATCATTTTGGCCGACGAGCCGACCGCGCCGCTCGACAGCGAACGCGCGCTCACCGTGGTGAAGATCCTCAACCGGCTGGCGCAGGAATTCCAGACCGCGATCATCGTCGTCACCCACGACGAAAAGATCATTCCCACCTTCAAACGCATTTACCATATCCGCGACGGCAAGACCTACGAAGAAGCAGGCGAAGGAAGACCTCTATGAAAATCACATTCCTCGGCGCGGCGCGCGAAGTCACGGGCTCCAGCTATCTGGTGGAAGCCGACGGCGTGCGTTTCCTGGTCGATTGCGGCATTTTCCAGGGCGGCCGCGAGACGCGCGCCAAGAACCAGCGCGCGTTTTCCTTCGATCCGCGCAGCATCGATTTCGTCATCCTCACCCATGCCCACATCGACCACTCCGGTCTCTTGCCGCGCTTGGTCGCGCTCGGCTTCCGGGGCGAGATCCACACCACCCGCGCCACCTGCGATCTGCTGGCAGTGATGCTGCCGGACTCCGCACATATCCAGGAAAAGGAAGCCGAATACGCCAACCTCAACCGTTTCCGCAAGGACATGGACCGACGCGACAAAAAACGTGGACTGCCGCCGCGCGACATCGCGCCGCTGTACACCGTGGCGCAGGCGCAGGCTTCGCTGAAGCAGCTGAATCCGGTCGACTACGACCTGGAAATCGCGCCGCACCCCAAGGTGCGCTGCACCTTCCGCGACGCCGGCCACATCCTCGGCTCGGCGATCGTCGAGGTGTGGGTGGGCGACGGCGAGCGCCGCCGCAAGATCGTGTTCTCCGGCGACCTCGGCCAGCCCGCGCGGCCGCTGCTGCAGGATCCCACGCACATCCACGACGCCGACTACCTGCTGGTCGAGTCGACCTACGGCAACCGCGACCACAAGAGCATGGAGGCGACGCAGGACGAGCTGGTGGAAGCGATCAACGACACCATCGAAAGAAAGGGCGGCAACGTCATCATTCCCGCCTTCGCGGTGGGCCGCACCCAGGACATGCTCTATCTGCTGGCCGATCTCACCCGGCAGGGCCGCATTCCCAAGCTGACCGTGTTCGTCGATTCGCCCATGGCCACTGCCGCCACTGAAATCACTTACAAGCACATGGCGCTGCTGGATGACGAGACCCATGAACTGATGGGCCGGCACGGCGGCGCCGCGCATTTCCGCAAACTCGATTTCGTCGAGGACGTGGAGGAATCGAAGTCGCTCGACCGCATCACGGGCGGCGCCGTCATTATCTCGGCCAGCGGCATGTGCGAGGCTGGGCGCATCAAGTTCCACCTGCGCGCCAACCTGGGGCGCCGCGAATCGACCATCCTCATCACCGGCTTCCAGGCCGCCGGCACCTTCGGCCGCCGCCTGGTCGACGGCGCCAAGCGCGTGCGCCTGCTGGGCGAGGACATCCCCGTGCGCGCCGACCTGTATACCCTGGGCGGCCTGTCCGCGCACGCCGACCGCACCGCGCTGCTCGCCTGGCTCGGTCACTTCCGCAGCAGGCCGCGCCGGGTGTTCGTGGTGCACGGCGAGGAAACCGTGGCGAACGGATTTGCCGCCGATTTGCAGAAGCAGTTCGGCTGGGACGCGATGGCGCCGGCGCCGGGCCAAAGTGTGATCCTCGATTAGGGCGGGCCGATGAGATTCAAGGGCACTTCTATAAATTCTGATTTCGTCATTCCGGCGAACGACGGAATCCAGTCAAATCAAGCATCTGGATTTCGGGTCAAGCCCGGAATGACAATTTATAGAAGTGCCCTCATCAGACCTATGCTGGGCACCCTTTCGCTTGCCTTGCTGTTCGCAGGCTTGATCGGCCAGGCGCAGGCTGCCTCGGTCGCCGAATGGGAAGGCTGCAGCGCGATCCCAGGAGATGCCGAACGGCTGGCGTGCTACGACCGCGTGTCCGGACGTTCGCAGCCCGAGGCAACACCCGTTCCTCCGGCCGGCGCCAGGACCGAAACCCTGCTTGAGCCGTTGCCCGTGGCGGCCCAACCGGTGCAAGACGAACCCGATCTGCTGTCGGCGCTGTCGCGCCACTGGGAACTCGACGACGAAGCCAAGCAGGGCGCCTTCCTGTTCCGTCCGCACCGGCCCAATTATTTCCTGCCGATCAAATACAGCAATTCGCCCAACAACACCCCTTTCCAGGACACGTTTGTCCAGCCCGATCTTGGGCTTGATCCGGTCGAGGCCGAATTGCAGCTGAGCTTCAAGATCAAGGGCATGGAAGGCGTGCTGGGTCACGACAATCTCGACCTGTGGTTCGGCTACACGATCACGTCTTTCTGGCAGGCCTACAACGACACCATTTCCTCACCGTTTCGAGAGACCAGCTACGAGCCCGAAGCGATCCTGACTTACCGGACGGATTACGAAATCGCCGGGTTTCGCGGGCGCTTCATCAACCTGGGGCTGGTGCACCAGTCGAATGGCCGCGGCGAAGGCCTGTCGCGCAGCTGGAACCGGGTGTATGCGCAATTCGGATTCGAGCGCGACAATCTGGCCGTGCTCATCCGCCCTTGGTCCCGCATCCCGGAACAGGATGTTGACGACAACCCCGACATCGAGGATTACCTGGGGCACGGCGACCTGCAGGTGGTTTACCGCAAGGGGCAAAACGCCTATTCGCTGCTGCTGCGCAACAACTTCAAGACCTCGGATAACCGCGGTGCGGTGAAGCTCAACTGGAGCTTCCCGCTGTATGGACGGCTGAAAGGCTACGTGCAGTACTTCAACGGCTATGGCGAATCGCTGATCGACTACAACCACAGCCAGCAGTCGTTCGGCGTCGGCGTCAGCCTGACCGAAGGCATGTAGATCGGGTTTGTTTGGGTATTCGGGGTCGCGTGTGGAATCATGACAGCCGTCTCTATATTAATGAATGTTCGGACCCATGGGTCTCTTGGTTAACTGTTAGAGCGCTATGTCTGCCAACACGAGCCAATGGGAAGAATTACTCACACCTGCGATAGCGCGGGGCAAGCTCATCAGCACATCTATCTTCATTACTGCATTTGAAGTCCTTAAACAATCAATCCTGGGCCGCCCGCGAACGTTCTTTGCCGATGGTTTCGACAAAAACGGTCCAGTTGTTGGCGCCGAGTATGAAGCCGAGGTTCTCTCAAGAAACAAGAGCCCAACCTACGCATCCCTAGATTGGCTCAAGCATCTAGGCGCTATTAATGATGCGGATATTGAGACTTTTGAGCGTATTAAAAACACTCGCAACTCATTGGCTCATGAGCTTCATCGGGTGGTTTTGGAAGGTATGGATTTCAAGCACATCGAGCGCTTTGAAGAGCTTGTCGCGCTGCTCAGAAAAGTTGAGGTATGGTGGGTTGTTAATGTTGAGGTTCCAGCCAACCCGGATTTCGACGGTCAAGAAATCGATGAAGAAGGCATCGTCCCCGGCCCAGTGCTCATGCTCCAGATGATGCTTGAAGTTGTGTCAGGAAATGATGAGCTACTCAAACATTATCAAAAAGGCACTGGTAATGAAGCTGCCGCGCTCTAACCAATCATTCCACCGGACCTGTCGCGGCAAGCCGCGCCAGTCCGGTGAATTCAAACGTTGGCTGACCGCTTACGGAAGTAGCGCGGACTATTTTCGTTACCCCGACCGGCCGCTCCTAGCCGGTTGCCGCCCTTGAAGCTTGATACGTTTTTGCACGGCCTCCATTTTTATAACTCCGTCCCAATGAGCAAGAGCCCTGGTTTGAGCATGGGCTTGTGTCCGCGTTTACTTCGCCTCCGGCAGCGCCCGTTCCAGCAGTGCGTGCACGTACTTCACCGGAATGGCGTAGCTGATCCCGCTGGGGGCGGAGAGTGCGGCTTCCTTGGCGCCTTTCACGTAGACCGAGTTGACCACGCCCAGCACCTCGCCGGTGTCGGGGTGCCACACCGGGCTGCCGCTGTTGCCGGGGTAGGCGATGGCATCGAGTCCGAACACTTCATAGGCATCATTCGCCTGCTTGAGCGTGCGCGCATTGAGTTGGGACGCGGCCGCAACCGGGGTGAAGATGGGGATGATGGCGGCCAGCCCGGCGCGGTGGGTGGAGGGATTGAGCCCCAGCACCGAGCCGATGGGATAGCCGGTGAAATACAGTTGCCAGCCTTCGCGAACACGGTCGGAGTCGCCCAGCTTGAGCGGCTGCAGGGGATCGCCCTCGATTCTGAGCAGGGCCAGGTCGCGTGACTTGTCGGTGGCGATCAGCTTGGCGGAGCGCACCGTCATCTGGCGGTCGCGGCCGATGAACACGGCGTGGGTTTCGTTTTTCTCGCTGTTGAGCTCGGCGGTGAAGATGTGCGCGCACGAGACGACATAGCGGCCATCCAATACGGCGAATCCCGTACCCTGCAGGCTGGCGCGCGGGCTGCGGGTGGGATGGAAGGTGCCGACGCCCACCACCCCGGGCTTGATCGCAGCCAGCGTGTCAGCCATGTCGGCGAGAGCCGGATGACTGAAGATCAGCATCAGCAGGGCCAGGCTGGTATGCCGCTTGCTGAACCCTGTGGCGGCAAGCCGCCAGAGAAGACCGGGCAGCGTCACGCAAATTCGATACAATCCGGGCGGCAGCAAAGACTTTCTATTCATAGGGGAATCCAGGTATGAGCGTTGTTGCGGTTGTCGGGCTGGGCTATGTGGGCCTGCCATTGGCGGTGGAATTCGGCAAGAAAATGACCACCATCGGCTATGACCTTTCGGTTGAAAAAATCGAGGCGTACCGTCGATTCTGCGACCCCACCGGCGAAGTTTCAACGGACGACCTCAAGGCCGCCACGCAACTGACGGTGAGCACCGATCCGGCCGACCTGGCGAAGGCCGACTTCATTATCATCGCCGTGCCGACCCCGGTCGATGAGGCGCACATCCCCGATTTCTCGCCGCTGGTTGGGTCCAGCACCACCGTCGGCAAGTATATGAAAAAGGGCGCCACGGTCATCTACGAATCCACAGTCTACCCCGGCGCCACCGAGGAGGTCTGCATCCCGATCCTGGAAAAGCAGTCCGGCTTGAAGTGGCTGCAGGATTTCCACGTCGGCTACTCGCCCGAGCGCGTCAACCCCGGCGACAAGGAACGCACGATCACGAAGATCATGAAGGTGGTGTCGGGCGATGACCCGGCCACGCTGGACAAGGTGGCGGCGCTCTACGGCAGCGTGATCACCGCCGGCGTGCATCGCGCCAGCTCCATCAAGGTGGCCGAAGCCGCCAAGGTGATCGAGAACACCCAGCGCGACCTCAACATCGCGCTGATGAACGAACTCTCGCTGATCTTCCACCGCCTCGGCATCGACACCCTGGAGGTGCTGAAGGCGGCAGGCACCAAGTGGAACTTCCTGCCCTTCCGCCCGGGCCTGGTCGGCGGGCATTGCATCGGCGTCGATCCCTATTACCTCACCCACAAGGCCGGCATGCTCGGCTACCACCCGCAGGTCATTCTCGCCGGCCGCCGCATCAATGACGGCATGGGCGCCTACGTGGCGCAGGAAACGGTGAAGAACATGATCGCCAACGGCGTGCAGGTGAAGGGCGCCAAGGTCAACGTGCTCGGCCTCACCTTCAAGGAAAACTGTCCCGACCTGCGCAACTCCAAAGTGGTCGACGTCATCCGCGAACTGCAGTCCTTCGGCTGCGACGTGCACGTGAACGATCCGCTCGGCGAATCGCGGGAAGCCGAGCATGAATACGGCATCACGCTCACCGCGTGGGATGACCTGCCCGAGTGCGACGCCATCGTGGCCGCCGTTTCGCACACGGAGTATCTCGAAAAATCCTTTGCCGAACTCACCGCCACACTGAAGAAAGGCGGCGCCTTCACCGACGTCAAATCGGCCTACGATCCGGCCGTGGTGAGCGCGGCGGGCTTCACGCTCTGGAGGCTGTGATGACCGCGTTCGACGCGCTGAAAACGCAGCTTCGCGCCGAGCCCCGGACCTGGCTCGTCACCGGTGCCGCCGGCTTCATCGGCTGCAACCTGGTCGAAGCCCTGCTGCTGCTCGACCAGCATGTCGTCGGTCTCGACAACTTCGCCACCGGCCATGAGAAGAACCTGGCGCAGGTGCAGGCCAGTGTCGGCCCCGAGCGCTGGGAAAACTTTGCTTTCAAGCGCGGCGACATCCGCGACCTCATCACCTGCCACGCGGTGTGCAAGGACGTCGACTACGTGCTGCACCAGGCCGCGCTCGGCTCGGTGCCGCGCTCGCTGGAAGATCCGCTGGCCACCCACGCCGCCAACAACACCGGCTTCCTCAACATGCTGGTGGCGGCGCGCGACGCCAGGGTGAAGCGCTTCGTCTACGCGGCCTCCTCCTCGACCTACGGCGACCATCCGGGCCTGCCCAAGGTCGAGGACGTCATCGGCAAGCCGCTGTCGCCCTACGCCGTGACCAAGCTGGTGAACGAGCTGTATGCCGACGTGTTCGGCCGCTGCTACGGCATGGAGTCGATCGGCCTCCGGTACTTCAACATCTTCGGCCGCCGCCAGGATCCCAACGGCGCCTACGCCGCGGTGGTACCGAAATGGGTGGCGAGCATGATCCACAACGAGCCGGTGTACATCAACGGCGACGGCGAAACCAGCCGCGACTTCTGCTACATCGACAACGTCATCCAGGCCAACCTGCTTGCCGCCACCAGCCAGCATGCGGACGCGGTCAACCAGGTCTACAACGTGGCGGTGGGCGACCGCACCACGCTCAACCAGCTGTTCGAAGCCATCCGCTCCCTGCTGGCGCCGAAGTATCCCCATCTCGCCGGCGTCAAGCCGGTCTACCGCGACTTCCGTGCCGGTGACGTCCGCCATTCGCTGGCCGACATTTCCAAGGCGCGCACGCGGCTGGGGTATGAGCCGACGCATCGCATCGGAGAAGGCCTGGCCGAGGCGATGGACTGGTACGTGCGGGATCTGGGCTAGCGCGTGACGGCCATGTCCGTTTCCCCAACGGGTATCAGCACCCGGTCCCGGGCATGACGAATAGCGACGAGCACGCCCTGCTTGAGGCGGGCGCCGAGGGCAAGGAAAGCGCGCTGGATATCCTGTTGCGGCGCATGCAGACCGAAAGCGATTTTCCCGCGCTTTCCGAAGCCATCGGCGACATCAACCGCATCGCCTCCTCCGACCGCGAGGGGGTCAATGAACTTTCCAACAACATCCTCAAGGATTTCGCGCTGACCAACAAGCTGTTGAAGCTGGTCAATGTCGCGTTCTACAACCAGGTCGGCGGCGGCTCGATCAGCACCATTTCGCGCGCAGTGGTGATCCTGGGTTTTGACGCGGTGCGCTCGATTGCCCTCAGCCTGATCCTGCTCGACAACCTGGAAAACAAGGCGCACGCGCAGCAGCTGAAGGATGAATTCATCAAGGTGCTGTATGCGGGCATGCTGGCGCGCGAACTGGCAGCCAAGTCGCAGGTGAAGGATGTGGAGGAGGCGTTCATCAGCGCCATGCTCCACAATCTGGGGCGCATGCTGGCGATGTTTTATTTCCCCGGAGACATGGCAGCGATCTATCAGCGCATCGGGGACGAAGGGATGAGCGATGCCCGGGCCTCGACCGAGGTGCTGGGCCTGTCGTTCGAAAACATGGGGATGGCCGTTGCCAGGAACTGGGGGTTTCCGGACCCGCTGGTGCAGAGCCTGAAATGCCTGCCGCCCGGAAAAGTCAGAAAAGGCACGAACAATACGGACTGGCTGCGGGTGCTCGCGGGTTTCTCCAACGAATTGTGCGAGGCTGTTCTTGCCACGCCGGATGCCGACCGCGGCAAGGCGCTGGCCGCGCTGACGACGCGCTTCGGCGACAGCGTCCCGGTGACGGAGAAGCAACTCGCCCGGCTGATGGAAAAGTCGATGCAGGACATCGCCCAGTTCGCGCTGGCGGTGAATGTGAACCTGAAGCAGAGCACCTTCGCGCAGCAGGCGTCGAAATGGGCGGGGATGGCTGCCGTGCCCGACGCGGTGCCTGTGCCGGAAGCCGGCAAGGATGCGCCGCAGGGCGAGGCGCCGGATGCCGAGGCCGCACTGGACGCCAGCGTGCTGCATGAACACGCACCCATCCTCGAGACGAACCCGGACGAAGACGCCCGTGCGCCACAGCAGCTTACCAGCGAGAAGTCGCAGTCCATCCTGACCTCGGGGCTGCAGGACATCAGCAATTCGCTGATCGACGACGCCGTTTCCATCAACGATATTTTGCGCATGATCCTGGAGGCGATGTACACCGGCATGGGGTTCGCGCATGTGGCGTTGTGCATCAAGGATGGCCGCCGCAATGCGATGTGCGGCAAGTTCGGATTCGGCGCCGACGTGCAGGCCCTGATCAAGGCTTTCGATTTCTCGCTGGCGGCGCCGCCGGATGTGTTCCTCGTCGCGCTGCAGAACAATGCCGACATCCTCATCACCGACATCGACGACCCCAAGATCGCATCGCGGATCCCTGCGTGGTACCGGCAGAACGTATCGGCGCGTACCTTCGTGCTGTTTCCGATCATCGTCAAAGGCAAGCCGATCGGTCTGATCTATGCCGACCGGCCCAGCCCCGACGACATCATGATCCCGGAGAAGGAGCTTTCCCTGCTCAAATCGCTGCGCAACCAGGCCGTGCTCGCCATCAGGCAGTCTCTTTAACCGGGATTGTCCATTGGCCCGTCATTCAGGGCTTGATCCGGGATGACGCAATTTTTGTCTGACGGACAATCTCAATCCAGGCCTGAATTGAATATCTGACGCCGCAAATCGTCGGCGCAGAATTCGGCATAATGGCGCGATGCCGTCTGTACCAATCACCTCCCGATGGATTGCCGGCCTGCTGCTTGCAGGCCTGGCCATTTCCGCCCGCGCAACCGGGCTTCCCGAAGCCTTTACCGATGCGCTGAATCAGGCCGGCATCCCGCTCGGCCGCGTGGCCGTGGTGGTGCAGCCTCTGGATGCGGCGGCGCCCGTGCTCAGCCACAACGCCGGGGCGGCGCTGAATCCGGCCTCGGTGATGAAGCTGGTCACCAGCTTTGCGGCGATCCATCAGCTGGGCCCCGGCTATGTGTGGACGACCGATGTCTGGGCCGCCGGCGAGATCGCAGACGGCGTGTTGAACGGCGACCTCGTCATCAAGGGCCATGGCGACCCCACGCTGACGCTGGAGCGGATGTGGCTGCTGCAGCGCGAATTGCGCGCGCGCGGCGTGCGTCAGATTCGCGGCAATCTGGTACTCGACCTCAGCCATTTCGACCTGCCGCCGATCGACTCCGGCGCATTCGACGGCGAGCCGTTTGCCCTCTACAACGCCGCGCCCGGCGCGCTGGTGGCCAATTTTAATGCAACGACCTTGCGCCTGAAGCCGGACGCGGACCAGGTGCTGATCGTGCCGGATATCGCATTGCCCGGGGTGACGCTGACCTCGCGCCTGCTGCTGACCGATCGCGCAGACTGCAATGGCTGGCGCGATGCGATGACGCCCGCCTTTACCGAACCTGAGCGTTATGAGCTGGTGGTGACCGGGCACTATGCGCGCAGCTGCGGCGAACAGGCGTGGTCGCTCAGCCTGTTCGAGCCCGCAGCGACTTTCGATTTCATTTTTCGCGGGCTGTGGGCGGAGTCGGGCGGCACGCTGACCGGCGCAACCGTGCCGGGCACGGCGCCGCAATCCGAGCCGCTGCTGAAATTTACCTCGGAAACGCTGACCGAAGCGCTCGCCCGGCTCAACAAGCATTCCAACAACCTGATGACGCGCAACCTGTTTCTCACGCTGGGCGCGGAAAAAGAGGGGGCGCCGGCGACGCTGGAAAAAGGCGCGCGTGCGGTGCGCGACGCGCTGGCGCAGCGGGGGGTGTCGACGCGCAAGCTGGTGCTGGAAAACGGCGCCGGCCTGTCGCGCATCGAGCGCATCAGCGCGGAGGCATTGAACCAGCTATTGCGTGCGGCCTACCACAGCCCGCTGTTCGCAGAATTCCAGTCGTCGCTGCCGATCGTCGCCATCGACGGCACGCTGAAGCGCCGCTTCAACGGCAGCGCGCTTGCCGGCAACGCCCATCTGAAGACCGGAACCCTGCGCGACGTCAGCGCACTTGCCGGCTATGTGTACACCGTGAATGGCCAGCGCGTCAGCTTCGTCATGCTGGTCAACCATCCCAATGCGCGGCACAGCGAGGCGGCGCAGCGCGCCCTGCTGGAGTGGGTGCAGCAAGGGGATATTGAAAAGAATTCTTCAGGGCATTCTGGAGGGGCGTCGCGATGAATCCGGGCTGCCGCGTGATGGGCCTGTTCCTGGTACTGCTGGCCCTGTTCCAGGGGGTGCCGGTGGCGGTGGAAGCCTGGCAGGCGCAGCAATGGCCGGGCACGGTGTCGGAATGGATCCGGCTGTCGCTGCTGCCGGTCGCGCTGTGGCTGTATGTGCGCTACTTCAGCATCCTTGGCTGCCGCCAGTGCGGGGACGACGATAAAACATAGGAGCGGCGCTTTATGGCCTCCGGGTGCCCGCCGCGATTTACGCACCCATACGATCTCCACGGCATCGGGCCGGGGGCGACCCTCCTACAACCCCGCGTCGTAAGCGTGACCCCCCTCACGTAGGAGCGCGCCCTCGCCGCGATCGCCAGCACCGTTCGGCGGCCTGCAATCGGCCCGAGGGCGGGCCTCCTGCAACGGCACGGGGCTGGTCGACGCTATTCGGGCTGCAGCAGGTCGATCCTGAAACTGTCCTCGTAAGGCGGCACATTGCATTCGATGACGTCCGAGGGCGCGACGTCGAGCCGCACGCCGACGATGTCGGTGCGCACCGGCAATTTCGATGCGCCGCGGTCCACCAGCACCACGGTGCGGATTTCCTCCGGCTGCCTGCACGCCAGGTACTCCACGGCGCGCAGCATGGAATGCCCGCGATACATCACATCGTCCACCACCAGAACCGTATAACCCGCGAGATCCAGGGTGGCGTGGGTCGGGTTTTCCGTCAGCTGGGTTTCGGGATAGAGCAGCGTGAGATCGTCGGCATAGCGCTTGATCTGCAGGTCCAGTCGCACGCAGTCCGTCAGCCCCCAGGTTTCCTGCAACCGTGCGTGAAGCCGGTCGGCCAGGGGCGCGCCGCGCCGCAGGATGCCGACGATCGCCACCTGCGTGCGCCCCGTCAGCAATCCTGCCGCCTGGCGGGCCATGTCGCTGACGATGACATCGAGCTGTGAGGGGCTGTAGAGGCTGGTGCGCCTGCCCTGGGGTTTTTCGGTCATGTGGGTCATTCGTCCTGCCGGATTCGGAAAGGGTTCAGGCCGCCGCTTCGGCAACCTGGTTGGCCCAGCTCATGGCCTCGATTTCGGCCGCCATCAGGTCCGGCAGCGAAAGCGTTCCGGCTTGCGCCAGAAAGGACAGCGTATGGTCCGGATCGTGATGCTCGACGCTCTCGACCAGTTGCAGCAGGGTGCCCAATTCGCCCTCGCGGCGCAGCAGGGCAGAAGCCAGGCACGGGTTCAGGTTGAGTTCGCCGACGATCTCGGCCAGCGGCTTGGCGATGAGGGTCTCGATCAGCGACAGGATCCCGGCCATGAAGGCCTCGTCGCAATAGTCTGCGTTGCGCTGCTGCTTGATGGCCAGCAGTTCCATCATCTTGCCGCGCGTGGCGGCCATGACCAGCAGCGGGCTGGGGTAGGCCGAGCCGGTTTGCAGCGTGAACAGCAACAACTGCAGCCAGCGCTGCAGCTGTTTGCGGCCCAGCACCATGAGGGCCTGCGAAACCGAGGCAATGCTGCGCTGGGCGCCGAGCGCCACCGAGTTGACCAGCCGGATCAGGTTGTAGGTCAGGTTGGGATGCTGCTTGAACACCTGTTCGATCTGCAGGGTTTCCGCGTCGCGCATCACCAGCCCCAGCATCTGGATGAGCGCCATCTGGCTGGGATCGGTGCGTTTGGCGGAAAGCACCGCGGGACGCGCGAAGAAATAGCCCTGGAACAGATCGAAGCCGAGCGCATGGCAATAGGCGGCCTGCTCGGCGCTGTCGACTTTTTCGGCCAGCAGCTTCACCGGCCATGGCTTGAGCTGGCTGACCACCGCACGCAGTTCGTCCTGGGTGTGCAGCAACAAATCCACTTTGACGATGTCGATCAGCGGCAGCAGCGGACGGTGGCTGTCGGCGAACACAAAGTCGTCCAGCGCCAGCGTGAAGCCCTGCTGCTTGAGCGCGCGGCAACGCTCGATCACCGCATCGGTGACCTGGATGGTCTCGAGCAGTTCCAGCACCACCTGTTCCCTGGGCAGCAGTTCCACCAGGTCGGACAGCAGCATGTCGGCGCTGACGTTGATGAAGCCGAGCTGCGAACCCAGCACGGTTTGCATGCCCATCTCGCTGAACGCGTGATGGATGACGCTGGCGGTCGCCTGCATGTCGTCGGTGATGGTCACACCGGGCGTATTGCCGGAACGGAACAGCAGCTCGTAGGCGACGATGCGCTGGTCGCGGTCGAGGATGGGCTGGCGGCCCAGAAAAATATCGCGGGTTGTCATGCCTACAATCCCAGCTCGTCCCACATCGCGTCGATGCGCGCCTTCACTGCCGCATCCATCTCGATCGGCGTGCCCCATTCGCGGCTGGTCTCGCCCGGCCACTTGTTGGTGGCATCGATGCCCATCTTGCTGCCGAGCCCGGAGACGGGGCTGGCGAAGTCGAGATAGTCGATCGGCGTGTTTTCCACCAGGAGCGTGTCGCGCGCCGGGTCGACGCGCGTGGTGAGCGCCCACATGACTTCCTTCCAGTCGCGCACGTTCACGTCGTCGTCTGTGACGATAATGAATTTGGTGTACATGAACTGGCGCAGGAAACTCCACACGCCGAACATCACCCGCTTGGCGTGGCCGGGGTAGGCCTTCTTCATGGAGACCACCGCCATGCGGTAGGAGCAGCCTTCGGGCGGCAGGTAGAAGTCGGTGATCTCGGGGAACTGCTTCTGCAAGAGCGGCACGAACACCTCGTTCAGCGCCACGCCGAGGATCGCCGGTTCGTCCGGCGGCTTGCCGGTGTAGGTGCTGTGATAGATCGGGTCGCGCCGCAGGGTGATACGCTCGACGGTGAACACCGGAAAGGTTTCCTGCTCGTTGTAGTAGCCGGTGTGGTCGCCGTACGGCCCTTCCAGTGCCGTCTCGCCAGGATGAATGACGCCTTCGAGCACGATCTCGGCGGAGGCCGGCACCTGCAGGTCGCTGCCGAGGCACTTCACCACCTCGGTCTTGGCGCCGCGCAACAGCCCCGCGAACTGGTATTCGGACAGCGAATCCGGCACCGGCGTGACCGCGCCGAGGATGGTCGCCGGGTCGGCGCCGAGCGCGACGGCGACAGGAAACGGCTCGCCCGGATGCGCCAGCGTGTGCTCGCGAAAATCCAGCGCGCCGCCGCGATGCGCCAGCCAGCGCATGATGAGCTTGTTGGGCGCGATCACCTGCTGGCGATAGATGCCGAGGTTCTGGCGTGCCTTGTGTGGGCCCTTGGTGACGGTCAGGCCCCAGGTGATCAAAGGCGCCACGTCGCCCGGCCAGCAGTGCTGGATCGGCAGGCGGCTCAGATCGACGTCGGCGCCCTCCCACACGATCTCTTGGCACGGGGCACTGCGGACTTCCTTCGGCGCCATGTTCAGCACCTGCTTCAGCACCGGCCACTTGTCCCAGGCGTCGCGCAGACCCTTCGGCGGCTCGGGCTCCTTGAGGTAGGCCAGCAGCTTGCCGACTTCGCGCAGCCGCGCCGGGTCGTCCTCGCCCATCCCCAGCGCCACGCGCCTGACCGTGCCGAACAGGTTCGCCAGCACCGGCATGGTGTGCCCCTTCGGATGCTCGAAAAGCAGCGCCGGGCCGCCGGCGCGCAGCACGCGGTCGGCGATTTCGGTCATTTCCAGTTTGGGGTCGACTTCGACGGCAATGCGTTTCAGCTCGCCCATTTGTTCGAGTTGTGCGATGAAATCGCGCAGGTCGCGATAGATCATGGGTGGCCGATCAAGAAGGGATGCGTTCGAAGCGAGCCCGCGGCATCAGTTGATGGGTTCGAACAGGGTAACGACCTTGGTCACGCCCGACGTGGTGCGAGCAATCTCGGTGGCGACGCCGGCTTCGGCCTTCGTCACCAGTCCCATCAGGTAGACCACGCCGGCTTCGGTCACCACCTTGATCTGGGTGCCGGGCACGCGTTCGTCGCGCAGCAGGCGGGTCTTGACGTTGCCGGTGATGGTGGCGTCGTTGGCCCGGGACGTGAGCGAGGTGACGCCCGAGATGCTGAGTTCGTTGAATACGGTGCGCACGTCGGGCACGCCCTTGACGACCTCGGTGGCGCGCGCGCGGGTCGGTTCGTCCGGCACCTGGCCGGTCAGCAGCACCTGGCGGTTGTAGCTGGTGGCGGAGATGCTGCCGGTTTTTTGCGGCAAGGCTTCGCGCAGGCGGCTCATCGCGCGCAATTCGATTTCCTGGTCGCCGACGAATACGCCGGCAGTGCGGCGGTCGGTGGCGACCGCCGCCCCGGTGGCGGCACCGCCCACGACGACTGCGGCGCAGCCGTGCAATTGCGACAGCGCCACACCCACCAGCGCGATTTTGATCAGTTTGTTCATTCCTCGACTCCTAATAAGACGCTGTCAACCGCATCGCACAGGCAATGGATGACCAGCAGATGGACTTCCTGAATGCGTGCCGTGGATTCGGCAGGCACACACAGGAAGACGTCGTCTTCCTGCATTTGTTCCGCCAGGCCGCCGCCGCTGCGCCCGGTTAGCGCGATCACCGGCAT
>JBAVWB010000131.1:0-2817 GCA_049697615.1 Thiobacillus sp. | reverse complement strand
CGCGGTGCAGATGTCGGTCAGGTTGTGCGGCGGGATGTTGGTCGCCATGCCCACCGCGATGCCGGACGAGCCGTTGATCAGCAGGTTGGGTATCTTGGTCGGCAGCACCAGCGGCTCATGCTCGGAGCCGTCGTAGTTGGGGCCGAAATCGACCGTTTCCTTGTCGAGGTCGGCCAGCAGCTCGTGCGCGATTTTCGACATGCGCACTTCGGTGTAACGCATCGCCGCCGCGTTGTCGCCGTCGACCGAGCCGAAGTTGCCCTGGCCGTCGATCAGCGGGTAGCGCAGCGAGAAGTCCTGCGCCATCCGCACCATGGTGTCGTACACCGCGGTGTCGCCGTGCGGGTGGTATTTACCGATGACGTCGCCGACTACACGGGCCGACTTCTTGTAAGCCTTGTTCCAGTCGTTGCCCAGCTCGTTCATCGCAAACAGCACGCGGCGGTGAACGGGCTTCAGGCCGTCGCGTACATCCGGCAGTGCGCGCCCCACGATCACGCTCATCGCGTAATCAAGATATGAGCGCCGCATCTCCTCTTCGAGGCTGACCGGGAGGGTTTCTTTGGCAAACTGTTCCATAACCGGCTTTTATTCGTCAGGCTTCAAAGCCCGCGATTTTAGCATGGTCGGCCGCCCCATCAGTCTTTGCCAAACGGCGGCCGCCTTTGCCAATCCAATCGTAAACGGTGAGAATGCCGCCCACCATGAAAGCCCCCGCCGATCTCCTTCTCCTGCCGCAATGGGTGGTGCCCGTCGAACCCGCAGGAACGCTGGCCGACCATGCCGTGGTCGTGCAGAACGGCCGGATCCTCGACGTGCTGCCCGCCGATGCCGCCCAGGCCCGCTACGCCGCCGCGCAGACGCTGGCCCTGCCCGGCCAGGCGCTGATCCCCGGCCTTGTCAACCTGCACGGCCATGCCGCGATGTCGCTGTTTCGCGGCATGGCCGACGACCTGCCGCTGATGGACTGGCTCAACCAGCGCATCTGGCCCGCCGAGAAACAGCACGTGTCCGATGCCTTCGTGCGCGACGGCACCCTGCTCGCCACCGCCGAAATGCTCGCGGGCGGCATCACCGCCTGCAACGACATGTATTTCTTCCCGCAGGCAGCGGGCGAGGCCTTCCTGCAGGCCGGCATGCGTGCCACGCTGGGCTTGATCGTGCTGGAGTTCCCCAGCGCCTACGCATCGGATGCCGACGATTACCTGGCAAAGGGCCTGGCCCTGCGCGACGAGCTGAAGGACGAGCCGCTGCTCTCCTTCACTTTCGCGCCGCACGCGCCCTACACCATCGCCGACGCCACCTTCAGCCGCATCGGCACCCTGGCCGAGCAGCTGGGGTTGCCCATCCACACCCACATCCACGAAACCGCCGATGAAATCCAGCACAGCCTGACGCAATACGGCGTGCGCCCGCTGGAACGGCTGGCGCAGCTCGGCCTGCTGGGGCCGAACTTCATCGGCGTGCACGCCGTGCATGTCAACGACGCCGAAATCGAGCTCATGGCGCAGCACGGCTGCCACGTGGCGCACTGCTCGAGCTCCAACCTCAAGCTTGCATCGGGCCTGGCTCCGGTGGGCGAGCTGATGCGGGCAGGCGTCAATGTCGGCCTGGGCACCGACGGCGCCGCCAGCAACAACCGGCTCGACCTGTTCGCCGAAATGCGCCTGACCGCCCTGCTCGCCAAGGGGGTCAGCGGCGACGCAACGGCCCTGCCCGCAGCCGCCGCGCTGAAAATGGCGACCCTCGATGCCGCCCGCGCGCTCAACCTCGACGGCCAGATCGGCAGCATCGCCCCCGGCAAGCGTGCCGACCTGGTCGCGGTCGACCTGCGCAGCCTCGCCTGCCAGCCGGTGTTTGACCCCGTCTCGCACCTGGTTTACGTTGCCGGACGCGAGCACGTCACCCATGTGTGGGTCGACGGCACGCTGAAACTGGATGACCGCCGTCTGGTCGATCTCGACACTGACGACCTGACCGCCCGCGCCGCCTACTGGCGCGGCAAACTGACCGCATAAGGACTGTCATGAGCAACGTCGACGCCGCCGAAATCGCCAAGTTTTCCGAACTCGCCCACCGCTGGTGGGACCCGAATTCCGAATTCAGGCCGCTGCACGAAATCAACCCGCTGCGCCTGAAGTGGATCGACCAGCAGGCCTCGCTTGCCGGCAAGAAAGTGCTCGACGTCGGCTGCGGCGGCGGCATCCTGGCCGAAGCGATGGCCGGCGCCGGCGCCACCGTGAGCGGCATCGACCTGTCGGAGAAGGCGCTCAAGGTCGCCAAATTGCATCTCTATGAATCGGGGCGCAGCGTCGACTACCAGCTGGTGTCGGCCGAGGACTTTGCCGACCAGCACGCCGGCGAATTCGACGTCGTCACCTGCATGGAAATGCTCGAACACGTGCCCGACCCGGCGTCCGTGGTCGCCGCCTGCTCGCGCCTGGTCAGGCCGGGCGGCTGGGTATTCTTCTCGACCCTCAACCGCAACGCCAAAAGCTACCTGTTCGCCATCATCGGCGCCGAGTACGTCCTGAGGCTGCTGCCGCGCGGCACCCACGACTACGCCAAGTTCATCCAGCCTGCCGAACTCGCCCGCATGGCGCGCGAAGCCGGGCTCGACATCCAGGAACTGATCGGCATGACCTACAACCCGCTGACCAAGGTGTACAAGCTGGAAGCGGACACCGGCGTCAACTACCTGCTGGCGACACAGCGTGGGGAGTGAGGCGGTGAAGCTCGGTGGCATCCGCGCCGTCCTGTTCGACCTCGACGGCACCCTGGTCGACACCGCACCCGACCTCGGCTACGCGCTCAACC
>JBAVWB010000130.1:0-32692 GCA_049697615.1 Thiobacillus sp. | reverse complement strand
CAACGATGTCGGCCATCAGGCGGCGCGCATCGTCGCAGAACGCCGCCGCAGAATAGGCCTCGGTGGGGTCGCGGATGTCGAGCAGGTGGTGCGGCGCGCGCGCGAGCGTGGCGGCATCGGGCTTGGCCGTGCCGATATTCATGCCGCGGTACACCAGGGCCGAATCGACGCTGATGATTTCGAGCGGGAAGCGTTCGACCAGGCTGACCGCCAGCGCAGTCTTGCCCGAGGCGGTCGGGCCCATGAGGAAGATGGCGGGGGGGTGGCTGGGTGCGGGCATGGGGGGCGATTATCCCCCAGCTTGACGGTCGCGCCGACGATGTCCGCCGGGTCGATGCGTGGAGCAGGGTCTAGAGTGTAGGGATGGGGCATCGACGCAAGCCCCATTTCATTCAACCCGACCGGAAGGGCACAACCCATGAACATCGAAGAACTCAAGTCCGTGGCAAACGCTATCGTTGCGAGGCAGAAAGGCGTGCTCGCGGCAGACGAAAGCAGCCCCACCATCAAGAAGCGCTTCGACTCGATCCAGGTCGAATCCACCGAGGAGAACCGCCGGCGCTACCGCGAAATCCTGTTCACCGCCGCCGGCATCGAACGCACGGTCGGCGGCGTCATCCTGTTCGACGAAACCCTGAGCCAGCGCACGCGCGACGGCATCCCCTTCCCCCAATTGCTGTCGAGCCGGGGCATCATCCCTGGCATCAAGGTCGATCAGGGGGCCAAGGCGCTGGCGCTCTACCCCGGCGACAAGGTGACCGAGGGGCTCGACGGCCTGCGCGAGCGGCTCGCCGAATACAGGCAACTGGGCGCGCAGTTCGCCAAGTGGCGGGCGGTGATCGAGATCGACGAGCGCGATATTCCTTCAGCCTTCGGCATTCGCGCCAATGCCCACGCGCTGGCGCGCTACGCCGCGCTGTGCCAGGAAGCCGGGCTGGTGCCGATCGTGGAACCGGAAGTGCTGATGGACGGCGCCCACGGCATCGAGCGCTGCGAGGCGGTGACGACGCAGGTGCTACAGGCGGTGTTCGCCGAACTCGACGCCCACCGGGTGGCGTTCGAGGGCATGCTGCTGAAGCCGAACATGGTGATCGCCGGCAAGAAGTGCCCGCGCCAGGCCGGCGTGCAGGAAGTGGCCGAAGCGACGCTGCGCTGCCTGAGACGCTACGTGCCGGCGGCGGTGCCGGGGATCGTGTTCCTGTCCGGTGGCCAGAGCGCCGAGGACGCCACCGACCACCTCAACGCCATGAACGCGATGGGGCCGCAGCCGTGGCAGGTCAGCTTCTCGTACGGGCGCGCGCTGCAGGCGCCGGTGCTGGCGGCATGGAAGGGACAGGAAGCCAACGTCGCCGCGGCGCAGCAGGCGCTGCTCAGGCGCTGCGATCTCAACGGCCTCGCCCGCGACGGGAAGTATGAACGCGCCATGGAAGCGGCCGCATGATCCTTGCATTGCCCCGTATCGGCCGCTGCCTGGGCTTGCTCATCACCCTCGCTTTCCTGACGCCGGTTCAGGCGACGGAGCCGGACGGGGGCAGCGCGCGGATACTGGCGATCGGCGTGCTCGCGCACGACCGCGGATTCGCCAGCGATCATCACGAGGACGGGGTCGATCTCAATCTGGAGATGCAGTTTGCGCCGCTTGGCGTCTTCGGCTCGCCGCGTCCGCACCTGGGCGCCACGCTGAATTTCCAGGGCGATACCAGCATGGCCTATGCCGGCCTGGGTTTTCGCGTGCGCGAGACATCCCGGTGGTTGGCCGACCTGCACCTCGGTGCGGCCCTGCATGACGGCCCGCTGCACAAGGACCCGGCCGGCTGTGCGCTCTATAGCGATTGCGGCTACGGTGTCCGCGTCCTGCCCCGATTCGGGTTTGAGATTGCCTACCGGCTCAGTTCGGATGCGACCGTTTCCCTGCTCTATGACCACATGTCGCACAAGTGGATCATCAGCGGGGAAAACGAGGGCCTCGACCACATCGGGGTGCGCTACCTGCGGCCTTTCTGACACGCGGTCTTCCCGGAAAACCGGCCACAAAAAAGCGGCGGGGTTTCCCCCGCCGCTTCTATTTCGCCTGCCAGCGCGATCAGGCTGCCTGGGCGTACTGCGCCTTGGCCTGGCGTGCGGCCGCGATTTCGTCGGGGCCGTAGGCCTTGCCGGACCACAGCATTTCGTAGGCGATTTCCTCGTTGCCGTTCTCGCACAGGTCCAGCACTTTCTGGAACAGCGGCTGGAAGGTTTCCGACTGGTGCGATTTCTCGTGATTCTCGAAGGTGCTCCAGAAGGTCACGATCAGCGCCTCCTTGCCTTTCATCGGGCTTTCGACGGCCTGGCCGATGGTCGAGCCTTCGTTCGACACCAGGCCTGAGTTCAGCGCGACGAAGCCGCCGACGAAGCCGGTATCGGAATGGTAGGTCTTGACGTTTTCACACAGAAACGCGACCCGTTCCTGCAGGTCGTCAACCGAGTATTCCGGTTTCAGCACCACACGGTTCACGGTCACGATACCGTCGGATGGGAAATTGGCGATCAGTCCACTCATGGTTTATCTCCTGTTGGGTAGGGTTGAACAGGATTCCCAGTCTATATAACCGAGTGATTTAGTCAACTAATTAATTTAATTAGTTTATGTATTGATCAATTAATTTGATGAATGAAGCTGGTCATGAGTTTCTTTTAAATCAGTCACTTACGAATTCTGCACCGAACCGGATCAGATATAGCGCTTCTGCTCGCTGCGTCTTCCCGGCCGTTTCTTCATGATGACCACGCCCTTGGCGACGTCGATATCGGCCACCGGGATGTTCTCGTAGAGGGGGTTGAGCGGCTTCAGCATCCAGCCGTCGTCGTGCTTCACGATCTGGCGAAAGATGTATTCGTCGTTGACGAAGGCCACCACGTAGGAGCCGTCCTTGACCAGGCCGGACGGCTCAACCACGATGATTTCGCCCTGCTCGAATTCGGGCATCATCGAATCGCCCAGCACCATCAGCGCATAGGGTTCGGCGCTGGCGCAGTTGCTGGCCTCGTTGATGTCCTGGATGGGAATGGTCTTGCGTTCGGTGCGTTCGTTCATGGGGATCTCGTTAATACCTGACTAATTAGCTCGGGATTATAGCCAAAAGCGCCGGCCGTGAAATCAGCGGCCGCGCATGAACATGCCGTCGAGTTCCTTGAGGCCGATCTGGAACCAGGTGGGGCGGCCGTGGTTGCACTGTCCGGCGCGTTCGGTGGCTTCCATCTCGCGCAGCAGCGCGTTCATTTCGGGCAGCGTCAGATGGCGGTTGGCGCGCACTGCACCGTGGCAGGCGAGCGTCGCCAGCAGTTCGTTGCGGCGCTCGGCCAGTAGGCGTGCGACACCGAATTCAGCGACCTCACGCAGCACCGCGCGGGTCAGTTCCACCGGATCGGCGTTCCTGAGCAGCCACGGCACCGAGCGCACCGCCACCGAGGTCGGCGAGGTGATCGACAGTTCGAAGCCGATACCGGCGAGCGCATCCAGATGCGGGCCGATTTCCGCCACGTCGCGTGCGTCGACGGTGAGCGCGACGGGGATCAGCAGGGTCTGCGCCGGGACTGCGCGGGCATCGAGCGCGGTCTTGAGCTTTTCGTAGACGACGCGCTCGTGCGCGGCATGCATGTCGACCAGCACCAGACCCTGCGCGTTCTGCGCCAGCACGTAGACGCCGTGCAGCTGCCCCAGCGCGTAGCCGAGCGGCGGCGCGTCTCCCTGCCCGCTCGCAGGGAAAGGCTGCGCCGCAGGCGCAACCAGGCCCCCTGAATCCTGATCCCTGCCACCCGACCCCTGGCCCAGCGGCGCGCCACTTGAAGGATGCGCCGCAAGCGGCGCATAGAACGCCATCGCCTCGTTCACCTGCAGCGGCATCGACGCCTGCTGAGGCGCACCATAGGCCGGTCTGAACCCGGCCGGCGACTCGGGCGCCCCGGCTTCGACCGGCGCCGACAGCAGGCGCTCAACCGCATGGAACAGAAACTGGTGCACGCCGCGGCTGTCCCGGAAGCGGATCTCGGTCTTGGCGGGATGCACGTTCACATCCACCAGATCCGGCGGCAGGCTGATGAACAGGCAATATGCCGGGTTCAGCTGGTGATGCAGCACGTCGCGGTAGGCTTCCTTCAGCGCGTGGACGATCAGCTTGTCGCGCACGTAGCGACCGTTGACGAACACGTGCTGGCTGTCGCGGCTGGCGGTGGCGGCGCCGGGGCGGATCACCCAGCCGCTCACCCGCAGCACCCCGGCGGCGGCATCGACCGCTATGGTGTTGTGCTCGAACGCCTCGCCCAGCACCTGGCGCACCCGCGACGCGGCCGGCTCGGCATTCAGGCGAAGCTGCACCCGGCCGTTGTGGGTCAGCGTGAACGCCACCTGCGGGTTGGCCAGCGCCAGCCGCCGCACGGTCTCGGCGCAGTGGGCGTATTCGGTGCCCTCGGTCTTGAGGAACTTGCGCCGCGCCGGGGTGTTGAAAAACAGGTCCTGGATGTCGATCGTAGTGCCGGTCGCGCGTGCGGCGGGCACAGGGTCGCCGAGGCGTCCGCCTTCGACCGGCACGGTCCAGGCATGCTCGGCGCCGGTGTGATCAGCGTTGGCGCTGCGGCTGGTGAGTTGCACCCGCGCGATGGCGGCGATCGACGCCAGCGCCTCGCCGCGGAAGCCCAGGCTCGCCACCTGCTCGAGGTCGGCGAGGCTGGCGATCTTGCTGGTGGCATGCCGCGTCAGCGCGAGCGCGAGTTCGTCGCGCGGGATGCCGCTGCCGTTGTCGACGACCCGGATGCGCTTGATGCCGCCCTGCTCCAGGTCAATTTGAATGTCGGTGGCGCCGGCGTCGAGGCTGTTTTCGAGAATCTCTTTCAGGGCCGCAGCGGGACGCTCGACCACCTCGCCGGCGGCGATCTGCGAGATCAGCACATCGGGCAGGACGCGGATGCTCACAACTGACCTTCGTACGGCACGCCGCGCCGCGCCGCCATGGCACGGCCGAGGCGCTCGAGCTCATCGGCGCCGAGCACCTCACGCGCCAGCGGCAGCACATGGGTATTCTCGAATTCGAGGTGGGTACGGTTCAGCGCGATGAAACGGCGCGTTGGCGCTTCGTCCAATCGGGACACCGCGCCTGACTCGATCTGCTGCAAGCCGAACCGCAGGCGCCGCCAAAGCAGCGACAACTCGTCGTGTTCCAGCGTCAGGGATTCGACCAGATCGCAGGCGCCGGGCGCGCCGGCCAGTTCCAGCAGCGGAAACAGGTTGCGCTCCTCGTCGTCGTGGTGATGCACCGCTGCGGTGTCGAAGTAGGCCAGCACCGCGCGCGCGGCCTGCTGGGCCTGCGCGTCGGCGCCGTGTGCGGGCAGATGGTCCAGCAGCTTTTCCAGGGTGTCGCACTGTTTGGCGATGCGGCCGTGGCAGGCCTCAAGCACCTCCAGCGGCCGGTCGAAACCCGGGGCCGCCGCGCCCAGCAGGCTTACCGTCATGGATTGAGGGTCAGCCGCGACGGTGCGGTCAGCGGGTGCTTGTCGAAGTAAGTCTTGACGCCACTCACAATGGCGTCCACCAGCGTGTCCTGATAGGCGTCGTCGTTGAGGCGCTTTTCTTCTTCCGGGTTGGAAATAAACGCGGTCTCGATCAGGATGGAGGGAATATCGGGCGCTTTCAGCACGGCAAACCCCGCCTGCTCGACCTGGGACTTGTGCAGCGTGTTGACGCCGCCGATTTCCTTCAGCACGGCATACCCGAGCTTCAGGCTGTCGTTGATGGTGGCGGTCTGCGATAGGTCGATCAGCGTGCGCTTGAGGAAGGGATCCTTGACGTCGATGTTGATGCCGCCCACCAGGTCAGCCTCGTTTTCCTTCTTGGCCAGCCAGCGCGCGGCGACCGAGGTGGCGCCGTTCTCCGACAGTGCGAACACCGACGAGCCGCGCGCGTGCGGCTTGATGAAGGCATCGGCATGGATCGACACGAACAGGTCGGCTTTCACCGAGCGCGCCTTGGTGACCCGTTGCGCCAGCGGAACGAAATAATCGCCGTCACGAATCAGCACGGCGTGCATGTTTTCCTGCGCATCGATTTTCTGCTTGAGTTTTTTCGCCAGCGCCAACGTGATGTTTTTTTCGTGTGAGCCATTGGCGCCGACCGCGCCAGGGTCTTCACCGCCGTGGCCGGCATCGATCGCCACCGTGATCAGGCGCGCGTATTGCTGCGCGCCGGCTTTCGCCGGCTTGGGCGTTTCGGCCGGTCCGGGCGGCAGCAGCAATGCCGGATCGACCGTGGATTCGGCAGTCTGGATTGGGCCCGACTGAACCGGATAGAGATCCACCACCAGCCGGTGGCCGTATTGATCGAGCGGCTGCAACTGGAACACGGAGGGCTTCACCGCCATCTTGAGTTCCAGTACCACCCGCATCACGCCGGGACGATTCTGCCCGACCCGGATCGACGCGATGTAGGGATCATCCGCGCCCAGTTGTCCTGCCAGGGCGTTGAGCGCCGGTCCGGGCTCCACGCCTTCGAGGTCGATCACCAGGCGCTCGGGATTCGACAGGGTGAAATATTTGTGCGCGACCGGCTGCGTCGCTTCCAGCGTGACGCGCGTGTAATCGGGCGATGGCCACAGGCGGGTCGCGGACAGCTGCAGCGCCTGGGCCCAGCCCGACACCAGCAAACCACACAGCAGGAATGTTTTCAGCAAAGCGTGCAACATGTCTCCAGATAGTGCGCGCCGCGCGGGCTTGCGGCTTCGCATTCAACCTCGCGCGCCTCGTCAGCGATCGTCAGCCGGATGATCACGTCGGGCGGCGGCAGCCAGCCGGCGGCCTTTTCCGGCCATTCGATCAGGCTCACCGCCTGGCCTCCGATCACATCGCGAAACCCGGCATCCAGCCATTCGCGCGGGTCATGCATGCGATACAGGTCGTAATGATATAACTCAAATGCCGGCAGGCTATAGGTTTCGGCCAAAGTATACGTCGGACTTTTGACCCGCCCCGCATATCCCAGCGCCCGCAACAGTCCGCGCACCAGTGTCGTCTTGCCCGCACCTAGATCGCCCTCGAGGTAGAACGTCATTCCGGGAATCAGTTCCCGCGCCAGTTGCGCACCGAACGCCAGCGTCGCGGCCTCGTCGGCCAGATGGCGGCGGCAGCGCACGGTATCATCGGCTGTATGCATGATCAGGATTTAAGCCGACTGGCGCAGCAAATCAAGCAATGGGGGCGCGAGCTCGGCTTTGCCGCGGTAGGCATTGCCGACGGCGACCTGGGTGCTGCCGAAGCGGGGTTGCTGGAATGGCTGGATCGGGGCTTTCATGGCGAGATGGATTATATGGCGGCGCACGGCACCAAGCGCAGCCGGCCGGCCGAACTGGTGCCGGGAACCGTCCGCATCATCAGCGCGCGGATCGATTATTTTCCGCCGGCCTCGGCCGATGCGCACACGGTGCTGAGCGACGCTGAGGCCGCCTATGTCTCCCGCTACGCGCTGGGGCGCGACTACCATAAAGTGTTGCGCAACCGTCTGCAGAGCCTGGCCGAGAAAATCGGCGCGGAAATCGGCGAGCACCATTTCCGCGTCTTCACCGACAGCGCGCCGGTGCTGGAAGTGGCACTCGCCGCGAAGACCGGGCTGGGCTGGCGCGGCAAGCACACGCTGCTGCTCAATCGCCAGCACGGCTCGTGGTTCTTCCTCGGCGAGATCTACACCGACCTGCCGTTGCCGGTGGACGCGCCCGAAGCCGGCCACTGCGGCACCTGCCAGGCCTGCCTCGACGTCTGCCCGACGCAGGCCATCGTCGCCCCCTACACGCTCGACGCGCGGCGCTGCATTTCCTATCTGACCATCGAACTCAAGGGCAGCATTCCGCTCGAACTGCGCCCGCTCATGGGCAACCGCATCTACGGCTGCGACGACTGCCAGCTGGTGTGCCCGTGGAACCGCTTCGCGCAGACCGCCGCGCTGCCGGATTTCGGGGTGCGGAACGGACTCGACAGCGCGCGGCTGGTGGAACTGTTCGCCTGGAGCGAGGCCGATTTCGATGAACGGCTGGCGGGCTCGCCGATCCGCCGCATCGGACACGAACGCTGGCTGCGCAATATCGCGGTCGCGCTGGGCAATGCGCCGACCTCGCCCGAAATTCAAGTGGCACTCTATTCGCGCCTGGATCATCCGTCCGAATTGGTGCGCGAGCACGTCGCGTGGGCACTGGAACGGCTGCAGCGTAAGGCCCACCATCAAACCATGTAGGAGGGCCGCCCTCGGCCCGATGCCGTGGTCTTTGCAAGGGTGCGAAATTCGGGCCGGGGGCGGCCCTCCTACAAACCGTTGGTGCGCAGTTCCTGCCGGGCGTGGCGGATCACCGATGCCCCCGACGTCAGCGCCAGCCCCGCCAGCACCAGCGCCACCGCGATGTCCGGCCAGCCGTGCGCGGTCGCCCACACCCCGGCCGCGGCGCCCATCACCGCCAGATTGCCGAGCGCGTCGTTGCGCGAGCACAGCCACACCGAGCGCGCCTGCGCGTCGCCGCCTCGATGCGCATACAGCAGCGCCGCCACGCCGACGTTGACCGCCAGCGCCAGGAGGCTCACCCAGCCCATGATGAACGGCTCCGGCACGATGCCGGCCGACCACTGCCAGGCCGACTTGCCGAGCACGAACACGCCGTAGCCGACCATCAGCCAGCCCTTCCACAGCGCGGTGCGCGAGCGCCACACCGGCGCCAGCCCCAGCACGAAGAGCGCCACGGCGTAGTTGCCGGCGTCGCCCAGGAAATCGACCGCGTCGGCCAGCAGCGATACCGACTGCGCCGAAAAGCTCGCCACCAGTTCGACGCCGAACATCAGCGCATTCAGCACCAGCGCAATCCACAGCGCGCGCCGGTAGCGCGGATCGGGCGGCGCCGCGTTGCACACCGAATCGCAACCGCAGCCGCTCATGATGGATGCCGCCTCACACGGTCCTGCGGGTAAAATGCCGTCTTTCTCATAAGCGCTATCCTGCCACCCATGTCCACGAATGCAAATTCTCCCATCGGCGTATTCGATTCCGGCATCGGCGGGCTGACGGTGGTGCGCGCCCTGATGGAGCGCCTGCCCTACGAGAACATCGTCTACTTCGGCGACACCGCGCGCGTGCCCTACGGCGTGAAGTCGGTCGAGACCATCGCCCACTTCACCACCGAGATCGCGCAGTTCCTGCTGGAAAAGGACGTCAAGCTCCTGGTCATCGCCTGCAACACCATGGCGGCGGTGGCCTCGCAGATCGTCAAGGACCTGTCGCCGGTTCCGGTGCTCGACGTGATCGACGCCGGCGCCGTGTCGGCGCGCGGCGGCAAGAAGATCGGCGTCATCGGCACCCCCACCACCATCAACAGCAACGCCTATGCGCGCGCCATCCACGAATACGCGCCCGACTCGCGCATCCATTCGCAGGCCTGCGCGCTGTTCGTGCCGCTGGTTGAGGAAGGCTGGCTCGACCACGAAGTCACGCGATTGACCGCCCAGGATTATCTGAAGCCGCTGATGGCTGAGCACATCGACACCCTGGTGCTCGGCTGCACCCATTACCCGCTCTTGAAGCCGCTCTTGCGCCAGGTCGTCGGCGACGACGTCGCACTGGTCGATTCCGCAGAAGCCATGGCCGAGCAGGTGGCTGCGGTGCTGACCGAGAAGAAGCTCGCCAACCCCGGCCCCGCCCAGCCGCGCTACGACTTCTATGTCACCGACGTGCCGCTGCGCTTCCAGACCATCGGCGAGCGCTTCCTCGGGCGCACGCTCAACAACGTGCACGTGGTGAAGTGGTGATCGCAAGAATATTGACATGATCCGGGTCAACGCCCAGATCGAGCTCGACGAGCGCGAAATCCAGGAAGATTTCGTGCGCGCCTCGGGCCCCGGCGGGCAGAACGTCAACAAGGTATCGACCGCGGTGCAGCTGCGCTTCGACGTCGCCCGCTCCCCTTCGCTGCCCGACCCGGTACGTGCCCGCCTGATTGCCCTGGCTGGCCGCCGCCTCACCCAGGATGGCGTGCTGATCCTCTCAGCCGAACGCTACCGCAGCCAGCGGCGCAATCGCGACGATGCCCTGCAACGGCTGATCGAGTTGATTCGTGAAGCCTGCGAAGCGGACAAGCCGCGCCGCCCCACCCGCCCCACGCTGGCGTCGAAGAAACGCCGCCTGGACAGCAAGCAGCGGCGGGGTGAAACCAAGAAACTGCGTACCGTGAAACCCGGGACGGACAGCTGACCGGGGCGCTTCAGCGATCTGCGGTATCCCGTTGTGGCGTCTGCTCGGCATCGCTCTTGATGACCGTATTTTCGAACTCCTCCCAGGAGCCTTCCCGTATGTCATAGGCCTCTTTTTTCCTCAGGGCTTCCAGACCTTCGCGGATATAGTCGTCATGCTTGTCGTCAAGCACGTCCATTTCCCGGTCCCCGTCCTCCTCGGCATGGCTCTTCCCGATGATGGGGAAACGCCAGAATATCCGGTCCAGCACCTCCTTGCAGCTGCGCTGCACATGCAGCCGCAGGGAGTCCTCGACAATGTGGGAATAGCGGAAACGCTTCATCGGTTCCGACTCAATGAAGGCAATGAAGCCCTTGTTGCCGTGGCCGGGCACGCACTCCACGCGGGCCTCGATGCCGTCAGCCCGGAAATAATCGACGATCACCGCAGAAACCGCCTTGATGCTGCGCGCCAGGCGTCGCGCACGGTGCTTGAGGATCAGCACATAGACCAGTATGGCGATCACATTGGCGGCGACGATGTAAAGCAGCGTCAGGTCGAAGTTTAAGGTGACGGTCATTATCAGACTTCCCTTGGAGAACGACAGTTTCGGAATCTAAATGAACTTTAGCCTGAAATGCGCCTGCTCCCTGATTCGCGCTCATTTTTTTGCGCGCCCGATCCGTTCGGTTCACTTCGGGCAAACCGCGTCGCAGAATCGCTGCACCTCGATCTTGCCGACTTCGCCATCCAGCGTGAAGTCGATGAGCGGCCGCTTGAAGGCCATGCGGCTGACGAAGCGGAACAGACGCTCCATTTCGCCGACGAAGAAATACGGGTGGTAATTGCTCGATACCGCCATGCGGTCGACGACCGTCGCGCCGCGCGTGCGCAGGCGCGATTCCAGCGGCTCGAACAGCATTTCCATCTCGAAGACCTTGAGCGGCGGGCCACAGAAGGTCGCGAATGGCGCCACCCGCTTGCCTTCCAGTCCGCGCACCGTATTCAGCCAGCGAGCCACCGGAAAAGAAAGGTAAAGCCATTTCGGCGTGCCCAGCAGCACCAGGTCGTAGGCGGACACGTCCGGAATGGAGAGCGGCTGGATCGCCTGCTCCTGCTGGTGGTAGATCCGGTGCCAGACGCGACGGAACCGCGCGCACGTCAGGTAGAGGGGAAGAAAGGGCAGCAAGGGCAGCAGCGGGAGCGGCAGCAGCCACAGGCTCCAGTCGCGCTCGACCCGGATGGCCTCGGTGTCGACGTCATAGCCGCGCAAGCGGATTTCGGCTGCCAGCACCTCGGCCAATCTGGCGGTGTGCCCCGTGCGCGAGTAGTGGACGATCAGGACGCGGGGCATGACGGTTCAATGCTTCTGACAGCGCCAGTCTTGGTCCGTTTCAGCCGAAGGTCAGCCCCATCGCCTCGCGCACGTCGCGCATCGTGTCGCGCGCCAGTTCCTGCGCCTTCTCGCAGCCGTCGGCGAGGATGTTGCGCACCTGGTCGGGATTCTCTTCGTAGTACGCCGCGCGCTCGCGGATCGGCGCGAGTTCCGCCAGCACGGCATCGATCACCGGCTGCTTGCATTCGAGGCAGCCGATGCCGGCGCTGGTGCATCCGGCGGTGGCCCACTGACGCACGCTGTCGTCGGAATACACCAGGTGGAACTGCCATACCGGGCAGTTGGCGGGGTTGCCGGGATCGGTGCGGCGCACGCGCGCGGGGTCGGTCGGCATGGTGCGGATTTTCTTGGTGACCGTCTCCGGGTCTTCGCGCAGGGCAATGGTGTTGTTGTAGGACTTGGACATTTTCTGGCCGTCGAGCCCGGGCATTTTCGAGGCTTCGGTGAGCAGCGCCTCGGGCTCGGCGAGGATCATCTTGCCGGAGCCTTCCAGATAACCGAACAGGCGCTCGAGGTCGTTCACCGACAGGTTCTGCGCGTCGTTGAGCAGCGCCTTGGCGGATTCCAGGGCTTCATCGTCGCCTTTTTCCTGGTAGGCGGTACGGCATTCCTCGTACAGCCGGGCCTTCTTCGAACCGAGTTTCTTCACGGCGGCGCGCGCCTTGTCCTCGAACCCGGGTTCGCGGCCGAACAGGTGGTTGAAGCGGCGGCAGATTTCACGGGTGAATTCGATATGCGGCACCTGATCCTCGCCCACCGGCACCAGGTTGGCCCGGTAGATCAGGATGTCGGCAGACTGCAGCAGCGGATAGCCGAGGAAGCCGTAGGTGGAGAGATCCTTTTCGGAAAGCTTTTCCTGCTGGTCCTTGTAGGTGGGCACGCGTTCCAGCCAGCCCAGCGGGGTCATCATCGACAGCAGCAGATGCAGTTCGGCGTGCTCGATCACGCGCGACTGCACGAACAGCGTGGCCTGCGCGGGATCGACGCCGGCGGCGAGCCAGTCGATCGTCATGTCGCGCACGTTTTCCTCGATCATCTGCGGCGTGTCGTAGTGCGTGGTCAGCGCATGCCAGTCGGCAACGAAGAACAGGCACTGGTATTCGTTCTGCAGGCGCAGCCAGTTTTTAAGCACGCCGTGGTAGTGGCCAAGATGCAGGCGCCCGGTAGGGCGCATGCCGGAGAGAACGCGGTCGGAATACATTTTTAGAGTCGAGAGTTGAGAGTAATTACGGGGTCAGGACAGCACGACCTGGATCAGGCGGACCAACTGCAAGGGCTCGAGTCCGGTGACCAGCGCGACGAGGCCGATGAACAGGCTGATGAGCGGCCACAGGATGATGCCGAGAATGCCGGTAAACAGCAGGCCGAGCAGAATGAACAGTCCGTAGGGCTCCAGCCGGGAAAACTGCATCGCCTGTTTCATCGGCAAGAGGCTGACGGCGATGCGGCCGCCGTCGAGCGGCGGCAGCGGAATCAGGTTCAAGGCCATCAGGATGACGTTGATGAACACGCCGGCGGCGCCCATCAATGCCATGGGTTCGCTGAAAAAGGCATGTTGAAGAACGATCGCAAATTGAATGACCAATGCCCAGAACATGGCCATCACGAGATTCATGCCGGGGCCGGCGGCGGCCACCCACAGCATGTCCTGCTTGGGGCGCCGCAGACGGGCGAAGTCGACCGGTACAGGCTTGGCCCAGCCGAACAGGATCGTCCCGCCGCCGAGCAGCTTGCTGGTCAGCAGGATCAGCAGCGGGACCAGGATGGTGCCGACCGGGTCGATATGCTTGATGGGATTGGCGGTGATGCGTCCCGCTGCCGCGGCGGTCATGTCGCCGAAATAGCGCGCGACGTAGCCGTGCGCGGCTTCATGCAGGGTGATGGCAAAGATCACCGGCAGCGCGAACACGGCGATTTTCCCAGCCAGGGTGAGTTCTTCCATTTCCCTTAGCTTTCGAAATCCGCGGTATCGCCCTTGCCGAAGCGCACCACGACGGGCGTATCGGTGGTGAGGTCGACCACGGTGGTGGGCGTGAGACCGCAGGCGCCGCCGTCGATGACCAGATCGACCAGGTGTTCCAGGCGCTCGCGGATTTCCCACGGTTCGGTCAGCGGCACGTCTTCGCCGTCCAGCAGCAGCGTGGACGACAGGATGGGCTCGCCCAGTTCGGCCAGCAGCGCCTGCACGATGGGATGGTCGGGCACCCGCAATCCGATGGTGTCGTGTTTCTTGTGCAGCAGCCGCTTCGGCACTTCGCGGGTGCCGCGCAGGATGAAGGTATAGGCGCCGGGGGTATGCGCTTTCAGAAAGCGGAACTGGGTGTTGTCCACCTGGGCGTAGCGGCCGAGTTCGGACAGGTCGCTGCAGATCAGCGTGAGGTCGTGCCCGCTGTCGAGCCCGCGCACCGACAAGAGTCGCATCGCCGCTTCCTTGTCGCCGATGTGGCAGCCCAGCGCATAGCAGGAGTCGGTGGGATAGACGATGACGCCGCCGCGCTTGAGGATGTCGACCGCCTGCTGGATCAGCCGCGGCTGCGGATTGTCGGCATGGATGTTGAAGAATTGCGCCATAAATGCTCAGGCCAGGGAAAGGGAAAGGTGCGCTGCGAGTTCGGGCCAGCCCTGCCACACCGGCTGGCAGTAATGCGGCAGCGCGGGCAGGCGGCCGATGTCGATGCCTTCGCCCGGCGCATGGAAGTCGGCGCCGCGCGAGGCCTTGAGGCCGAACGCGCGCGCCAGGTCGGCAAACTTGCCGTATTCGGAAGGATGGTGGCTGCCGGTGATGACCTCGATGCCCTCGCCGCCCAGCGCGCGGAAGGCGTCGAGCAGCAGGTGCAGCGCGCGCACGTTGAAGGCGTAGCGGCCGGGATGCGCGATCACCGCCATGCCGCCGCTGGCGCGGATCCAGCCGACGGCGTTTTCCAGCGAGGTCCATTCATGCTCGACGTAGCCAGGGTTGCCGCGCGTGAGATAGCGCTTGAACGCCGTGCGCATGTCGGGCGCGTGGCCCTGCGCCACCAGCCAGCGCGCAAAGTGCGTGCGTCCCACCATCTCCTTGTTGACGGCGAAGTCGTAGGCGCCCTCGCAGGCGCCGGCGATGCCGGACCTGGCCAGATCGTCGCCCATGCGGCGGGCGCGTTCAATGCGGCCCAGGCGGATATCTTTCAAGCCGGTGGCCAGTTCGGAATGCTTCGGATCGATGCGCAGGCCGACGATGTGCACGGTCTGCCCGCCCCAGGTCACCGAGATTTCGACGCCGGGGATCAGCGTCAGGCCGGCGGCGTCCGCCGCCGCTTGCGCAGCGGCGATCCCGGCCACGTCGTCGTGGTCGGTCAGGGCGAGGGCGTGCACGCCGTTGGCCGCCGCGCGGGCAACCACTTCGGCGGGCGGCAACACACCATCAGATACATTGGAATGGCAATGCAGATCGATATTGAGCATCGATGATCGGGATCGGGCGACCCGCGCCAAAAGCGCTTGGTCAGGAGGGGGAATCATAGCAAAATAAGCAGCCGCCCGAATTACAGTGGGGCGAAGCGCCACCTGAACGACCCAAACCTGATGAAAAAACTGCTGTTCGATCTGTTCCCCGTCATCATCTTCTTCATCGCCTATAAGATCGGCGACGCCAACGCCGAAGCCACGCGCACCCTGATGGCCAGCGTCGGGCTGCCGCAGCCGACCGGCACCGGGGAAAAACCCGGCATCTACCTCGCCACCCTGGTCGCCATCGTCGCAAGCTTCGGCCAGATCGGCTGGGTCAAGCTGCGCGGCCACAAGGTCGATACCATGCTTTGGGTCACGCTGGGCATCATCGTGGTGTTCGGCGGCGCCACCCTGTGGCTGCATGACGAAAGCTTCATCAAGTGGAAACCGACCGTGCTGTACTGGATTTTTGCGGCCACCATTTTTGGCGCCGCAGCCTTCGGCCGCAACGTCATCCGCAGCCTGATGAACAAGCAGATGGAACTTCCCGACATCGCATGGGGTCGGTTGAATGCAAGCTGGGGCGGATTTTTTGCCTTCATGGGGCTTGCAAATCTGATTGTCGCCTTCAACTTCTCGACTGACGCCTGGGTCAACTTCAAGCTGTTTGGCAGTCTGGGGCTGATGCTGGTGTTCGTGATCGGTCAGAGCATGATGCTGACCCGGTATCTGGATCAGGCCGATCTGGATCAAGCAAAACTGGACAAGGAAGAAAAGCAATAATGTTTTACGCCCTCGTCGGACAGGATGTGCCCGACAGCCTCGAGCGACGACTTGCCGCCCGCCCCGCGCACCTGGAACGCCTGCAGGCCTTGCAGCAGGCCGGACGCCTGCTGCTGGCCGGCCCCTTCCCCAATATCGACAGCAACGACCCTGGCAGCGCGGGTTTTTCCGGCAGCCTGATCGTCGCCGAATTTGACACCCTGGCTGACGCGCAGGCCTGGGCCGATGCCGATCCCTACGTGGCATCGGGCGTCTATTCCAGCGTCGGCGTCAAACCCTTCAGGAAAGTCTTTCCCGCATGAGCACGTCCGACCTGATCCGCCAGCGCCTTGCCGCGCTGGAGCCCGAAACCTTTACGCTAGAAGACGAAAGCGCCCAGCACAAGGGCCATGCCGGCGCAGCCTCGGGCGGCGGACATTTCCGTTTAACGCTGGTGTCACCCAAATTCCGCAAACTCTCCACCCTCGCCCGCCACCGGCTGGTGTACGAAGCCATGGGCGAACTCATGCAGCGCGAAATCCACGCGCTGTCGATTACTGCCTTAACCCCCGAAGAACTCTAAAAGGAACCCACATGCGTCTCGCCCTGCTCCCCACCCTGATCCTGCTGGCCCTTTCCCCGCTGGCGCAGGCACAAACGCCCGCACCCGATGCAACCACGCCGGCAGCCGACACCAGCAAGCCGCTGGCCGTGGTCAACGGCCGCGAAATTCCCGCGATGTATGGCGAACTGGTCAAGCGTGAAATGGCCCAGGGTCAGGCTGATTCGCCGCAACTCGATGCCCGCGTGCGCGAGTCGCTGATCAACCTGGAGCTGCTGTCGCGCGCTGCCATGGACAAGGGCCTCGACAAGGACCCGCGCCTGGCTGCGAGCCTGGACATTCGCCGCAAGGACATTCTGGCCAAGGCCTACCTGGAAGACTACGTCAAGGCCCACCCGGTGACCGATGCTGAAATCCAGGCCATGTACGACAAGGCCAAGACCGAAGCCGTGGAGCCGGAATACCGCGCGCACCACATCCTGGTGAAGACCGAGGCGGAAGCGAAAAAAATCATTGCCGACCTCGGCAAGAAAGCCAAATTCGAGGACCTGGCGAAGAAACAATCGCAAGATCCTGGCTCGGCCAAGAACGGCGGCGCACTCGACTGGTCGGACCGCCGGGTCTTCGTGCCCGAGTTCTCCAACGCACTCGCCAGCCTGAAAAAAGGCGAGACCACCAAGACACCGGTGAAGACGCAGTTCGGCTACCACGTCATCCGCCTCGACGACACCCGCATGCCGCAGATTCCCCCGCTGGATGTCGTGCGCGGTGAAATCGTCAAGCAATTGCAGCAACTGCGCATCCGCGACGCCATCACGGCAACGCGCGCCGGTGCAAAAATCGATTAATCAGCTAATAATGATGGAGGGGGATTGCCCCCTTCATCTGACAGGGAGCCAAACATGGCCAAAGAACATAATCAACTGCAGGATCTTTTCCTCAATACCCTGCGCAAAGAGCGCATCCCCGTGTCGGTATTCCTGGTCAACGGCATCAAGCTGATGGGGCGGATCGAATCGTTCGACCAGTTCGTGGTGCTGCTGAAAGGCCAGGACCAGGCTGCACAGATGATCTTCAAGCACGCCATCTCGACCATTTCACCCTCGCGCGAAGTGGTGCTGCCGCCGCGCGAAGCCGAGGCTTAAGCCTTCTAATCCGTTCGGGCGGCCAGAAGCCTGGCCGCTGTTTGAGCGTCTACCAGCACAACGGCACCACCGCGATAACCCTGACTGTGGCGGGCTGGAATCGCGCCCAGGTTCCGACTGTCCTTCAGATAGACCACCGCATAGCCCTCGGGATGCGCTGACAGCCAGCGCATCAGTTCCGCGCCGGACAACTCAGCCAGCGGCGCTTCCAGCCTGCCCAGGAACTGATATTGCGCATGGTACGTGGCGGCATTCGCCACTGGCCTGCCTTCGTCCTGCACCTGCCTGATCGCCAACGCCAGCGGCTTGACGTCGTAGAGCGGCTTGAGCGAATGCATCGCCGCCAGTTGCACCAGCGCCAGCGTGACGACACCCATAAGCGTCAGGTTCAGCAGCGGTGAAACGCCGCGCCGGCCGGCCATCCAGGCCACGCCGCCCAGCAGCACCAGCAGCACACCCGGCCATAGAGGCGGCAGCGCCGCGACCTGATCGTGCAACGCGGCAATCTGTCCGCTTGCCGCCAGGATCAGCACCCCGCCCAGCACCGCCACCAGCAAGGCCGGCAAGCCGACACGGAACGTGGCCCGATCAGCCAGCACGCGCGCCGTCAGCAAGGCAAACGCAGGAAACAACGGCACCAGATAATGCGGCTGCTTGCCGCTGATGAAGGAAAACGCGACGAACACCGGCAGCATCCAGGCGAGACAAAAGCGCGTGCCACGATCAAGCCCGGCGCGCCGGTGATGTGCAAGCGCTTTCCACAATCCTGGCCAGACAAACCACGGAAAAAGCATCAGTGGCAACAGCGGCAGATACCACCAGATCGGCCGCCGGTGGGCAAAGGATTCGATCATGCGGTTGGCGGTCTGGCCCCAGAAAATCGCATTGCGATATTCCTCGCCCCCGGCCATGCCGGCCGGGATCGCCCACATCAGGGCGATCGCTGCGCCCAGCAGCACTGCCAGCCCCACCCCCGCGAACCAGCGGCCCCACTTGAGGCCTGGATTCCACCACAGCGCCAGCACCGTGACCGGCAGCAGATTCAGCAGGATGACCGGCCCCTTGGTCAGCACGCCCATGCCGATCGCGATGCCCAGAATGACGAAGCCGCGGTGTTTTCCGTCGGCAGCGGTCAACACGCCGTGCATGCCGACCAGCACCCAGAACGCCAGCATCACGTCGAACATGGCCGTGGTGGAAAAGACGATCCACAACAGTGAACTCACCAGAATCAGCGCGGCCTGCCCGCCGAGGCTGGCATGCTGCGGCCACAGGCGGCGGGCGAGCAGAAAGGTCAGCAGCAGCGCGCCGGCTGAAAACAGCGGCATCACCAGCCGCGGCCACCAGTCGTTGACGCCGAACAACGCCCAGCCGGCGTGAAACATCCAGAACATGAGCGGCGGCTTGTGGCTATAGGGCTCGCCGTTCTTGAACGGCACCAGGAAATCGCCGCGCAGCCACATTTCCCATGCCACGCTGACGTAGCGCGTTTCATCGATCGGCGTCAGCGGGCGCGTTGTGATCCCGACAACGGCAAGAATTGCAAGCAAAGCGAAACTTGCAAAAAGCGCACCACGATCACTCGCGCCCAGAATCCGGTATTTCATCACAGCATGTCCACCCATCGTAATAGTAGTTGCGCAGAAATCCCTGTTTATCTTATGCATTCCGACTTAAGGCTGTCTTAAGACAAATAACCCATAATAATTAAGATTCAAATTTCATTTTCCGTGTGCGCGATGCCCGCCGTAGACTCTGGCAAACCGATATCGATATTTCTGGATTCCCAGGCAGCCAGCGCCAGATTGCGCTTCGCCCTGCGCGTTTCTGTGCTTCTTTGGGCGGGTGCATTGACGTCCTGGCTCACACATGCCGATACCGCGATTTTCCAGAGCCTCGAAGCGAACCGGATGCTCAAGACCCTTCATCCATTCCTGGAATCGTTTTCGGAAAGGGGCTTGTTCATTTTCTACCTGTCATTCCTGGCATTGCTCACGCTCGGGATACTGAAAAAAAACGTGCTGTTCAGAACGATCGGATTTGCCTATGTTTTTGCGCAGTTATTCGGAACTGCACTGCTGGTGCGTCTGATCAAGCTTGGTTCTGGGCGACCCCGCCCACACGCAAGCCATCTACAGGATGCCTTCTTTCAAGTCACCCATTTTGCCCAGGCCATCCATTCATCCTTCCCTTCCAGCCATGCCGTCGATGCAGCGGTTGGCGCGGTTTTCCTGGGGGTTCTCCTGCGTTCCCGGACAGCTTCTATTCTGGCCCTGGCCGCCGCTTTTTTGATTGCCCTGGCCCGTGTTCTTATCGGCAAACATTATATGTCCGACGTACTGGCCGCCCTGGCCTTGGGGGCGGGAATCGTGGGTGTCGCCATGCACATTTATCTGCTCCCCCTCTGGCGCAAGATCGAAAGCGGCCCAACGCAATAATCGGCCAAACCGTCAACGCGGCGCAGCGCATTTACCCAAGCCTATTCGAGCGATTCGTCCAGCGCCTCGCCCGCCCGACGACGGCGGTACAAATACACACCCAGCGCCATGGATACCAGGAAAAGCACGATTGCCAGCGTGAGTTTCAGCATGGGTGCGATATGCACCCCGCTGCCGACCAGGGCGAACACCAGCGTCTGCGGCAGATAGCCGACGAAGGTCCCGGAAAAGAAATACGCGGGGCGGATGCTGGAAATACCCGCGGCCAGATTCGTCACCAGGTTGCTGCCCACCGGCAGCAGACGGATCAGCACGGTCATCGAAAACGGATGGTCGTGGACAAAGCGGTCGAAGCGCCCGGCGCGTTCGCCCAGGCGCGCGCGCAACAGGCCCTTGCCGAAGAAACGCGCGTAGGCAAAGCTCAGCATGCAGCCCAACAGCGCCGCCACGCTGCCGAGCAGCGACCCCATCCCCACGCTGAAGGCATAGCCGCCGAGAAAGGCAATGATCTGGCGCGGCAGTCCGATGGCGGTGAACAGTCCGCCCATCAGCAAAAACAGCAGCGCGCCGTTGATCCCGTGGCCGCGTACCCGCGCATCGATCCAGGCCTCGTTGACGCTGCTGCCCAGATCGCTGGCATTGAACAGGAAGCCCAGGAGCGCCAGGCTCAGGATCAGCGCCAGGCCCTTGAGGATGACGCGCGCTTTCATTTAAAGATCGGAGTCAGGCTCGATCAGCGGCAAGCGCACCCGCCGCTGCAGCCAGGCGACGCCGAACAGGTCGACGATGCCGACCCACAGCCGGTTGTGCACGCCGTATTTTGAGGTGCCGCGTTCGCGCGCGCGGTGATGCACCGGCACCGACACCACCGCGCCGCCATTGCGCATCACCAGCGCGGGCAGGAAGCGGTGCATGTGGTTGAAGTTGGGCAGTTGCAGGAAGGTCTCGCGGGCGAACACCTTGAGGCCGCAGCCGGTGTCCGGCGTGTTGTCCTTCAGCATGCGTGAGCGCACGCCGTTGGCGATTTTCGAGGAGATGCGGCGCAGGAAGGTGTCGTTGCGCTTGGAGCGCCAACCCGCCAGCAGTTCCAGGTTGGCGGGCTGCACCGGGTTGGCCAGTTCGGCCAGCAGTGCGGGGATGTCGGCCGGGTCGTTCTGGCCGTCGCCATCGAGGGTGGCGATCCATTCGTAGCGCGCCGCCGTTACGCCGGTCGTCACCGCGCGGCTCTGCCCGCACGATTCGCGGTGGCGGATCACCCGCAGCATGGGGAATTCGGCTTTCAGGGCCTGCAGCCGTGCCGGGGTGGCATCGGTGCTGCCGTCGTCGACATAGATGATTTCGAACGTGGTGTTGCCGGACAGCGCCGCTGCGATTTCACGCACCAGCGGCTCGACATTGTCCTGCTCGTTCTTGACGGGTACAACCACGGACAGCCTGCCGTGGTAGGCATGTTTCGGCATGAAGTTCAGTGTGGTCGAATTGTGTGTGGCGGAGAGGGCGGGATTCGAACCCGCGTTAGGATATTATCCTAAACACGCTTTCCAGGCGTGCGACTTAAACCGCTCATCCACCTCTCCGGGAGCGGCGCATCATACCGGAAGCGCCCGCATGCAGCAAACTGAAATACGCCTGCGGCTCGCTCTTTCGGGATTCTGAAAAAATTACCATCGGCCTCTTGAAGCGTCGGTTTTTGCCCCCAATTCTCAGAGGGAATTAATTGGGAGCACACATGCAGGACGAACTCAAAACCGACACAAACCCGGCCGAAAGCCACGAAAAAGAAATCATGCCCAGCCTGGAAGAACTGCTGAAAGCGGCTGAACTCCAGGCAGCCGAGCACCACGACGCCTGGTTGCGCGCGAAGGCGGAAACCGAGAACATGCGCCGCCGCGCGGCAGAAGACGTCGACCGCGCACGCAAGTTCGCGGTGGAAAACTTCGCCGGCGAGTTGCTGGCGGTGAAGGACAGCCTGGAAGCCGCGCTCGCCGCCGAATCGCCGAGCGTGGAGAACATGAAGGACGGCGTCGAGCTGACCCTGAAGCAGCTGACTGCCGCCTTCGGAAAATTCAACCTCCACGACATCGACCCGCTGGGCGAGAAGTTCGACCCGCACCAGCACCAGGCGATCCAGATGGTCGAGTCCGACCAGCCGGCCAACACGGTGGTGACGGTGCTGCAGAAGGGCTACCGCCTCAACGAGCGCACGCTGCGGCCGGCGCTGGTGATGGTCGCCAAGGGCAAGGACGCTTGAAATAGCGACAACCTCCCCCACATTCAAATCAATTCAATCTCTATCTAGAAGGAACGCATTATGGGACGCATTATTGGCATTGACCTGGGTACCACCAACTCCTGCGTGGCGGTGATGGAAAACGGCAAACCGAAAGTGATCGAGAATGCCGAGGGCGCGCGCACCACGCCGTCGATCGTGGCCTACACCGAAGACGGCGAGATCCTGGTCGGCGCGCCGGCCAAGCGCCAGGCGGTCACCAACCCGAAGAACACACTGTATGCGGTGAAGCGCCTGATCGGCCGCCGCTTCGAAGAGAAGGAAGTGCAGAAGGACATCGGCCTGATGCCCTACAAGATCGTCAAGGCCGACAACGGCGACGCCTGGGTCGAAGTGCGCGGCCAGAAAATGGCGGCGCAGCAGGTGTCGGCCGAGACCCTGCGCAAGATGAAGAAGACCGCCGAGGACTACCTGGGCGAGGAAGTCACCGAAGCCGTCATCACGGTGCCGGCCTACTTCAACGACAGCCAGCGCCAGGCCACCAAGGACGCCGGCCGCATCGCCGGACTGGAAGTCAAGCGCATCATCAACGAGCCGACCGCGGCCGCGCTGGCCTTCGGCATGGACAAGAAGGAAGGCGACCGCAAGATTGCCGTGTATGACCTGGGCGGCGGCACCTTCGACATCTCGATCATTGAAATTGCCGAAATGGACGGCGAGCACCAGTTCGAAGTGCTCTCGACCAACGGCGACACCTTCCTCGGCGGCGAGGACTTCGACCAGCGCCTGATCGACTACATCGCCGAGGAGTTCAAGAAGGATGCGGGCGTCGACCTGAAGAAGGACGTGCTCGCGCTGCAGCGCCTGAAGGATGCCGCTGAAAAGGCCAAGATCGAGCTGTCCTCTGCACAGCAGACCGAAGTCAACCTGCCCTACATCACGGCCGATGCCTCCGGTCCCAAGCACCTGGCGGTGAAGATCACCCGCGCCAAGTTCGAGAGCCTGGTGGAGGATCTGATCAAGCGCACCATCGATCCGTGCAAGATGGCACTGAAGGATGCCGGGCTGACCACCTCGCAGATCGACGACGTCATCCTGGTCGGCGGCCAGACCCGCATGCCCAAGGTGATGGACGCAGTGAAAGACTTCTTCGGCAAGGATCCGCGCCGCGACGTCAACCCGGACGAAGCCGTGGCCGTGGGCGCCGCGATCCAGGGCGGCGTGCTGAAGGGTGAAGTGAAGGACGTGCTGCTGCTCGACGTGACGCCTTTGAGCCTGGGCATCGAAACCCTGGGCGGCGTGATGACCAAGCTGATCCCGAAGAACACCACGATCCCGACCAAGGCTTCGCAGGTGTTCTCGACCGCCGACGACAACCAGAACGCAGTGACGGTGCACGTGCTGCAGGGCGAGCGCGAGATTGCCACGGGCAACAAGAGCCTCGGCCAGTTCAACCTGTCCGACATCCCGCCCGCGCCGCGCGGCATGCCGCAGATCGAGGTCACCTTCGACATCGACGCCAACGGCATCCTGCACGTGTCGGCCAAGGACAAGGCCACCGGCAAGGAAAACACCATCCGCATCCAGGCCAGCTCCGGTCTCTCCGAAGAGGAAATCCAGCGCATGGTGAAGGACGCCGAAGCCAACGCCGCCGAGGACCACAAGGCGGTCGAACTGGCGACTGCACGCAACGCAGCGGACGGCATGATCCACTCGGTGAAGAAGTCGCTGGCTGAACACGGCGACAAGGTGTCGGCCGAGGAAAAGGCCGCGATCGAAACTGCACTGAAGGAATGCGAGGATGCCTCGCGCGAAGGCGACAAGGACACCATCGAGGCCAAGACCCAGGCGCTCGCCACCGCCAGCCACAAGCTTGCCGAGCAGATGTACAAGACCGAGAAGGCCGAGGCACAGCCGGGTGAAGCCACCAGTGGCGGCGCGGGTGCGGCGGACGACAATGTGGTCGATGCCGAATTTGAAGAGGTGAAGGACAAGTAAAGACAGCCGAGAGTGGAGACTGAAGAGCCGAGAGCGCGTCAAGCCCTCTCGGCTTCTTCGCTCTAGCACTCGCCTATTAGACTCTCTGCTCTCGACTCACCGCTCTCCACTCTCGACTCTCGACTCACTCACATGTCCAAACGCGACTACTACGAAGTCCTCGGCGTCGCCAAGAACGCCTCGGACGAAGACATCAAGAAGGCCTACCGCAAGCTGGCCATGAAGCACCATCCCGACCGCAACCCGGACGACAAGGGTGCGGAGGAGAAATTCAAGGAAGCCAAGCTGGCCTACGAGATCCTGTCCGACTCGGACAAGCGCGCCGCCTACGACCAGTTCGGCCACGCCGGGATCGACCAGCAGGCCGGAATGGGCGGGGGTTACGGCGGAGGCAGCGGATTTTCCGATGCCTTCTCGGACATCTTCGGCGATATCTTTGGCGGTGGCGGCGGCGGACGCCGTGACCGCGTCTACCGCGGTGCCGACCTGCGCTACAACCTGGAAATCGGCCTGGAAGAAGCCGCCCGCGGCACCGAAACCAAGATCCGCATCCCGACCCTGGAAGAATGCGGCGTGTGCCACGGCAGCGGCGCCAAGCCGGGCACGCAGCCTTCCACCTGCACCACCTGCGGCGGCCATGGCCAAGTGCGCATCCAGCAGGGCTTCTTCTCGGTGCAGCAGACTTGTCCGCGCTGCGGCGGAACCGGCAAGATGGTGGCCGATCCCTGCACCAGTTGCCATGGCGAGGGCCGCGTCAAGAAACACAAGACGCTGTCGGTGAAGATTCCCGCCGGCGTGGACAGCGGCGACCGCATCCGTCTCGGCGGCGAAGGCGAAGCCGGGGTCAACGGCGGTCCGTCGGGCGATCTCTATGTGGTGATCCACCTCAAGGAACACCCGGTGTTCAAGCGCGACGGCAACGACCTGCATTGCGAAATGCCGATCAGCTTTGCCACGGCCGCGCTGGGCGGCGAGGTCGACATCCCCACCCTGGAGGGCCATGCCAAGATCAAGATTCCGGCCGAAACGCAGTCGGGCAAGGTATTCCGCCTGCGCGGCAAGGGCATCAAGGGCGTGCGCAGCAACGCACCGGGCGACCTGCTGTGCCACATGCAGATCGAGACGCCGGTGAACCTCTCCGATCGCCAGCGCGAATTGCTGCGCGAATTCGAGGCCTTGAGCCCGGGGCGGAACAATAACCCGCGTGCGCAGTCGTTCATGGACAAGGTCAAATCGTTTTTCGGGCAGTAGCCTTGAGGGCGGCCGGCCATGCGGACAGGCAGCATGGCGTGGCGCCTGCTGTTCGCGGTGGGCCACCGTTTTTTCCGGCCTGCACTATGCTGGACAGGTATCACCAAAACGAACCCACAGGAGGATAGACCCATGCGCAAACCTTCACTGATCGCGGCAAGCTGCGCCGCCTTGCTGGCCTTCCCTGCAATCGCTGCAGAAGTCCCCGTCATCGTCAAAATCCCGCGCCTCACCGTCGAGGCTTCCGGAAAAATCGCCCATGCCGCAATGGACGCATGCCGCAAGCAGGGCATCCAGATCGGCGTGACCGTGGTCGATCGCAGCGGCGACGCCATGGTCGTGATGCGCGACACGCTGGCGCCGAGGATCACGCTGGAGATCAGCAAGCAAAAGGCCTTTACGGCAGTCAACTTCAATGCCGCCACGTCCGCCATGGAAAACCGCTTCAGCCAGCCCTTCTCGGTCGGCAAGGTCGATGGCCTGGTGTTTTCCGCAGGCGGCATCCCGATCGAGGCCGCCGGCAACATCATCGGCGCGGTCGGGGTCTCGGGCGCGGCGACGGGCGAGCAGGACGAGGCGTGTGCCCGTGCCGGCATCCAGGCGATCCAGTTCGAGCTCGAAACCGCCAGTCTGTAATCCTCCGGCCGGGGCGCATCCCCGGCGCAATCAGGGCGAGCCCGATCCTCGGGTTCGCCCTTTGCATTTTTACACCCCCGGGGAAGCGGTATGATCCCCGTCATGCCTGTCTCCTGTCAGCCTGAATCCCTGATGTCGCCAGCCCCCTGGTCAACATTGCGCCCCCATCCATGACCGACCTTTTCCACAGCGAACACGCGATCGATTTCGAACGCCGCTTCGGCGGCGTTCGCCGGCTCTATGGCAGCGCGGCCTTCGAACGATTCCAGCAGGCACACGTCTGCGTCATCGGCATCGGCGGCGTCGGTGCCTGGACCGCCGAGGCGCTGGCGCGCTCGGCCATCGGGCGTCTGACCCTGATCGATCCCGATCATCTGGCCGAATCCAACATCAACCGCCAGGTGCACGCGCTCACCCACGAACTCGGCAAGTCGAAGATCCAGGCCATGACAGAACGCATCCATGCGATCAACCCGCGCTGCCAGGTGACAGGCGTGGAAGAATTCCTGACCGCGGAGAATAATGTCGCCGCGCTGCTGGCGGAAAGTTACGATTACGTAGTGGATGCCATCGACAGCACCCGTGCCAAGACCGCGCTGATCGTCCATTGCCGCCGCCAGCGCATCCGGCTGGTCTGCGTCGGCGCCGCCGGTGGCCAGATCGACCCCGGCCGGGTGCAACTGGCCGATCTCGCCCGCACCACCGAAGACCCGCTGCTTTCCAAGGTGCGCGCAAGCCTGCGCCGCGACCATGGCTTTCCGCGCGAACCCGGGAAAAAGTTCGGCGTCGACTGCGTCTATTCCACCGAGCCGCTCACCTATCCAAGCGCCGAGGGCGGCGTGTGCTACGAACGCCCCGAGGACGCCCACCTGCACGGGCTCAATTGCGCGGGCTTCGGCTCTTCGGTGTGCGTCACCGCCACCTTCGGACTGCGGGCAGCATCGCAGGTGCTCAACAGGCTGGCCGCGCAATAGAAATCGGCGGGTGTTTCCTGCCTGGCTTGCCGCACTTTCGGGAACGTGACGAGGCGCCTATCCCCATGATGATTAAAGGATTAGCGGCATCTATCCGTAAAACAAGGATAATTCATCTGGCATGAATGCAGGATGGCCACGAGGCACGGGACATTCAAGGCATTTCAGCCAGCAAAGTCCGACCGCGCGCCGGGATCGTCCCTTGGCATCGAAGGCTGGCATTTCTAGGGGGAGGGTTCGAATGGCAGGTCTGATGCGTTATATCTCTTTTGCGTTTCTCCTTGTGCTGGGCTCATCCGCGATGGCAGGCGAGAAAACGCCGCTGACCCTGGGCGTGTTTCCCTACGTCACCCCGGTCCAGCTGGCGCAGTTCCACGCCCCACTCAAGGACTACCTCGCAAAATCCCTGCAGCGCCCGGTGACCCTGGTCACCGCGCCGGACTTCATGAGTTTCGTCGATCGCACCCGCGACGGCCAGTACGACATCCTCCTCACCGCTCCTCACCTTGGCCGTCTGGCGGAAACCCGCGACGGATACAAGCGCTTGGCCCAGACCAGCCATACGGTGCAGGGCTTTTTTCTCGCCCGCAAGGATTCGGATATCCATTCGGTCAAGGACCTGAAGGGCAAGACGGTGATGATCGCGCAAAAGGTATCGATCGTTTACCAGATGGCGGAACACACCCTGCGTGAAAACGGCCTGGTACCCGGCGAGACAGTAACGATCATCGACACCCGCACCCACAACAATGCCATACAAGCGCCCTTGCGCGGCGAGGCTGATGCCTCGGTGACGGGCAAGCTGCTGTGGCATGTGCTGGACGAAAAGCAGAAAGACCAGCTCCAGTTGTTCGCAACAACTGCCGAAGCGCCGGGATTCCTGGTCATGGCGCACCCGCGACTGGCTAAGCAGGACATCGAAAAGATCCAGAAACTGCTGCTGGATTTCCATCGGGTGCCGGGCAGCGAGTCCTATTTCACGACCAATGGCTACGAGAAATTTCAAGCCGTCGACGACCGGGCCATGAAAGGGCTTGATCCCTATACCCAGATATTCCTTAAACCGGCCGGCCCGTGACCAAAAACAGGACCCCCTTCTTCCACTCCATCCGCACCCGGCTGGTCATCGTCAGCATCGTCATTGAAGTGACGATGCTGGGGCTGCTGATTGCCAACAGCCTGCGCCTGATGACCGAAGTGATGGAAGACCGCACCGAGGCGCGGCTGCAAACCGTCAGCCCGCTGCTCAATGCCTCGCTGGGCGCGCGCCTGTTCGAGCGCGATCATGCGTCGGTCGTGGAAATCCTCCAGCAACTGGTCCACAGCCCGGCGGCCGAGCTGGACTACATCGTCGTCCTCGATGACAAGAAGAAGCTGTACGCGCGGGCCGGCAAGGTCGATGCGGCCACGCTGCCCGCGATCGATCAGGACATACGGCAAAGCCTGGGCGATCTGGTGTACGACACGTCCATTCCCCTGACACTGGGGGGCGAAACCATCGGCTATGCTCAATACGGGCTATCGATGGCCTCCTTTGTGGCGTCCAGGGAAAGCATTCTGCGCCAGAGCCTGCTGATTGCCGCGGGGGAAATCCTGTTTACCCTGCTTGCCCTGGGCATCGCCGGTTACCTGTTGACGCGGCATATCAAGTCCCTGCTCGCTGCCACGCAAAAAATAAGCGGCGGCGATTACGACCTGCACATCCCGGTGAGCAACCGCGACGAAATTGGCGTACTGGCCAGCAATTTCAACAGCATGGCCGAGGCGATCCGCGCCCGGATTGCGGCATTGCATCAGTCGGAACACGCGCTGTACGAAGAAAAGGAACGCGCCGAGGTGACGCTGCATTCCATCGGCGACGGCGTCATCACCACCGACCTGCAGGGCCGGGTGCGCTATCTGAATCCGGTAGCGGAAACCCTGACCGGTTGCACCCTGGCCGAGGGCGTGGGCAAACCGATCGAAACCGTCTACCGGGTGCAGGACCAATCCACCGGGAGCGCGCTGGCCAACCCGGCGCGCCTGTGCCTGGCAGAAGACACCGTGATCAGCGGCGTCAACCTCGCCCAGCTGGTAAGAGCCGATGGCCGCGCCTACGCCGTCGAGGAAACCTCCGCCCCAATCCGCGGCAAGGAAGGCAAGACCATCGGCGCCGTGCTGGTGTTCCACGACGTGACCGAGACCCGGGAGGCCTCCCGCAAGCTGGCCTATCAGGCCACCCATGACACCCTGACGGGTTTGATCAACCGCCGCGAATTCGAACGGCAGGTCGAGGAAGCCCTGCAGGATGCCAAGGCGAACGATACCCACAATGCGTTCTGCTACATGGATCTGGATCAGTTCAAGGTCGTCAACGACACCTGCGGGCATATTGCCGGCGATGGCCTGCTGATCGAACTCGCGACCCTGTTGCGCCACCGGGTGCGCGAAACCGACACCGTCGCCCGCCTGGGGGGCGACGAATTCGGCATCCTGATGCGGAATATTCCCTTGAACGAGGCCTGCGCCCTGGCCGAAGACATCCGCAACCGGGTCCGCGACTACCGCTTCCTGTGGGAAGGTCAGACCTTCGAGGTGGGGATCAGCATCGGCGTGGTCCCCATCCGTCCGGACACGGGCGCTGCCGTGGACATCTTCAGCAACGCCGACATTGCCTGCTTCGTGGCCAAGGACAAGGGACGCAACCAGATTCATGTCTCCAGCATGGATGATGTGGAGCAGGCGCGGCGTCACCTGGAGATGCAATGGTCGGTGCGCATTCCCAGCGCCCTTGAAAGGAACCGCTTCGTCCTCCACGGCCAGAAAATCTATCCGCTCGATGCGCGCAGCTCAGAAGCTCCGCGCTGCGAACTGCTGGTTCGCATGCTGGAGGAGGACGGCTCGCTGATCCTGCCGGGGCGTCTGATTCCCGCCGCCGAGCGCTTCCGGCATATGCCGGAAATCGACCGCTGGGTCATCCACAATGCGCTGAAACTCATCGCCCGGCATGGTGCCGAGCAGGGATTGGCCGCTTATGCCATCAACCTCTCCGGGCAGTCACTGGGGCAGGAAGACCTGCTCGATTTCGTCAAGCGCGAAATCCTGCGCAGCGGCGTCAAGCCCGGCCTGGTGACCTTCGAGATCACCGAAACCGCCGCCATTCGCAACATATCCCATGCGGCCCGCTTCATGACGGAACTGAAGAAAATGGGGTGCCAGTTCTCACTGGACGATTTCGGCAGCGGCCTGAGTTCCTTCGGCTATCTCAAGATGCTGCCGGTGGACTATTTGAAGATCGACGGCAGCTTCGTTCGCAACATGGTGCACGACGAACACGACCACTCCATCGTCGTTGCCATTTCCCAGATCGCCAAGACCCTGAAAATAAGCTGTGTGGCGGAATTCATCGAGAACGAGGCCACCCTGCTGGCGCTGAAGGAAATCGGGGTGGATTACGGGCAGGGCTACTTCCTCCATCGCCCTGAAGCCATTTTCAGCGAATCCCCCGCTCAGGCGCAGCCGCTCAGAGGCTGACCGTTCCGGATTCAGCCCTGCGTTGCGCCCGACTCAGGGTCGGGCCGCGGCAAACAGGCGAAAAAAGTTGTGCGTGGTGGCTTCGCCCACCGCTTCGGCCGTCATCCCGCGCACCCGCGCGATCTCTTCCGCCACATGTTTCACGAACCCCGGCTGGTTGGTCTGACCGCGATGCGGCACCGGCGCCAGATAGGGCGAATCGGTCTCGATCAGCATGCGCTCCAGCGGAATGGCCGCCGCGACCTCGCGCAGGGCCACGGCATTCTTGAACGTCACGATGCCGGAAAACGAAATGTAAAAGCCCAGCTCGATGGCGGCTTCCGCCACCGCCAGACTCTCGGTGAAGCAGTGCATCACGCCGCCCGCCTCGCCCGCCTGCTCCTCGCGCATGATGCGCAGGGTGTCGTCGGCCGCAGAACGGGTGTGGATCACCAAAGGCTTCTGACAGGCACGCGCAGCGCGGATGTGGGTGCGGAAGCGTTCGCGCTGCCATTCGAGGTCGCCGGTGAGCCGGAAATAATCCAGCCCGGTCTCACCGATCGCCACCACCTTGGGATGATCGGCCAGCGCGACCAGTTCTTCCACCGTCGGTTCGGCGCAGTCCTCGTGGTCGGGATGCACGCCCACCGAGGCATACACATTGGGATGCGCCTCGGCCAGGGCGAGAATGTCAGGGAATTTTTCCAGTTCCACGCTGATGCACAACGCGTGGCTCACCTGGTTGGCTGCCATGAGGTCGAACACCTCGGGCAACTTGCCGGCAAGATCGGGGAAATTGATGTGGCAGTGGGAATCGATATACATGCGGTGCGTGCGCAAACAAGCGCGTCGTCAGAAAAAACCAGGCGCACCGCGAGGGTGCTGCTACATGGTGTGAGTGGGGCGCACCGATTTTAACGAACCGCCGAGAAAACCTTCAATCTTGTTTTGCGCCGCCTTGCCGCTTTCGTTGAAGGCGAACTGCACGCCGACGCCCTGGGTGCGGCCGCCATGCGCGCCTGAAGGCGTCAGCCACACCACCTTGCCGGACACCGGCAGCTTGGCGGGATCGTCCATCAGGGTCAACAGCATGAACACTTCCTCGCCCATCTTGTAGCTCTTGTTGGTGGGAATGAACAGTCCGCCGCCCTTGATGAAGGGCATGTAGGCCGCAAACAGGGCGGATTTTTCCTTGATCGACAGGGACAGCACGCCGGGGCGGACTTGTGCTGTTATATCGTTGACTGCTGCATTCATCGTCGGTCTCTCATCAATCAAACACGTGCCGGTACTGGATCAGCCAGGCTTCCAGCTGCAGGGCCCGGTTGAGCGGATGCGCCAGTATCCTGCCTTCGTTCGCCTGCGTTCTGGCAAGCGCCAGCAGTTTCGCCAGATCAGCCGATTTGCCCAGCCGCGCCAACACTTCGGCAAAATCACGGTTGAACTGAACGCTGCCCTGCAGCTTCACCGCCAGCAAATCACCCAGCCATTTGTATGCCACGTTGTGCCAGGTCTGCGGGGTGATCGCTTTCCAGCGTTCCCCCAGCGTCACCGGATCGAGCTGGGCGGGACGCGCCAGGCCTTCCAGCACGCTGCGGCGTTCATCCAGTTCGCTGCTGTCGGCCCAGCGCTGCGCATCGAGCGGCGTGCCGCCGGAGAGCGCCAGCAGGTTGAGCGCATCGTCCACGCCCTGCCCGGCCAGCCATTGCGCTGCCTGGTCGACCGGCGGCAGGCCGATGTCGAGCCGGGTGCAGCGGCTGCGTATGGTCGGCAGCAGGCGCCGCGGCTGATCCGAGACCAGCACGAACACCGTATTTAACGGCGGTTCCTCCAGCACCTTTAACAGCGCATTGGCCGCCGCCAGGTTGAGGCTGTCGGCCGGATTGACCAGCACCACCCGGAAGCCGGCCCGATAGGTGGACAACTGGACGTAATCGACGGCCTCGCGCGCCTGGTCGACCTCGATTGCGGTGGCCATCCGGGTTTCGCCTTCCTTGCCGGTCTTCTCCTGCAGGGTGACCAGCCGGAAGTCCGGATGCCCGCCGGTGTCGAACCAGTGGCAGGCCGCACACTGGCCGCAGGCCGCACCGTCGGCGAGCGGCGCCTCGCACAGCAGGGCCTGCGCCCAGGCCAGGGCCAGGGCGCTCTTGCCCACCC
>JBAVWB010000129.1:0-23273 GCA_049697615.1 Thiobacillus sp. | reverse complement strand
GTTGCAGATGGTCGGCGAGCCACTGCCGCCGCGCGGCGAGCGGTGCCTGGCGCGCCACCAGTTGGCTGCCGATGGCTTCGCCGGCAGCCAGCCGCAGCAGCACGTTCTCCTCGCGCCCGCTGCAGATCACCGTATGGGCGCCGCTCCTGGCTGCGCGCTTGGCCGCCAGGAGCTTGGTCAGCATGCCGCCGGTGCCGACGCTGCTGCCCGCCCCGCCCGCCATGCGTTCGAGTTCGGGGTCGCCGGCGTGGGCGTCCATCACCAGCGTGGCCTGCGAATCCCTGCGCGGATCGGCGGTGAAGAGGCCCGTCTGATCGGTGAGGATGATCAGGCAATCGGCCTCGATGAGGTTGGTCACCAGCGCGCCCAGCGTGTCGTTGTCGCCGAGGCGGATCTCGTCGGTGGCGACGGTATCGTTTTCGTTGATGATCGGCACCACGCGCAGTTCCAGCAGCGTGCGCAGGGTGGTGCGCGCATTCAGATAGCGCGTGCGGTCGGCCAGGTCTTCGTGGGTGAGCAGCACCTGCGCGGCGTGCAGGCCGTGGGTGCGGAAGATCGATTCGTAGGCTTGCACCAGTCCCATCTGCCCGACGGCAGCGGCGGCCTGCAGTTCGTTCACCGCCTTCGGCCGCTTCTTCCAGCCCAGCCGGGCGATGCCTTCGGCAATCGCCCCGGAAGACACCAGCACCACTTCCTTGCCCTGCGCGGTCAGCGCGGCAATCTGCTCGGCCCAGCGCGACAGCGCGGCGTGATCGAGGCCACGTCCTTCCGCAGTGACGAGGCTGGAGCCGACCTTGACGACGATGCGTCGTGCGTGCTTAACCACCGAATGCATCAGCACCCCCCTGCCGCAGATTGCGCACAGCCTCCTTGGCATCCCGGACGTTGACACCGCCTGGACAGAAATGATCCTCGTACAGAGCCTTGTGATACGACAGCAGCGAACGGAGCTTGATGCCTTCCCAGCCGGCATTGCGCGCCTTCGACCAGGTGCCGCCGGGATGGCCGTAGGCATACAGGCGGCGCTCGCCGGTGGCGCAGCGCATGCCCTCGAACGACACGTTCTTCGCCCCGCCCGTCGCTTCGATCACCACGGTGTAGCGGACGACCTTGTCCTCCCCGACGCTGATCGATGCCGTATCGATCAAGTGCCGGTTGCGCGTAGCCGACGACACCTTGAACTCGACCAGGTTTTCCGCCTGGGGATAGGGCGGCAACTGGGCCGACAGTTCCACCCAGGGCTTATCGGCCTCGTACTCGAAATCAAATTGTCCCCATTCGGCATACGCGGTCAGGGGCAGCATCAGCAGCAAGGCGGTCAGGATTTTCATGTCCGGCATTTTATGGGTTCGGGTGTGGGATGTCTGCAGGAATATGGACGCTGGCGTCGCTTGCTGCAGCCTACTTGCGCTCCGAATAGATCGGCAGCGTAATGCGGAACGCCATCGCCAGCAGGCGAACGCCCAGCACGCTCGCCATCCCCGCCCACGCCGCAATCACCGGCGACACGCCAAGTGCCTGCAGACCCACCAGCACCAGGGCACCCGTCCAGGCGGCGGAAGCATAGAGTTCGCCCCGCACGAAAATCAACGGAACCTCGTTGCACAACACGTCCCGCAGCACACCGCCGACGACACCGGTGATCACGCCCAGCAGGCTGGCCACCAGCCAGGGCGCGTGCCATTCCAGGGCAATCTGGGTGCCGACGATGGTGAACAGGGCCAGACCGAGCGCATCGGGAACCAGGAACAGCCGCGGCGGCAGGCGCAGGCCGCGCACCGCAAAAAAGATGACCAGCGTGGTCGCCAGCGCGACGATGAGGTACACCTGGTCGCTGATCCAGAACACCGGACGCTGCAGCAGAACGTCGCGCACCGTGCCGCCGCCCAGTGCGGTGGCGGTTCCCACCATCATCACGCCGATCAGGTCCATGTTCTTGCGGCCGGCATCGAGCACGCCGGTCAGGGCGTTCACGGCGACGGCCGACATGCCGGCCCAGTACAGCAGGTTTTCCATGGTGGATCGTCCGAAAAAAGCGTGGGTGACGCCAGCTTGATTGATTCCAGGTATCTCGGCAACCACCCCCGCAGGCCGCGTGAACACCCCGACTGAATCTCATGTTGATGCGGTCGAAGAACAGGTGCCGCGATACAATCGACCCGACTTCCTGGGTCCTGCGAACCATCGAATGCTGCCTGCCTCACTCAAACGCTACGCTTGGCTCTCCATCGCGGCGGCCCTTTCCACCATCCTGCTCAAGGGCTGGGCCTGGTGGCTCACCGGCTCGGTCGGACTGCTTTCGGACGCGCTCGAATCCTTCGTCAACCTGGCGGGCGCCATGATGGCCCTGGCCATGCTGACGCTGGCGGCCCTGCCGGCGGATCAAAACCACGCGCACGGCCACGGCAAGGCGGAGTATTTCTCCAGCGCATTCGAGGGCTTCCTCATCCTCGTCGCCGCAATCGCCATCGGCTACGCAGCGATCGACCGCCTGATCAATCCGCAGCCGCTCGAAGCGGTGGGCATCGGGCTGGCGGTATCGGTCGTCGCCTCGGTGATCAACCTGGCGACCTCGCAGATCCTCATGGGGGTGGGCAAAAAATACAGATCCATCACGCTGGAAGCCGACGCCCATCACCTGCGCACCGACGTCTGGACGTCCGCGGGCGTCATTCTCGGCGTCGGGCTGGCGTGGGCGACCGGCTGGCTGTGGCTCGACCCGGTGATCGCACTGGGGGTGGCGATGAATATCGTGTGGACCGGCTGGCGGCTGCTGCATCGCTCCGCTGCGGGACTGATGGACGTTTCGATCCCGGAGGAAGACCTCGATGCAATCGAAGCCGTGCTGGAACGCTACCGCCGGCAGGGGCTGGATTTCCACGCCTTGCGAACGCGCCAAGCCGGCAGCCGCGCCTTCGTTTCCCTGCACGTGCTGGTCCCCGGCGCCTGGAGCGTCCAGCAGGGGCATGACTGGTCGGAACGCATCGAGGCCGACATCCGCCAGGCCGTGCCCTACGCCCACCTCACCACGCACCTGGAACCGCTGGAGGATCCGCTGTCCCTGGCGGACCAGAAACTGGACCGCCTGACGGACTGAACGCGCCAATGCGCGCGCTTCAGCGTCCGCTCATCGCCGCCCGGGCGCGCACCAGCCGGCCGTCGCGGTAGTCGGCGAAGGCCTGCTCGATCTCCTCGCGGGTGTTCATGACGAAGGGGCCGTACTGCACCACGGGTTCGCCGAGCGGCCGGCCCGCCACCAGGATGAAACGGGCACCCGACTCCCCTGCCGTGATTTCCACCGTGTCTCCCACTCCCAGCACCGCCAGATTGTGCGTCGCCAGCGCGTCGCCAGCCAGACGGGCGCTGCCCTCGAAGACGTAGACGAAGGCATTGCGCGTGCCGTCCAGCGGCAGGCTGAAGCGGGCATCGGCCGCGAGGCTGACGTCGAGGTAGAGCACATCGGTGGCGGGATCCTCGATGACGCCGCGCGTGCCGCCGAATTCGCCGGCCAGCACCCGCACCCTGCCCTGCTCCAGCGCCACCTCGGGGATGGCCGCAGCGGAGAACTCCTGATAGGCCGGGTCGGCCATTTTTTCGCTCGCGGGCAGGTTGATCCACAGCTGGAACCCGCGCATCAGGCCATCGGTCTGTTGCGGCATTTCGGAATGGATGACGCCGCTGGCCGCCTTCATCCACTGCACGCCGCCGGCCTTGAGGTCGCCGCGGTTGCCCATGCTGTCGCGGTGCTCCATGTGGCCGTCGAGCATGGTGGTAAAGGTGATGAAGCCGCGATGCGGATGGTCCGGAAAACCGGCGATGTACTCGTCCGGATCGTCGCTGCCGAAATGATCGAGCATCAGGAAGGGATCGAGGTTCTTCAGCGCCGGCGTGCCGATGCTGCGATGGACGGTGACGCCGGCGCCCTCGGTCACCTCAAGGGCAGGGACAATCTGGCGAATGTGACGCGTGCTCATGGTCGGCTCCTTGTCTGAATGACACATGATGGTACCGACGGACACTCATTTCAAACCGCTTACACGCGTCCTTTCTCCAAATGGGTGCGAACCTTTATCGACTTTGTGGCCGTACCATCTGATGGCAGCGCGCCGGCGCCCTGCCCCAATCCAGCGCGCCGCGACTTACTCGCCGCAATAAATGAAATCCCGCTTGAACGGATAGTTCAACTGCTTGCCGTCGACGGACTTGCCCGCCAGCACCTGCCACAGCTCCATCCAGCCGTGGTCGAAAGCATAGGCGGATCCCGCCATGTAGATGCGCCAGATGCGGTATTTCTGTTCGCCGATCAGGTGGCGGGCTTCGTCGGCGTGCTGCTCCAGGCGGGTGACCCAGTGCCACAGGGTCTTGCCGTAATGGGGGCGCAGGTTTTCGGCGTCGAGGCATTCGAGGCCGCTGCTTGCGGTTGCACGCAGCACGTCGGAAGCGTGTACCAGTTCGCCCCCGGGGAACACATAGTCCTCGATGAATTCGGATATGCCGCTGCCGAGGCCGTTGGACTCCGGTTCGGACGTGGTGATGCCGTGGTTGAGCACCAGCCCGCCAGGCTTCAGCAGCGCATTGATCTTGTCGAAATAGGTGGCGAGGTTCGCGCGGCCCACGTGCTCGAACATGCCGACGCTGGCGATCTTGTCGTAGCCGCCATGCTCGGGCACGTCGCGGTAATCCATCCGGCGCACCTCGACCCGGCCGGCGAGGCCGCGTGCCTCGATCTGCTCGCTGACGTACGCATGCTGGTCGTCCGACAGGGTGATGCCGACGGCGCGCACGCCGTAGCGCTCCGCCGCGTGCAGGATCAGCCCGCCCCAGCCGCAGCCGATGTCGAGCAACTGCTCGTCGGGCTGGAGGTCGAGCTTGCGGCAGATGTGGTCGAGTTTGGCCACCTGCGCGTCGTCCAGGCTCATGTCCGGGGTCTTGAAATAAGCGCAGGAATACACCCGCCGCGCATCCAGCCACAGGCCGTAGAAATCGTTGGACACGTCGTAGTGATACTGGATGTTCCGGCGGTCCTTGCTGCGCGTGTGGCGCCACCACTTCCAGCTGTCGGAACCGGTTTTCGGCGCGCAGTCGCCAGCGTTGCACAGGTGGTCGCCGAGCGCGAGGATGTCACGGATGTCGCCATCCAGATCGATGGCACCCTCGACGTAGGCGCGCGCCAGACTGCCCAGACTGGGGTCGGCCATGGCCTTGAGGCTGGTCGCCTGATGCAGCCGCACCCGCACCGCCGCATCGGCGACGGTGCCGACCTGCTCGCCATTCCACAATTCGACCACGAACGGCAAGCCGGAGGCTTCCACCCGCCGCCGCACCTGATGCACCAGCAGTTGATCCAGCATAACGTCCTCCTCAAAAAGCAGGCGGCGCGATGTTGTTTTACCGCCTGGATTTATGTTTAGGACAAATCGAGCACCAGTGCAGCGCGGGTGTTTTCTGCCAGCGTCATGGCCTGCACCCGGTAGGCATCCAGATCGATGCCCATGCGGATAGGGCTGCCGCCCTTGGCCGCCGCGATCGAAGTGGGATCGAGTTCGAAGCGCAGGAAATGCACCGATGAGGTTTTCTCCTCGTTTTCGCGCTCCAGGTCCTCGTCGGCGATGGCAAACACCTGCGGCTGCTCGGCCACCTGCACCCACACGCGATCTTCGATTCCCTTCAGCCTGGCCAGCGCCACCTTGCGCGCGTCCGGGTCGGAGTACTGGATCATCATGGTGGCCTTCCAGTTGCTGCCGTCCGGAACCAGCGGGTTGTAGGCATCGAGCTCGTCCTGGATGCCTGCTTCCTCGAAGGTGCGCTCGGCGCGCAGCATTTCCTGGATCTGGTAGCGCATGGTTTTTTCGTCCTCGAAAATCAGCGTGACGTGGTCGCCCAGCTCGACCATGCGGTTCTTCTTGTGCGCCATGATTTCGGCGCGCATGTCGGTGCGAACCTTGGCATAGCTTTCCAGGCTCATCAGGCTGTCACGGGTAATGTGCGGCATGTTTTTTCTCCTTGCTGTCGTTGATTCATTCAAGACCATAGGCGATGCGCAGCAGCGTGATCGGGTGCTGCTTCTGCGCGGTGGCGGATTCGCCCATGCCCTGCAGGATGTGACGCGCGGCAATCGCGCAGTCGGAGCTCACGTAATCGGGCTGCGGCTCGGCCATCTGGCGGAACACCGGTTTGCCGATCTTCATCGACTTGTCGAAGTACTCGCTCTTCACGCCCCAGGTGCCGTCGTGGCCGGAGCAGCGCTCGACCATGGTCACCGTGGCGCCGGCCAGCTGCAGCGCGTCGCGCGTCTTGTTGCCGATGTTCTGCACGCGCTGGTGGCACGGCACGTGATAGGCCACCTTGCCGAGCGGCTGATCGAAATCGGTCTTCAAGAGACCATCGACATTGCGCGCCATCAGATATTCGAACGGGTCCCACATCGCCTCCTTCACCGCCTGAACGTCGGCATCGTCGGGGAACATCAGCGGCAGTTCCTGCTTGTACATCAGCGTGCACGAGGGGACCGCAGTGAGGATCGCATAGCCTTCGCGGGCCATTTTCGCCAGATGCGGGATATTGGTTTCCTTGAGCTTTTGCACCGCGTCGAGATCGCCCAGTTCCAGCTTGGGCATGCCGCAGCAGGCTTCTTTCTCCACCAGCACGGCGGGGATTTCGTTGTGCGCCAGCAGCTTCAGGAGATCGTGGCCGATGCCGGGCTCGTTGTAGTTGACGTAGCAGGTGGCATAGATCGCCACCTTGCCGGGCGTTTTATCACCGGCCTTCACCGCGAAATCGCTGCGCGGCTTCGCGGTGGAACGGAATTTCGCGCTGTCGTATTCGGGCAGCTTGCGGTCGGGGTGGATGCCCAGCACGCTGTCGACCAGCTTGCGGATCGGCTTGCTCTTCAGGCTGGCGTTGACGGCCTGCACCACCACCGGGATCGAGGCGAGCTTGCCCATCGCATCGGTGCTGGAAAGGAGCTTGTCGCGGAAGCTCGCGCCGCGCGTCTGGAATTTGATCGCCTTGGCACGCAGCATGGTGTGCGGAAAGTCCAGATTCCACGGATGCGGCGGCACGTAGGGGCACTTGGTCATGTAGCAGAGGTCGCACAGATAGCACTCGTCGACCACCTTCCAGTAGTCGGCCTTGGCGACGCCGTCCACTTCCATTGTCGACGATTCGTCCACTAGGTCGAACAGGGTCGGAAACGCGGTGCACAGCGACACGCAGCGGCGGCAGCTGTGGCAGATGTCGAAAACGCGCTCAAGCTCGTGCATCAGCTTGTCTTCGTTGTAGAAATCCGGGTTTTTCCAGTCGAGCGGATGACGGGTGGGGGCTTCGAGGCTGCCTTCACGGGTGCTCATGGCGATCCTTGTTGTGCAAACAAAAAAATTATCCGCGAAGGACGCGAAGGGACGCGAAGAAAACCCAAAGCAGGCGAGGCGAAGCCAGATCAGTCGCCATCAGTCTTGTCCTTGTTTCGCGTTCCTTCGCGCCCTTCGCGGATAAAGCTTTAAAAAAGGGCGGGCGCAAGCCCGCCCCCTAGCAGGGGCAATTACGCGCCCAGGGTGTCCAGGGTCTTCTGGAATTTGTTGGCGTGCGAACGCTCGGCCTTGGCCAGCGTCTCGAACCAGTCGGCGATCTCGTCGAAACCTTCCGAACGCGCATCCTTGGCCATGCCCGGGTACATGTCGGTGTACTCGTGGGTTTCGCCCGCGATCGCGGTCTTCAGGTTGTCGGCGGTGGGGCCGAAGGCCATGCCGGTGGCGGGGTCGCCGCACTTTTCCAGGTATTCCAGGTGGCCGTGTGCGTGGCCGGTTTCGCCTTCGGCGGTGGAGCGGAACACGGCGGCAACGTCGTTGTAGCCTTCCACGTCAGCTTTTGCTGCGAAGTAGAGGTAACGGCGGTTGGCCTGCGATTCGCCGGCGAAGGCGGCTTTCAGATGGTCTTCAGTTTTCGAACCTTTGAGTTGCATAACCTGATCTCCTTGATTGACATAAACATGCTTTGCAGCACTGATAACCCATCCCTTTTCAACGTGTCCTGCCTTTCTTTGTATAGCAGGCCAGCCAGTGGATAGAATCCGGGTTTTAGACTAAGTCTAATACCTGAACGAAGAATAAACCCGGTGCGATGACGCTGTCAACCGCGCGAATGCCATACCTGCCCCGGCCACAAACTTGCATGGACCTCTCAAGCACAGGCAGGCCGAAAACCTTTTTAACGTCATGGACTTGCCTCACCGGGCCGTCGCTTGCAGGTAAACTCTTCGGCTTCCGGAGAACCGCCATGCGCTTTGACAAAACCAAAACCGACGCCGAATGGCGCGCCGAACTGAGCCCCGAGCAATACCGCATCCTGCGCGAGCACGGCACCGAGCGCGCGTTCACCGGGCAATACTGGGACCATCACGAGTCCGGCGAATACCGCTGCGCCGCCTGTGGCGAACCGCTGTTTTCGTCTGCTTCCAAATTCGATTCCGGAACCGGCTGGCCGAGCTTCTATCAGGCAATCGACACCGATGCGGTGGCGGAAAAGACCGATGCCAGTCTCGGCATGGCGAGGGTGGAAGCCCTGTGCCGCCGCTGCGGCTCGCACCTGGGCCACGTGTTTCCCGACGGACCCGCCCCCACGGGCATGCGCTACTGCATCAATTCGGCTTCGCTCAGTTTCAGCAAAAAGGACTGAGCCTTGCATATTTTCGACGCGCAGATCGCGGCGATCACTGCCGCCACGCCCAGCATTCATGCCCTGCGTTTGCGCATTCCCGACGCCGCCTTCCGCTTCCTGCCGGGGCAGTGGGTGGATCTCAGCATCGAGATCGACGGCGCGACGCACACCGCCGGCTATTCCATCACCACCTCGCCGATTCATCAGGGCGAGATCGAACTTGCGATCAAGGCCAGTGCGCGCCATCCCGTGGCACGCTGGGTGCACGAACGCGCCGCCGTCGGCGACCGCGTACGGGTCAGCCAGGGCCAGGGGCCCTTCGTCTACCTGCCGGAAATGAGCGACAACGTGGTGCTGATCGGCGGCGGGGTCGGCATCACCCCGCTGCTGTCCATCTTCCGCCATGTGCGCGACGCCGGACTGCCGACGCAGGCGCATCTGGTCTACAGCGTGTCGGACAGCAGCGAAATCCTGTTCCGCGACGAACTCGAGGCGGCTGTCCGCAACCATGACAACCTGCACGTGAGCATCACCGTGACCCAGCCCGACCCCAACTGGCACGGCCTCACTGGCCGCATCGACCCGGTCAAGCTGCATGCGCTCGACGTGCCGGACGACACGCTGTATTACCTGTGCGGCCCCAAGGGCATGGTCGAGGACATGAGCACCCTGCTGCATGACCTCGGCGTGCCGATGAACCGCATCATTTTCGAGAAGTGGTGGTAGGCCGATCGGCCTTGAAACCCACTCCCGCCGCTGTTTATCGATTTGCCTCAACCCGAACGGAAAATCCGATGCGCATCCTTCCCCTGCTCGCCGCCCTCGCCTTCTGCACACCCGTATTGGCAGGCCCCAACGATGTGGTCCGCCCCTATCCGGCGCAGAGGATCCACGCCGACACCTATGTCATCCACGGCCCGCAGGGCGTCCCGTCGGTAAAAAACCAGAGCTTCATGAACAATCCGGCCTGGATCATCACCGCCGATGGCGTGGTGGTGATCGACCCCGGCTCCAGCGTGCAGGCCGGACGCATGGTGATGGCGCAACTCAAGAAGACGACGAAGAAGCCAGTCACCCACGTGTTTAACACCCACGTCCACGGCGACCACTGGCTGGGCAACCAGGCGGTGCTGGACGTGTGGCCGAATGCCATCATCATCGCGTATCCGGACATGATCAAGCAGGCCAGGGAAGGCGCCGATGTCTTCTGGCTCGACCTGATGTCGAGCATGACCAACGGCTACACAAAGGGCACCCGCGCCGTGATCCCCACAGTCGAAGCAGCCAATGGCCAGGAATTCAGGATTGGCGGCAAGACCTTCCGCATCCATTCGTCGACCGACGCGCACAGCAAGACCGACCTGATGATCGAGATGGTGGAAGACCGCATCCTGTTCACCGGCGACAACGTGCTGAACCACCAGTTGATGAACCTCATGGACAGCAGTTTCAAGGGCGTGTTGAAAGCCACCGAACGTGCACTCGCCCTCAATGCAAAACTCTACGTACCCGGCCACGGCAAGACCGGCGACCGCAAGTTCGTCGAGGAACACAAGGCCTATTTCGACATCCTGATGGCGGAAGTGCGGCGCATGTACGACGAGGGAAAAAGCGATTTCGAGATGAAGCCCGTGCTGGTCGACAAGCTCAAGGCTTACCGCAAATGGGCTGAATTCGAGACCAACCTCGGCCCGCAGATCAGCCTGGCGATCCTGGAAATCGAACAGGAATAAGGCAAGCTCGCAGCGCGGGCTGCGGGTTCAATCCAGGATTGGCTGCGTATCCCGGAAAACACAGCCGGTGTTTCCAATCTCAAACCTCACCGTCAATTCCGGTTGACGGTCTGCCAATGGAGCGACTGTCTGAATTCGGCCCGAAGAGGTCGTTTGCAGTGCTTAATGCGGAAGTCCGGTAGACGATCCTAAGCAACCGCTCAACATTTGACATGAGGGGTGACCAGCCGGCGCAGCCGGCTGGTCATTCCCTCGATGGAATGGTTAGACCGCATTCGCTAGTCCTTCAACTTCTTCAGTTCTCGCTCTCCGGAACACCCTGCCTTGAAACGCGCAATGTCCTGCTCGAAGCGCAATGTGTCTAGTCTGAACTCGTCATTCCGTTTAGAGAATTCCGCGACACGCTCGTTCGCATCTCGAACGACACGGTTGTGGGCTTCCACTCTCTCATTCAGTAGTTTTTCTGATGCGATCAGTTTTTCTCGTCGCCTGTTGTTGGCCGCAACGTCGGCGTTGTACGCAGCGATTGACGCATTTACCTTCTCCAACTTGGCCACTGAGACAATTTTCTCTGATTTATATTTCTCAATACGAGATCTTCGATTGACCAACTCCTGATCTTCACGCTTGAATATTTCCGCCGCCCGCTGCAACGCAAGTTTCTCTTCAGCAATGGTCGCCGATGCCAGCCCCATAACTTCCGACTGAGCCTTTATCGGCCCAACATCTTCTTCAAGTTGAGTCTGCCTACGCTGAAGCTCTGCCACTCTGGAACGAAGGTTCATATCTGAACCCATGCACCGAGCAATCTCTTCGATTGTGATATCAGGGAGCTTCGAATCATCCCCTGGCTGACGCCACTTGTGGACGATTCCGGGCAATCGAACAGCCTGTTGATCTACTCCTTCTTGCGCAAGTGCTGCGAACTTTGGCACTAGCAGAAGAAGTGACGAAAGCAAGAACCAGTATCGGTGCACGCACCTTCTCCTGTGCGGTCTAATGTTTGAGCTAAGGAGCGGCTGAGCCCGATAGGCCGAGGTTACCCAACGACGCATGCCAGTTGAGACGTCCCCTTGAGCGAGGTTAGCGATCATTGATACTTACCTTGGAGTCGTTGAATTTATTTGCGTCCCCATCCCCGGCCCTGGCGGCGGCACGAAGCGGAAGTCACCATCGAAATCCACACTCGCCAGCAGCTGCTCGACATCGGTGACGGTTTTCTGGTATCTCCTATCGGAGCCGTCCAGCGAACACTCGACTACCAGGTAGCGTTTCGCCGGCGCACCCTTGGAAGCAAAGCGCATACTGAGGGTCCAGGTGTCGGCGCGTACCTTGCCGCCACGGTCGCCGTTAAACTCGTGACGGTAGCGGTGTTGCCATCCTTGGAAGCGGGTGAAGGTCGTGACGCCCGACAGCGTCAGCTCGGTGGAGTTCGCCTTGGTATCAGACACTTGTGGCATCACACCTAATCGCACGAATTCGGCGGTCGAATATTTCATAGCTTGGTTGCGCGCCTGAGCTACTTCGTAGTTGAGTTTTTCCAGGTTCCAGACATAGCCGGCCTCACCAGGCATATAGGTCAGTTCGCGGAACTTGCAGTCGCCATACTCGTTCCGTTTAAGGAAGAGCAGATGCCGGATGCCGGTATCTCTGCGTAACCGTCCGAAGCTCTGTGCCGCCTCGCTTTGAGCGCGGAATTCGGAGGTGGCGTCTTTCCATTCCCTCGGTAACTCCACCGACATCAGCCCGTAGCGATCCCTAAGCGGGCCGTCCGGGGTGGTGGCGCAGGCACTGAGAAGCATGGCCCCAATCGTGACAATGTTTGCGAAAACGATTGGCCTAAACTGCATTCTTATCTCCATGTGTGACGATGGTTCCGTGCGGTCTAACGTTAAGGTTAGCCGTCCGCTCGAGCGAAGGGTTAGGCGTCACTTCGGGACTGGCCCAACGTCCATGCCGTCGTAGGAGGCCAGTTTGTATTTCGCCGCGAGGTCGTACAGCTCGCTGTTTCTGGCGTGAAGGCTTACAGCAGAGTGAACTTCGACCTTCTCGACGTGCAGCCGGAAGAGGCGGCGGCGACGAGACACTTCGGCGATGGTTACTACTCGGTACTTCGCAGCCAGCAGTTCCTGCGCCGCACTTGCGAGCTTCTCCTGGCTGGGATCTAGGAAGAAGTATCCCCACAGGAGCGGCCCATCGACGTTCCATGGAGCCTTGGCTCGCATGTCCGAGAACATGGCTTCAAGCTGGCTGAGCTGGATGCGTTGTGAAGTTTGGGCCGATGCTGGAGGTGGGTTGGTCACGGCTAGCGATAGTGCTGCCAGAAGAACGGGGAGGAGGTACTTTGTATTCATGGCTGTGGCGACAAGTGGCTTTCGCTTTGTGACGCCTAACAGTTATTAGACGGACTTATTCCAGCCCTTTGTGCGCATCTATCGAATTGGCCAGTTCACGGCTGCCGGGTTGGCTTTATTTGCCCACTCCCCAAATTTTCCCCACGCCATCCGGGATGCCGCGTTTTTGCTGGTTGTTCGATTCATGGTACGGGCATCAAACCAAACCTCAAACCGACTAGCAGTTCTGTATGTTGCGACGACGGGCCATGAAGCCGACAAGCCCCACCAGCATTAAGGCGTAGGTTCCCGGTTCAGGAACGGCATTCGTAATCGAGTTGACTGAAAAGCCCAAAATCGTTCCATGCTGGCCGCCATCGCGCTGTAGCCACCCGTAGTTAAAGGAGACGAGGTCGAATGCAGAAACATCGTAGCTGGTGGGTAGTGCGGTGCTGGTTAATACACCTTTATTTCCAGGCTTAGATTGCAGGGTAAAACCAAAACTGCCGCTCGAATAAACCTCATCACCCACAGATAGAGGGTAGCCACCCGAAATATTCACGCCATCTTCGACGTTGCCGCCAAAATTGTCGGTGATGCGTACGCCCAACCGATTTGCGGACACTAAGTGCCCCCCTATATTGGCCGTGATTGAACTTGTGGTACCAAGATCATAGTAAGCAGCACCAGGGTAAGAATAGGCCTCCGGCGTAGTCGGGTCATAGCTAAAGCTGCCTGTGAAAACTGTGCCCGCGCTAATCCCACTCAAGGAGCCATCCGTGTAATTCACAGTGCCCGCAAAGTTGAGCTGCATAAGGCTTGCCTGTGCGTTCATGGAAAAAGCAACAGCCAGAAGCAGGCTGCTGAACAGGGTTATACGTATCATGTTTTTTCCCAATAAAAGTTAGATCAGCGCCAGATCAAATATCTATGGCGCAAGCTAATTACCATACTGAGTCTTCATGAAGGCCTTGAGTTATTGAACTTGGCACGGCGTAGCCCAAACGGCTTATGCCATACAACAGTTCGGTGCCATCTGGCCAAGTGCTGGGTTTTTTCGTCTGTTACGCAGGATTTACCCACTACGCCCGGGAAGCCATGCTTAACATGACGTTCGGTGCCGTGTACAGGAACCAAACAGAAAACAGGCGGGTATTTCTCCTAGGGTCAGGCAATGGTGTGCCTCACGCTGAATCCAAGTTCAAAGGTCTGCAACCGGCCAGGAGCGGAAGTTCAGACAAGCCTGCGCCAGCGTCTCTTGTGTGGCCCAAAGCTGCCACCTGGGTTCGGCAGATTGGGCGGCAGATATGGCAAAAGGCAAGACCTCGTACTTTGTGGTCCCCAATGCTGCTCATGAAATTCAAATCGAGCTTGGAACCTTTGATCTATTTTTGTCCTGACAGCCTGAGGTGAGGGCTAAAGAGAGGGGGCGAAAGCGTGACACGGAAACCGTGACCCTTGTTGTCCCGATGCTGACCCCTTTTTTGCTGCCTTTTTTGGGGGAGACCATATACGCAGTGTTAGGCTGTTATGGGCACAATTGGACCGCTATAGCGATTTGCGAGTTGCTGACTGAATCGGCCAACGAGTGCAAAGACAAGTTTTGCTGCTTCGCTGATGTAGGCTGGGGAAACAACGATGGCGCTGTCTTCGATCTCCACTCCAGGAATCTTTGCGACGAGGGCCTTGATTTCATTTTCCTTCCCGACTGGAAGATCCATTAGACGTCCATTTCGATGGGCAATGAAGTTACGTAGTTCTTGGAGTTGACCGAGGCGTTCGCGTTCTTGTTCAGACCACGGCAACTGAATTCGAAGCACACCTTCAAAATACTTTTCTATCTGGCTTCTGAAATTATTGGCTCTAATATCTCGGAATGCGAGGCCAATATTTTCTTGCTTGCCGACGTAGATAGCAAAATCCGTCAGGAAGGACTCAAATAGCCCCCAGATTGGAACAAGCGCCCCAATACGAAAGAAGCGCGGAATTTGACGGTCTACAGCTTCGTCAATCTCGGAAAGCCTTGCCCCATATTCATGGTATTCGAGGCTGCATTTCTCGTTCTCAAGTCCGCGCTCGGCGCGCAGTCGATACTGCGATTGTGCGTGCGCTATCTGTTCTTCAAGGACGTTTAAGTAACTTTCCAATGCCCACGACTCGTACCCGAAGGATATGCCGGGAAAGCCGAGGTCAAGGTTCAGCAGTTGCTCAATATCCAGTGTCACAGTGGTTTTCTCAAAAGCTCTTGCAAATGCGGTTAGGCAACTTAGCGTCCACCAACGCAAACGCCCTCTATAGCTCCTCCGTCTTTCGCACATTTTGAACCTGGTCCGCAGTCCGTATCGAAGGAGCAGGTATTGCCGTATGTGCGATTAATATCGAGTGGTGCATCCACAGGTTGCTGGTCGTTTTTGTTACCGGGGAATAACCCTCCCGCACAAATTCCGTAGAGTTCTCCTTGGGCTTTCATACATTTGCTACCGGGGCTACAGTCGGTGTCGAAGGCACAGGCGAACGAAAGTATCGGCGCCAAAGTTGCGACCATTACAACTGCTTTGATGGGTTTCATGTTGCCTCCATGAGTAGAGGTAAATAGGTCGGGCACGATTGTCTCTATTTGCAAGCCAAGCTCATGACGACATCTCCCGTTGATTCTGGCACGACGGCATCGTATTTTTCTGGATCACCTGGATCGGTCGTGATGTTGTTTCCCTTATCGTCAACAAATACACTCATGCCACTCGCAAGAGTTTTGTTGGTGCAGTTGAACAGCCAAAGCATTTTTATGTGCTTCAGCTTTTTTCCTGAGTTAGCGTAATTAACCTGTGGTTTATGCAATGTGGTGCGCATCCACACCTTTGCGTGTTGATTACCAAAAACTTTTGATGCTATATCCATGCTCAATTGGGTTCCCTGAAATGTATCTGTGTGAATGGGAATCCACTCCGCTGCCAATGAATTAGATGCAGCGGCGAGCAGTGTTAGGCTTACCAGAATTTTCCGAAACATTTTTTTGGGTCCTTGTTTTAAGAATCTGGAATTGAATAAATGGGGTGCGATTGTTTGCGGGACGGAATAATTGAGTCCACCCTATAATCAAAGAGTCTAAACCATTGGCTATCCGTTTACAGATGGCCGCTGTCTGCTGCCAACCAGACTTTAGGTAAACATGCCATGACGGTCTCTTCAGGGTCGAACTGAGACAGTGAGTGGTCAGTTCGAATGGAACGCCCGGAAGTGTTTCAGGCGGAATAGTTGGCTGTTTGCTGTGGAATACCCAATCAGTCGTGCAGACGGCTGACGCTGGCGCTCCTGCCCAGCTGCCACTCTCCATCCAGACTCACCCACTCGACGCGCTCGCCCAGCATGCGGATGACGCCGGGGCGGCGGTTGTCGCCGGTGTCGGAAAACTCGAAGCGGTAATCGCGCAGGAACTGCAGCTGGCCCTGGCTGTTGCGCGCGAAACGGGTGCGGCTCAAGGCCACGCTCTCGTCGAGGAACTGCAGGCCGGCGTCGGCGCAGGCGCGGCGGCCGACTGCAATCGCCTGCTCACGCACCTGCATGCCCGCGTACCAGTACCAGGCGACGGCGCCAAACAACCCCAGCAGCAGGATTTCCCAGCTCACTGTCCGGAAGAGTCGGTTTTGACCGGGCTGCGAAACAGCGCCGCCACCTGCTTTTTGGATGTCGGTCGCATCAGTGCGGGCGTGGTTTCAGCAGGCGCTGCCTCGGGCGCCACATAGGGCGCATCGAACAGCGCATCGCGCGAAGCGGCCGGTCTGGCGCGCGGCGCACGGTGCTCGGCCGAAGGGCGCTCAGCCAAACGTTCAGTTGAACGATCAGCCGAACGCTCGACGCGTGGGGGGCGCGTCGGGTAGGCCGGCACATCGGCCGCGCCGGGTTCGAAGCCGGGAACGATCGTCGGCTCGATCGCGCTGCCAATGAGCTTCTCGATGTCCCTGAGATAGCGCGTTTCCGATTCGCTCACCAGCGAGATCGCCTCGCCGAAAGCCCCGGCGCGGCCGGTGCGGCCGATGCGGTGCACATAATCCTCGGCGTTGTGCGGAAGGTCGTAGTTGACGACGAAGGGCAAGGCCTCGATGTCGAGGCCGCGCGCGGCAACGTCGGTGGCGACCAGTACGCGGATGGTGCCGGCCTTGAAGGCCTCGAGCGCCTTGATGCGTTCCTGCTGGGTCTTGTCGCCGTGGATGGCGTCGGCATGAATGCCGGCCTTGTTGAGTTCGTTGGCGAGCCGGTTGCAGCCTAATTTTGTTCCGGTAAACACCAGCACCTGCCGCAGGTCGCGGCTCTTGATCAGGTGCGCCAGCAGCTGCCGCTTGCGCTCGTGGTGCACCGGGTGCACCACCTGGGTCACCGTCACTGCGGTCTCGTTGCGCGCGACTTCGATGAAGGTCGGGTTGTTGAGGATGCTGTCGGCCAGCTTGCGGATTTCTTCCGGGAAGGTGGCCGAGAACATCATGTTCACCCGCTGCGTCGGCAGCAGCGCGACGATGCGCTTCAGGTCGGGCATGAAGCCCATGTCGAGCATGCGGTCGGCCTCGTCGAGCACCAGGGTGTTGACCTGGTTCAGCATTAGCGTCTTGTTCTGCACGTGGTCGAGCAGGCGGCCGGGCGTCGCCACCAGGATTTCGACGCCGGTTTTCAGGATCGGGATCTGGGTGTTGATGTTGACCCCGCCATACACCACCAGCGAACGCAGCGGCACGTGCTTAATGTAGGCCTTGACGCTTTCCTCGACCTGGATCGCGAGTTCGCGCGTGGGGGTGAGAATCAGCGCGCGGATCGGATGCTTGGCCGGCGAGGTGCCGGTGTTGGCGAACGGCAGCAGGCGCTGGATCAGCGGCAGCGCGAACGCCGCGGTCTTGCCGGTGCCGGTCTGCGCCGCGCCGAGGATGTCGCCGCCCTGCAGCGCGAGCGGAATCACCTGCTCCTGGATCGGAGTCGGTGTCACGTAGCCCATGTCTTCGAGGGCACGCAGGATGTCGGGGGCAAGCCCGAGTTCAGCAAAAGTCGTCAAAGCGTTATCCAATTAAATCCTGTCGTCTGGCAGGCCACGCGCACGTCGTCGTCCGCGCAGTTCAGCACCTGGGCCAGCGCACGCTGCGCCAACTCCGACGTGTTGTTCCTTTTCGATACGTGTGCGGCCATCACGCATTGCAGTTTTTCGTGCTTCAGCCTATCCAGCAAGGCTGCCGACTGGGCGTTTTCAAGATGGCCGAAACGCCCGCCCACGCGCCGCTTGAGGCTGACCGGGTAGGGCCCGTTTTCCAGCATCGTCGCGTCATGGTTGCACTCCAGCACCAGCGCATCGACGCCGGCCAGCATGGCCTCGATGTGCGGCGTGCTGCAGCCGGTATCGGTCAGCACCCCGAGCCTGTGGTTGCCGTCGCCGAACACGTACTGCACCGGCTCGCGCGCATCGTGAGGCACCGGATAGGGCTGGATTTCCAGCCCGTCCACCGCGAACGCGGCATGGCTGTCGATCACCTGCACCGCCACGCCGTCGAGATCCTGCGCCATCGCCAGCGTGCCCGCGGTGAGCCACACCGGCAGCTTGTGCCTGCGCGCCAGACGCCCCACCCCGCCGATATGGTCGCTGTGCTCGTGGGTCACCACAATGCCGGCCAGTTCGGCGGGCAGCAAACCCAGCCGGGCCAGCCGCGCCACGCTGTCTGCCAGGCCGAAGCCGCAGTCCATCAGCACCCGGGTCGACCCGGCCTCGACCACCAGGCCGTTGCCCTCGCTCCCACTGCCCAGGCTGGCAAACCTCATCAGGCGGGTTCCCGCATTACTTCAGTTCTTTATGCAGCAAATTGAGGATACGGTTCTGCGTGTTGGCATCGGCTGGCTTGCCATCGACCCCCGTGACGCTGACCCGGCTCTTCTCGCCCGCGTCGTTGACCACGATCTGCAACTGTGGTGAGGACTGATCCTTCTTGCTGCGCCAGAAGGCGAACTTGGCGAAAATGCCTTCGTCGCGCTTGCTGTCGTTGTCGATCTCGGGGTCGATGTAGCGCACGAAATACACGCCCTTGGAGCGATCGCGGTCTTCCACTGCAAAACCGACGCGATCGAGCGCGAGGCCGACGCGACGCCAGGCGCGGTCGAAACCTTCGTCCATTTCCAGCACCGTGGCACCGGCATTGCTGACGATGCGCGCCTGTTCAGGCGTCTGCTGTTTGGCCAGCAGGGTCTGGGCGCGGCTATCCTCGACACCGAATCGCAGCATCAGGCGGCGCAGCATTTCGGCTTCAAGTTCGGGGTCGGACGGGCGCGGCTGCCACACGGTCCGATCCTTGTTCGCTGAATCGAATACTTCCATCATGCCGCGATGGCTGACGTAAATTTCCGTGCCGCCGCTGCCCGCTTCGATGCGGGTACGAAACTTGTCTCGCTCGGCGGTGGAATACATGCCGTCGAGCAGCTTGCCGATGCTGCGGCGGATGATGTCCTGCGGAATGTTGGCGCGGTTTTCCGCCCAGTCGGTCTCGATCACGCCGGTTTGCGGCGACTCCAGGTTGACGATGAAGCCGGTCTCCTGCCAGAAATCCTTGATCACCGGCCACACCTGCTGCGGCGTCGCCTGCACCACCAGCCAGCGCTGGGTGCCGGCACGCTCGATGCGCGCCTTGTCCTGCGCCGGCAGCAGGGTCTGCGTGCCGCTCGGCGCAACCTTGCGTTCCTGGCTGTAGGTCGACAGGGTCGCGGCGCCGCCGCCCTGGGCATCGGGAATAGCGTAGCGGTTGTCGCCGGTCGGCGCGGTGAGGTCGGGCGGCACTTCCAGCGTCGGCAGTTTGCCGGCCGATTTGTAGTCGATCTTTTTGGATTCGATGATGCCGCAGCTCGATGCAGTCAGCGCGATCATCAAAAACAGGGGCAATAAACGCATAAGGTGTCCTAAATCGATGGGCTTACATCAAACCTGCGTGGCGCATCGCGTCACGCAGGGTGTCGTGCAGTCCGGCAGACAACGGGGTCAGCGGCAAGCGCATTCCGGGCGGGATGAGTCCCAGTTCGGCGCACGCCCACTTGACCGGTATCGGGTTGGCTTCGACAAACAGCTTGCTGTGCAGAGGCAGCAATGCATTATTGAGCTCGCGTGCACGCGCCAGGTTCCCCTCGCGCGCTGCGACGCACATCTCGTGCATCAATTTCGGCGCCACGTTGGCGGTGACCGAGATCACGCCGTGGCCGCCCAGCAGCATGAAGGGCATCGCCGAGGCATCGTCGCCGCTGTACAGCGCAAAGTCCTTCGGCGCGCGGCGCAGCAGGTCGGCTGCGCGCTCCATGCTGCCGGTGGCATCCTTTACCCCGACAATGCCGGGCACCTGCGCCAGACGCAGCGTGGTGTCGTTGGAGAGGTCTGCCACGGTACGCCCCGGCACGTTGTAGAGGATCAGCGGCAGGTCGACCGACTCGGCGATTTTCCTGTAATGCAGGTAGAGGCCTTCCTGCGTCGGCTTGTTGTAGTACGGCACCACCGACAGCCCGGCCTGCGCGCCCGCAGCCTTGGCGCATTCGGTCAGCTCGATCGCTTCGGAGGTCGAGTTGGCGCCGGTTCCCGCGATCACCGGCACCCGTCCGGCGGCCTGTTCGACCGCCGTGCGGATCAGCAGGCAATGCTCGTCGTAGCTGACCGTTGGCGATTCGCCGGTGGTTCCGACGATCACGATGCCGTCCGTTCCTTCTGCGATGTGCCAGTCGACCAGGCGGCGCAGCGTGGCGAGATCGAGCGCGCCGTCGTCCGACATGGGGGTGACAATCGCAACCAGGCTTCCTGTGGCCATATTCATTTCTGCCATGCTGTTTCCGCTGTTGTTTCTATGCCGCGCCGGGGTCCGCGCGGGTTTACGATAAATCGCAGCATTCTAATCCATCTGGCCGTGCCCCGCGTCATCTTGCGACGAGCCAGGCCAGCCAGCCCGCCAGTTGCCCGATCCCCAGGCCAACCCCCTGCGCGACCAGCGGCACCGCCCACACCCAGGCGGCCATCAGCCCCAGCGCGGCGACCCCCAGTCCAACCGAAAACATGTCCATCCCCGGCGTGGTGCGCGCCACGATGCCGAACGCCAGCTGGATCAGCAGCGCCAATGCCAGCAGCGGCAGGGCCAGCTGCACGCCAGTGGCGAACAGCCAGCCGGCCGCCTCGGCCAGCTGGCGCAACTCGCCGGCGGCAGGCAGGATGGCCACCGGCATGACGGCAAAGCTGTCGCGCAGCGCATCGACCACCAGCAGATGGCCGCTCGCCCCCAGAAACGCCAGCGCCGCCAGCCAGCCAGCCAGCGCGCGCCAGGCGGCATCCGCCGGGGACGCCTGCTCGGCGGTCAGCGTCAGCAGGCCGCCGGTTGCGGTGTGGCCGGTCCACACCAGCACGGCGGCCACCGCCGCAAAAACCAGCCACACGCACAGCGCCAGCGCCGCCCCCCAAATCACTTCCAGGCTCAATGCCAGCATACCCTGCACGGTAAAGGGCGCGATTACCTCGGCCGACAGCCCCGGGGTCAGCACCGCCGCCAGCACCGCCGCCAGGAACACGCGCAGCAGCAGCGGCAAACGGCCGGTCAGCGGGTCGAACAGCGTCCATCCGGCGAGGCGGGCGAAAGCGAACAGCCAGACCGACAGACTCGCTTCGCTTAAGGGCATGACTGCGTCATTCAATTAAAGCAGGGAAATCGGTCAGCAGGGTGCGCGCAAATTCGACCAGCTGACCGCCCATCCAGCTGCCCAGCACCGCCAGCACGATCAGCATGACGATGAGCTTGGGCACGAAGGACAGCGTGGGTTCGAGGATCTGCGTGGCGGCCTGGAACAGGCTGATGGCGAAAGCGGTCAGCAGTCCCGCCAGCAACACCGGCGCGGCGATCAGCATCAACAGCCAGAGCGCGTCGCGGGCCAGGCCTTCCATCAGAAGCTCCCAATTAATGAACCGACCAGCAGATGCCAGCCGTCGACCGTGACGAACAACAGCAGCTTCAATGGCAGCGACACCAGTTGCGGCGGCAGCATGATCATGCCGAGCGCGGTCAGCACGGCGGCGACCACCAGATCGATCACCAGGAAGGGCAAAATCACCATGAAGCCGATCTGGAAGGCGGTCTTGAGTTCGCTGGTGAGGAAGGCCGGCGCCAGCGCGGCCAGCGGAACGCTGTCCACCTTGTCGGGTTCGATGGTCTTGTCGTCGCCGATGAAAAGATCGAGATCTTCGGCGCGCGTCTGCCGCAGCATGAAGCTTTTCAGCGGCTGCGCGGCTTCTTCGGCAGCGGCGTTGAAGCTCATCGCGCCGGACAGAAAGGGCTGATAGGCCTCGGCATTGATGGTCTTCAAGGCCGGCGACATCACGAAAATCGTCAGCAGCACCGCCAGCCCCATCAGCACCAGGTTGGGCGGCGCAGTGTGGCTGCCCAGGCCCTGCCGCAGCAGGAACAGCACCACCGCGATGCGGGTGAAAGCGGTGAACGCCAGCAGCAAGGCAGGTAAAAACGGGAACAGCAGCAGCCAGGGCAGGCTTGCGCCCGGCACCCCGATCACCTGCCCGCCCGCGCCGGGCGTCACGGAGAGCAGCGGCACGCTCGATTCCGCGCCCAGGACGGGCAAACTCAGCCCCAGCGCCGCCAATGTCAGGATCAGCCTCATCACGCGCGCTCCGCCATGGATTTTCCGGAATCGGCGGGTTTCGGCAGGGTATGCAGCAGCCGCACGTTGCCGCCCCCCACGCCCAGCAGCAGCCAGGTGTGGTCGACCTCGACCACCACCACGCGCTCGCGCGTGCCGACCGCGGTCGTGCCCACCACCTTGACCGCGCCCTGCGCCCCCATGCCCGGCAGATAGCGGCGGGCAAACCACGCCACTGCGACGAATCCGCCGAGGATCAGGCCCAGACTCAGCAGCACCGTCAGCACGCTGCCGGCCGTGTCGGGCGCGGCCAGCGCCGGAAACGAAACCAGCAGCAACCCGCCTGCAGCGACCCATTTATCCATGCCGGATGACCTCCCGCGCCCAGCGCGTCATATCGATTGTGAATGGGGGCAACTGCACGGCGAGCGTCGCCCGCGTGCTGCCTGCCGTGATGCCCCATGCCATCGTGGACGGCAGCGCGGCGGCGGCCTTCGCATCCAGCCAGCTTTCCGCCAGTGCGGCATCCAGGGTATGAATCAGGGTGGGCGGCACAAAGGCGGTTGCGCCCATCACGCGCTGCCCGCCGAGCCGGCGCGTCAGCCACAGGGTGGCCAGGGTGGCATCGGCCAGCCAATCAGGGGCCGCCGGCGCAGCGGCCGGCGCAGCGACGGAGCGCGCCGACAATTGAACCGGCAGGCGCAGGCGCGCGCTCAGCGTCGCCGCAAGCTTCTGGGTCAGCCGCCCCTCCAGGCTGCCGAAGGCCGCGGGCGCAGGCGCCAGAAAATTGATTTCCGCGGGCGTGAGTTCGAGCAGTTGCATGACTAGTGTCGTGAATCAGAAATAGGGGAACAAAATGAAACGGATGGATTTTTTCGCAGGGCAAGGCGCGAGGAGGCGACATAGCCCGGACTATGGC
>JBAVWB010000128.1:0-55515 GCA_049697615.1 Thiobacillus sp. | reverse complement strand
AAATGCGTAGCTTGGAACGGCAATCGCCAATAAAATCGACCCCACCGCCAGTACAACCAGCAGTTCCACCAGTGTGAATCCACGCCTTTTCATGCCCGACCCCTTCGCCTTTGAATTCACGGCTGTCAGCTTGGCAGGCTGGCGTAGGGATATCTATACAACTTTAGTTGTAGGTGCCGCCCGTGCTTGAGCCGGGCGCGCCCGGCCTGAAACCCGTCTCTGTCATTGTGGGCGCGGGGGTTTCCGGCCTGAGCACGGCGCTGAGCCTGCTCCGGCGCGGCCATGCGGTCACGCTGCTGGAACGAGGCGCCGTGGGTGCGGAGTCATCCTGGGCGGGCGGCGGAATCCTCTCGCCGCTGCTGCCGTGGGAATACGACGAGGCGGTTTCCGCGCTGGCCCTGCGCTCGATGGCGGGCTATGCGGACTGGGTGGCGGGCATCGAGGCGACTTCGGGGCGGGATGCCGAATTCTGGCGCTGCGGGATGCTGGCGCTGGAGGTGTCTGATCCGGAGCAGGCGCTGGCCTGGTGTGTGGCGCACGGGATGGCGGCAGAGCGGAACTGCCCGGACACGCCGCATCGGGCGCCCGCCGTGCCGAAGGAAACATTGAACAACACAATTTCCGTCATTGCGAACGCTGTTGCCTTTAGCCGCGAGGCCGAAGGCCGCGGCGGGAAGCAATCCAGCGTGTCAGCAAAATCAAAGGCTTCTGGATCGCCACGTCGCTTCGCTCCTCGCGATGACGGAATTGTTCAGTGCTTCCCTAAAGAAAACTGCATCTGGCTGCCCGGCATCGCGCAGGTGCGCAACCCGCGCCTGGTGGCTGCGCTGCGCGCGGCGGTATTGAAACTCGGCGGCACGGTCCACGAGCATTGCCCGGCCACCGGGGTGCTGACTCAGGGCGGACGGGTGACGGCCGTGCAGACCGCAGCGGACACCTTCCCGGCGGACACCGTGGTGCTGGCAACCGGGTCCTGGTCCGGCCTGGGGCTGGCCGGGCTGGCGGCGGCGCCGCAGATCCGCCCGATTCGCGGGCAGATGCTGCTGTTCAAGCTTGCGCCGGGCGTGCTGGAGACGATCCTGTATCGCAACGGCCTGTATCTGATCCCGCGCCGCGACGGCCATGTTCTGGTGGGCAGCACGCTGGAAGACGCCGGCTTCGACAAGACGACCGACGCCGCCACGCGCCAGCGCCTGCACGCCGAGGCCGCCGAGCTGCTGCCCGCGCTGGCCGCCGTGCAGCCGGTTCAACACTGGGCGGGGCTGCGCCCGGGATCGCCCGGCAACATCCCGATCATCGACCGGCATCCGGATTTCGACAACGTGTTCGTCAACACCGGGCATTACCGCTATGGGGTGACGCTGGCGCCCGCCTCGGCCGAACTGCTGGTCGACATGATGGAAGGCCGCGCGCCCGCGCTCGACCCCGCGCCGTATCGATGGCAGGCCGCGCTCGAGCGCAGGTGGACGGACGCCTTGTAGCGCGTCGCCGTCATCGCAGGATGGTTTAAACTTTGCGCCACGCAAACCCACGCAACGCCTACATGCCCCACACGCTCGTCCATAAGCCACACGCTGAAAACCATGCCGCGTTCGGGCAGGCCCGCTCGCCCGAAGCGCGGTTGACCGAGGCAGCCGCCAGGCCCTGCCAGGATACGGGGCGGTTCTTTGTCTGAATCGGCCGGGATGCGATTGCCGCTTGTCGTCTGGATCGTCAGCGACGGCAAGCCGGGGCACCTGAACCAGTCGCGGGGCCTGGCCGAGGCGCTGGCGCGCGCCACCCCCGCCGAGATCGTTACCCTTCCCGCCCTGCCGGCCTGGCGCGCCTGGCTGGCGCTGCTGCTGAAGACAATGCCAAATCCTTTTCCCTTTGTCATTGCGAGCGAAAAGACGCAATCCAGGGCGCTCGCGAATCCGGCAACTTCTGGATCGCCACAGCCCTTCGGGCCTCGCGATGACGGGATCAACCAGCGCTCGCGTGAATTTGCGCTGGACAACCCGCTTCCAAAACCCGATCTGATCGTGGGCGCGGGGCACGCCACGCATTGGACGCTGCTGGCCGCTCGGCGCGCATGCGGAGGAAAAACCGTGGTGCTGATGAAGCCGAGCCTGCCCCGCCGCTGGTTCGATCTGTGCGTCCTGCCCCGGCACGATGACGTGGCAGCGGATGCGCATACGCTGGTGACCGAAGGGGCGCTGAACCGCATCCGCCCGGCCGCGACCCACGATTCGAGCCTTGGCCTGATCCTGATCGGCGGCGCATCCAAGCATTTCGAATGGGACAGCGACGCCATCCAGGTGCAGATCAAGAGCATTCTTGCGCGCACGCCCGATACGCAGTGGACGCTGACCACCTCGCGCCGCACCCCGGCGGATTTTCTGGCGCTGCTGCCGCAGTATCCCAATTTGAGCATCGTCCCCCATACCGCCACGTCGCCCGACTGGCTGCCCGCCCAGTTCGCCCGATGCGGCACGGTGTGGGTGTCGCCCGACAGCGCCTCGATGGTGTTCGAGGCCTTGACGGCAGGCGCTACGGTCGGCGTGTTCGACCTGCCGGTCAATCCGAAAAGCCGCGTCGGCCGGGCGATCGCGCATCTGGCCGACGCGCGGCGCATCACCCGCTTTGCGAACTGGTGCGCCCACGGCACACTGCACCCCAACCTGCACCCGCTGGCCGAGGCCGACCGCTGTGCCGACTGGATACTTGGGGCCTATTTCAACAAGAACACCCTTGCCGTCGTCACTCCGGCGAAGGCCGGAGTCCAGCCAACCAAACTGGATTCCGGCCTTCGCCGGAATGACGACACATCTAACTTCAACAAGCCAAATGAATAATGTCTACCAATGGCTGAAAAAAATAAACTGACCGTCCTGCAACTGCTCCCCGCGCTTCAATCCGGCGGCGTCGAGCGCGGCACGCTCGAAGTGGCGCAAGCCCTGGTCGATCACGGCCACCGTGCGCTGGTGATGTCGGCAGGCGGACGCCTCGTCGCGCCGCTCGTGGCATCGGGTGCCGAGCACTTCGCCTGGCCGATCGGCAAAAAATCCTTCAGAACGCTGCTGCTCGTCGGCAAGCTGCGGAGGTTTTTGCAGGCGCAGAAGGTGGACATCATCCACGCGCGCTCGCGCGTGCCCGCCTGGATCGCATATCTGGCTTGGCGCGGCATGGATCCGGCCACGCGCCCGCGCTTCGTCACCACGGTGCATGGCCCCTATTCGGTCAGCGCTTACAGTGCGGTCATGACCAGGGGCGAGCGCGTCATCGCCATTTCAAAAATGATCGTCAACTACATCGTCAGGAATTACCCGAAGGTCTCGCAGGAAAAGGTTCGCCTGATCTACCGCGGCGTCGATCCCGAACAGTTTCCATCGGGTTATGTGCCCCCGCCTGACTGGACAAGCCTCTGGCAGCAGGAACATCCCGAATTGGCGGGCAGGAAAATTCTGCTGCTGCCCGCTCGCCTGACCCGCTGGAAAGGGCAGACCGACTTTATCGACATGCTCGAACAGGTCATCAGGACGCGGCCGGATGTCCATGGCCTGATCGTGGGCGAAACCCACCCAAGAAAGCGGGCATTCATGGCCGAACTGGAAGCACGAAGCGAACAGCGCGGCGTGAGGCAGCATCTCAGCTTCATCAGCCATCGCTCGGATCTTCGGGAAATCATGGCCATCAGCGACATCGTGTATTCGCTCTCGCGCGAGCCCGAAGCCTTCGGCAGGGTCAGCCTGGAGGCGCTCAGCTTGGGTAAGCCGCTGATAGCCTATGACCACGGCGGGGTGAAGGAACAGCTGGCGGCCATACTGCCCGAGGGCGCCATTCCCGTTGGCGATGTCCAGCAGGCTGCCCGGAAAACCCTGAGTTGGCTGGAAGCCCCGCCCGACGTACCCAAACAGAACCCCTTCACCCTGGAGCGCATGCTGACCGCCACCCTCGACGTGTATTCCGAGCTTGCCCGCGCCCCCCGCTCCAGATAAACCCGGACGCCCATCAAGCAGCCCCACTCACGGCGGAACACACGCCCTGCACCGCACTGAACACTTATGACGAATTTCATCCGAACCCGCATCACCCCCGAGCTCACATCCAGATTCCTGGGGCTCATGCTCCTGGCCTGGCAGCCCTTCACAGGTGGCGCACGATTTCCTTCATTTCTGCTTCTTCTGCTGGGCGGGTGGCTTCTGTTCAAAAAGCGGATCGACTGGAGCGATCAATCCGTACAACGCTTAGGCATCATTTTCCTTCTGCTGCTGACCCCCATACTCATTTCAATCCCCGGATCATTCAATCCAAACGGATCCGCCAAGGTGGCCTTGGTTTTAATGCTGTTTTTTGTTGTCGGACTTGCGCTCATGCAAGGTCTTAAAATAGAGGCTGACCATGCCTGGATGCAGCGCTGGCTGGCGATAGTGTTGATGGTCTGGCTGGGCGACGGCCTGATTCAATATGTTTTTGGCTACGACGTGCTGGGAATTCCCATGGGAAGCGATGGCCGGATAATGGGGCCCTTCGCGGACAACCTGCACTTTGCGCTTTTTCTGACGGTGTTGATGCCCATCATGCTGTGGCGCATGGCGAAGGAACACCCTGTGGCAGCCATTGCGATCATCGCGCTGATCGGATTTGTTGCGGGCATGAGCGGCGCGCGAAGCAACATCCTCTTCTATCTGCTGGCCATCGCGACGCTCATGCCCCGGTTTGGCTGGCTGCACCGGGCTTTGATTGTTCTGGCGCTGCTTGTTGCAGTCGCCGCCGCCGTAGGCCAATCGGACACCACGGCATCCAAGTTCCAGCAATTCAATGGCAGCGCCGAAAAGCAGACCCTGTTCCAGAAACTGGACCACATCCTCAGCGGGCGCATGATCATTTGGGACACCGCAGGCGAGATGATCAGGGACAGGCCGCTGACCGGGATTGGCGCGGGGGCCTTTGCCGATGCCTACGACCACTATGCGCTGCGCCCGGAAGACCCCTTCAGGAGCGGCGGCGGCTATGAAGGCGGCGTCTATCACGCCCACCAGATGTATGTTTCCATTGCCGCGGAATCCGGGTTGATTGGATTGGCGGGCTTGCTTATATCCGTCACTTTGGTTATTAAATGGTTTTTTCAGGCGCCGGCCGGCCGGCGTGCCCAGGCCGCGCCCTATGCAGCCTCGCTCGCCGTAATCGCTTTTCCGATCCAGTCACAACCCGTTTTATACCGGGCCTGGTGGTTCCCGATCGTGCTGCTATTGCTGTGCGGACTTGTAACCGCGCTCCAGCCCAGAAAGACCTGAATACCCAAGTTTCTTCACCAACCGATAAACGAGCCCACATCATGTCCGGATTTCTTAAAACCCTGAGCCGCCAGCTGCGCCAGCCCTTCAACAGCCTGTATGCCCACCGTCGCCTGAAGGAATATCACTCGAAGCCACGCTCGCTGGAAGAAGTGGTCGACTGGGCGATGAATTTCGGCGGCGGCGGTTACATGACCGTCAAGACCCTGCAGATTCCGACTGAAATCACGCAATTGGCGAAGGCGGTGCAGGCGATCAAGCCAAAAATCATCGTCGAGATCGGCACCGCACGCGGCGGCACATCGCTGATCTGGTCCTATCTGGCATCCCAGCGCGTCATCACCTGCGACCTGAACGACATGCGCTTGCAACGTCCCCTGTTCAGCCAATTCCCGCCGCCGGGATCGAACTGCAAGGTCACGCTGCTTACGGGCAACTCGCACGAGGCAAGCTTCAAGGCGCGACTGGCCCAGGAACTGAACGGAGAAAAGGCCGACTTCATGTTCATCGACGGCGACCATACAGAATCCGGCGTGGAAGCGGACTACAACGACTACAAGGAATTCGTGCGTCCGGGCGGCCTCATCGCGTTCCATGACATCGTCGAAAAACAGCCCTTGCCGACCAATCAGGTCTATCCCTTCTGGAAGCGGGTCAAGGTCGGTGCAGACGTGCAGGAATTCGTTGCGGACCCCAATCAGTGCGGATTCGGAATCGGCCTGCTGCGCGTGCCCGAAGCCTAGGTTAACGCTGATAAATTCGTCATTGCGAGGAGCGCAGTGACGTGGCAATCCAGAAATGCCTGCTTGATCAATGCGCTGGATTGCCGCGCTGCGCTCGCAATGACGGCCATTTCGAATTAATCAGCGTTTCCCTAGGCTACGCGCCTCGATCCACCCGCGGCAGCCCTGTCGTTTAACTGCCGCGCAAAATCCGGGGCGATGCCAGCGCCGCCTGCAGCTGCCCGGTGATGACCGCGTCGGAAAAGGCCTCCAGATAAAGCGTGGAGGCCTGCCGCCCAAGGTCGGATTCCGCTGAAAGCCGCAGCGCCAGCTGCGCAACCACTTTTGCCAAATCGCCGGGGTTCCCGGGCTCGACCCAGTGCAGCCCCGCATCCGTGCCATTGGCCGCCAAGGGCGGATACGCCGCCGACTGTCTCGTGACCACCGGCCTGCCGCACGCCAGTGCCTGAAACACCTTGTTCGGGATCACCCGCCCGGCCTTTGCCCCTGCATCGAACACGCCAAGCAATATATCGGCCTTGTGAATGCGGGCAGGCAGCGCTTCATACGGGACCGGGTTTTCGAAGTGGACGTGGTCGAGCCCGCGAGCCAAGCGCTCGCACTCGGCACGCAGGGGGCCCTTGCCCAGCAGGGTCCAGCGCACGGGCGGGCCGTGATAAACCCGGGCCGCTTCGACAATGATCTGCGGCGCCTGCAGTTCGATGAAGCTCCCGTAGAAAAGCACTTCGAGCGGGCTCCCGTCCGCGTGATCAGGCATCGGCGCCGGATGGAACAATGGCACTTCCGCCCCCACGTAAACCACCTTGATTCGGTCCGGCGAGACCTCAAACGCTGCGGAGAAATAGTCTGCATGGGCTTGCGTGTCCGCAAGCAGCACGTCGGCCCGCTGGAACAGGGCACGCTCCCATCGCAGCAGCCGCCTGGCCTGCCTGCTTTGCGGCGCGTATTTCTTCCGTTCGAAAATCTGCTTGTCGTAGGCGGAGATCAGCGGGTCGAACAGCAGGGGGACGCCGTGGCGTCTTGCCCAGCGACTGGCCGCAGCAAGATCGCGCTGCCTGAAGCACGGCACCCAGACGATATCCGGCCGGCCTATTCGTTTGAGCCGGGCTTCGAGGTCGCCCAGCGGGCTGAAGCGCGGGTGAAAGTCGACGATGTTCCAGCCCAGCCCGGGCAACAATTTGCGCAGAATGCGATTGCGCGAATAGCCGGGATCAAAGCGCCCCCACCATAGAACGCTGGGCATTATTTCCCTTGCCGCAACAGGCGCTGTCTTTCGCGCGTCTTGGCCAGGCGAATGAAGCGCTGGAAGGCATACATGTGGCTGACCACGATGCCGTCGATTCCATTCACGAATTCGCGGCGAAGGATGTATTGCTTGAAGAAGGCCAGGGCCGGCACCAGCAACAAGGCCAGCAGGCCGGGATCGCGGCCCCGCGAGGCCAGCACCTCGGCCTGGGCGCTGGAGTATCCGTTCACCTTCTCGACATGGTGCGCAAGCGATCTGAACGAACGATGCAGGACCATGCCATGCAGGTGTCCAACCGTGCCTTCCCGCACCACGACGGAATCATGCACGAGCTCGTCCTTGAAGCCCGCCTGGCTCTTTCGATACAGGCGCACGGGGTGGTGGAAGGCCGTCCACGGATGGCCCGTCTGCTGGAACGGATACAGCGGCAGGATGGGCAGGGTATAGGCCGAACAGGCCGGCTCGCCCTGCCCGAACAGCGCGCGGATTTCGGCGCCGAGCTGAGGCGAGATTTCCTCGTCGGCATCGAGGTTGAGCAGCCACTCGTTCCGGCACAGGGATTCGCCGAACACTTTTTGCGGGCCATAGCCGCGCCATTCGTTGAACACGACCCGCGCGCCCAGCGACTCGCTGACGGCCACCGTATCGTCGCTGCTCCCGCTGTCGATGACGATGACCTCGTCCACCCAGTCGCGTACCGCCCGGATGACGACCGGAATCCTGTCGGCCTCGTTCTTGGCGATGATGAAAACGGAGATGGGCAGTTTTTCCATATACCTTGGATCGATTACGGCTGCCGGGTGCATTTGTCGGGCAGGCCCCAGCGCGCAGGACAGCCGCTGAGCAGCCAGGCCAGCTGGGTCAGATAAACCATGAGCTTGGTGCGCACCTTCCCGAGCAGCCCCAGGGTGAGCGCCCCCATCAGCAAATAGGATGCGGTGTTCATCAGCAAGCGTAGCACCCGCCAGACTGACAGCGGAATCGCCAGCATCGGGGGCATCGTTTTCCAGTAATACAGCAGACGGGAGCGGAACATCTCGACCTGCGCATCACGCCGGATGGCGCGGGTGCTGGCCCCCTTGAGGTGCGTGACGCGGACACGGGGGTCGATCAGGACCTGCCACCCCTGTCTTCGCAGGCGGACGCACCACTCAGTTTCCTCGAAATAAAAGAAGAAGTCCTCGTCCAGCCGTCCTGCCGTATCCGCCAACGCGCGGCGGAATGCCATGCACGCGCCCACCAGCGTTTCGACCTCGACAGGCTCCGGGGAAACGGAAACATCGGGCTGCCTGCGGCGCACCAGTCCCAGCTCGGACAGAAAAGTGGGGGCCACGCCTGCAGAGCGCTGCGGCACGCCATCCTCACCGACCAGTTGCCCACCGATCAATGCCGCCTTGGGGAAGGATGCAAAGTCCTCGGCAAAGCAGTCCAGTGCATCGGGCGGCAGGAAGGCATCATTGTTCAGGAACAGCACATACTGTCCCCGTGCCGCTGCCAGGCCCTGATTGCAGGCCCGGGCAAAGCCGTTGTTGCAACCATTCTCGACCACGACAACAGCGGGGTAGGCCGCCCTCACCTGCTTCACAGACGCATCTGTGCTACCGTTATCGACAAGAATGATTTCGTCATCGCCGCCGACGGCCCGCGTCAGGGACGCCAGGGCCTTCAATAGCATGTGCGCGCCATTACGATGGACAATGACAATCGAAAATCGTATTTCAGCCAAGGCTGGAAATTCCTTCCGTCGGGACAATCAAGCAGGAACACCGTCGACCCTCCCAGGGAGCGCCCGCCCGTTCATCCTGTGATGTAAAAAGTCGCCTCATTATAAAAGCATTCAGGCACCGCCCTGCCCCACGAACATGAAAAACCAGGCTCCCGCCACGCCCCCCAAAATCCGCGTCAAGGTCATGGCGACGATACCCACGCCCGTCCTGCGGCACCAGTTGCCCGGCAACATTCCGGAATGGGGAAATTGCCAGTTCAGCTTCGACCCCGAGGACAGCGATTACGACTGGCTGGTCGTGTATGACGACCTGCCTGCCAAGCATGGCGAGGCGCGCAAGCATCGTCACGAAAAGCTGGCCTGCCCCGCTTCGCACACCCTGCTCACGACCAGCGAGCCCTCCTCGATCAAACACTTCGGCAACACCTACGTGAGCCAGTTCAGCTGCGTCATCACGAGCCAGGAGGCATGGGCCCTGCCCCACCCCGACAGGATCTATTCCCAGGCGGGACTGCACTGGTTCTATGGGGTGGGACGCGAGCACATCATTCCCTTCGACGACATGGCCGCGCACCCGCCGCTGGACAAGAGCCACGATCTGTCCATGGTGTTTTCGCCCAAGCGGATGCGGCACACCCTGCATCATCAGCGCTTCAACTTCATGCGGAACCTGATGCGGCTTATGCCCGAGATGCACGTCTATGGCCGCGGCGCCCGCCCGCTGGACGACAAGGCCGAGGCGCTGGACGCATACCGCTATTCCGTGGCGATCGAGAACTACATCGGCCCGCACCACTGGACGGAAAAGCTGGCCGATGCCTTTCTGGGGTGCACCCTGCCCTTCTATGCAGGCTGCACCAATGCCGCAGACTATTTTCCGGCGGAGAGTTTCATCCCCATCGACATCAAGGATCCCGCCGGTGCGGCGCGCATCATTCGTCAGGCCATCACGGACGGGGAATACGAGAAACGCCTGCCCGCCATCCTGGAAGCCCGACGCCGCGTGCTGTTCGAGCACAACTTCTTTGCCGTCATTTCACGCGAGATCGAAAAGCGTCATCACGCCGCAACGCAAGCGGGCGACCACGGTGTGATTTACTCGCGCCACGCCTTGCGGAAGAAGAGCGTGTCGCATGGCTTGCGGGACGTGTATGGGAAGGCGCGCGCGCTGGCCGTTCATCTGGTTCGCCGGCACTAAACTGCCGCCAAGGATGGATTTCCAAAATAAGCCCTTAGCCCATCATTCCGGCGAGCCTGAGACATCGCGGCGACAATCACGTCGTGGACGCATGGCGAGATGTAGGAGGGCCGCCCCCGGCCCGATGCCGTGGAGATTGCATCGGCACGAAAATCGCGGCGAGGGCGCCGCTCCTACAAGATGGGCTGGCGGCCCGACAAATGCGGACACCACTTGGCAATTCAGGGGCGAAGTTGATTCCGGACAGCAGTGGGCCTGCGCCGGAGGCGGAGGGCTTGCAAAGCCTCAGTCGAGATCGAACGCGTTCTTGTAATCCAGCTTCAAGCCCGGGTCCTGATCCGCTTTCATCAGCACGCAGTTGCCGATCACCAGCGCATCCATCCCGGTCCCCATCAGGCAGCGGAACGCATCTTCGGGCGTGCAGACGATGGGCTCGCCGCGCACGTTGAAGCTGGTGTTGATCAGCACCGGGCAGCCGGTTTTTTCGTGAAAGCTCGAGATCAGCGCGTGGTAGCGCGGATTGGTCTCCGCGTGCACGGTCTGGATGCGGGCGGAATAATCGACGTGGGTGACGGCGGGAATGGTCGAGCGCGGCACCTTGAGTTTTTCGATGCCGAACAGGCCCTTGTCTGCGCCCGCAGCGTCGAGGCGATGCTGGCGCGCCACATCCGCGACCATGAGCATGTACGGGCTGTCCTGGTCCAGCTCGAACCATTCGGCGACGTGTTCGCGCAGCACGGACGGCGCGAATGGCCGGAAGGATTCGCGGTACTTGATCTTGAGGTTGAGCACCGACTGCATTTTGGCTGAACGCGGGTCGCCCAGGATGGAGCGGCCGCCGAGGGCGCGCGGGCCAAATTCCATGCGGCCCTGAAACCAGCCGACCACGTTTTCGCTGGCGAGCAGGCTCGCGGTGCGATCGATCAGCTCGGTATCGGGCAGCACACTGAATTTCGCGCCCGCCGCAGACAGCCGCGCCTCGATATCGGCCTGGGCATACAGCGGCCCCAGGTAGGAACCCTGCATGCTGTCCTGCCCGGAACGGGGCGTCCGCGGCTGGTCGCGGTACAGGTGATGCGCAGCCAATGCCGCGCCCAGTGCGCCGCCGGCGTCGCCCGCCGCGGGCTGCACCCACACCTGCTTGAACTTTCCGTCGCGCAGCACCTTGCCGTTGGCCACGCAGTTGAGCGCGACGCCGCCGGCGAGGCAGAGGTTTTCCAGGCCGGTTTCCTCGCGCAGCGCACGGGTCATCCTCAGCACCGCCTCTTCGGTGACGGCCTGCACCGACGCGGCCAGGTCCATCTCGCGCTGGGTCAGCGGGTCGTCCGGCTTGCGCGGCGGTGCGCCGAACAGCGCGTCGAACTTGGCATTGGTCATGGTCAGACCGGTGCAGTAGTCGAAGTACGACTGGTCCAGCCGGTAGGAGCCATCGGGCTTGAGATCGACCAGGTGATCGAGGATGGTCTGCGCGTACTTCGGCTCGCCGTAGGGCGCGAGCCCCATCACCTTGTACTCGCCCGAATTGACCTTGAAACCCAGGTAATAGGTGAAGGCCGAGTAGAGCAGACCGAGCGAGTGGGGGAAATGGATTTCCTTGAAGATTTCCAGGCGGTTGCCGCGGCCGATGGCGGCGGAGGTGGTGGTCCATTCGCCCACGCCGTCCATGGTCAGCACCAGGGCCTCGTCGAACGGCGACGGGAAAAAGGCGCTGGCGGCGTGGCTCAGGTGGTGTTCGGAAAACAGCAGGCGGTCGAGCCAGTTCACCCCGGGTTCGAGCGCCTTCAGCTCCTTCGCCAGCAGGTCTTTCTGGAACAGTTTCTCGCGCAGCCACAGCGGCATGGCCATGCGGAACGACTTGAAGCCCCGCGGCGCAAAGGCGTGGTAGGTTTCAAGCAGGCGCTCGAACTTGAGGAAGGGCTTGTCGTAGAACGCGACCTGGCCCACCTCGGCAAGCGTAATACCTGCTTCGGCCAAACAATAGTTAACAGCGTTGACCGGGAAACGGGCATCGTGCTTCTTGCGCGAGAAGCGCTCTTCCTGCGCGGCAGCGACGATCTCGCCGTCCTTCAGCAGGGCAGCCGCGCTGTCGTGGTAGTAGGCGGACAGGCCCAGGGTATACATGGCGCGGCCGGGTCAGAACAGGGTGTAGATGAACGGCGCGATGGCGGAGCCCTGCGCCAGCACCAAGAGGCCGCCCAGCAGCACCATGATGATGACGATGGGCAGCAGCCAGAATTTCTTGCGCACGCGCATGAATTCCCAGAGTTCGCGGAAGATGGACATGGAGGTTCTCCTAGAATTGTCTTTTCAGGCTGGTTTTGTCGGGACCGGGCGGTTCGCGCTTGATCCAGTAGCTTGGGGCTTCACGGTCGAATTTCATGCGCAGCAGATCCTTGCCCGCCCGGCGCATGAGCCATCCGACCGGCGTGATGACGCCGAAGAACATGATCCCCAGGATGATCGGGCTGGTGATGCGGTGCAGCAGTTCGCCGAATTTCAGCCAGAGCCGGTTGAGCGGGGCCAGCCACGCGGGCGCGATCAGGGATACGGCCAGGAATGCCAGCGCGAGGCCGAGCGCAACCGGCTGGATCGATCCCCGCGACAGCAGCGGCAAGAGCGCGATGATCAGGAATACGGCAAAAAAAGTCAGGCCGAAAAACCGGTCCGAACTCTTCTTGACGGTTTGGGCTCTGCTCAGGTCTTCATGGGTTTGCATGGATTGCTCAATCATCAGTGGGCGCTTAAGGAAGTTCTGAACAAGTCGTCCCCCCGGCGGTGCGTGGTTGTTACAGCTTTAGGGAAGCACTGATTTATTCGTCATCGCGAGGAGCGACGCGACGTGGCGATCCAGAAATGCCTGCTTAATCAATGCACTGGATTGCCGCGCTGCGCTCGCAATGACGGCCATATCGAATTAATCAGCGTCTCCTTAGCGGTTTACAACAACGGCCTACCCCTTGCGGGTGAAAGCCGGGATCCAGGTGCTTGATTGCACTGGATTCCGGCTTTCGCCGGAATGACAAATGTGGAATTGTTCGGGGCCTCCTTAATATCTGGACGGGCTGGCCTGCAGATGCCCGAACAGGCGCTCGGCGGCCTTGCGATGGCCCTCCGGCGTCATGTGGTTGTCCAGTTTACGGTGATCGGATCGGTCAAGACCGACGTCGAAAAAATTCACATTGGGCATGCCGGCATCCGGCCCGGACGGAAAATTGCGGTACTTCATGCCATAGGGATTGCTGTAAAAAACAATGACGCGCTTGCCTTTCAGCATGTCGCCATGCTGGCCGATGGCCTGCATCAACGGCGCGTAATGGGGCGTGAAATTCTTGCGGCGCAGGCTTTCGGACAGCGAACGGAAGGGCGCCGCCAATGCGAGGCCATAGCCCTTGACGATGCGCGCAAGCGGGCTGGGCTGCGGCGAGCCTTTCGCGGCGGCGCCGAACACCTTGTCGTGCAATTCCTGTTTCGATGCCTTGTCGAACCCGCGATTTTCGTTCAAATCGTTGTTGCAGTACTGAATGATGACGGTGTCGACCTTGTTCAGCACGCCGGACTTTTCCAGCCGGACCAGTTCCCGGGCGGTGCCGTAACTCGCCACGCCAAGGTTGTACACCGGGCGCCCGCTCAGGGCTTGCAAATGGGCAGAAAACGTTTCGAGATCGTTCACGCCCCAGCCCATCGCGTGTGAGTCGCCGATGACGGCAATCCCGGTTCCCTCGGGCTTGACGCCCGTGCTGCGGCCCTCATCCGTAAAGGTCAGGGTGGTCTTGAATTCGATGTCGTCGAATTTGCAGGTGCCGTTGGTCGGCTTGTAGATCAGGTCGGGGTCCGGGGTAATGCAGCCGGGGATGCCAAGCCAGCTGTTGACGTTGACCATGCCTCGCCGGTAAAGCGATTTTTGCGTGGACTGGAACCAGGGCACATCGAGCCGCACGCCCTTCTGCAGCGCCAGCAGGCTTGCGCTATAGACGACTGCGCCCAGCGTGCAGTAAATGATGAAGGCCAGCAGCGTCCAGCCGAGGATCCTGGATTTAGTCATGTCGTGAGCGCATACGATACGCTTGGGTTACCGGGGGATGCAGCACCGTTGGGGGTGTCTTTCGCTTGAGCCTGTATTCGACGAGGCTCCGGATCGGACCCGGAGCAGGTTGATTATAAGTTTGATTGGCTGAAAAACCCTACGCGCGTATCGGGTCCGGCTGGTATTCCGGCACCCACATTTTCAACTGGCGCTTGACCGAAGCCTCATCCTGAAAGCCAGCCAGTGCCAGCCAGTCCAGGCATTCGCCATGCCAACCGACGTCGCCCGCACGCGCCTTCGCCACCCTCAGCTTGGGGTGCGGCGTGGGCAGCGTGGACTCGTCGTCGGCTAGCAGTTCCTCGTAGAGCTTTTCGCCCGGACGCAGACCGGTATATTCGATGCGGATACGGTCTGCGTCCGCGCCCGACAGCCGGATCATGAGCCGGGCCAGATCGGCAATCCTGACCGGCTCGCCCATGTCCAGCACGAAGATTTCGCCGCCTTCGCCCATCATGCCGGCCTGCAGCACCAGTTGAGCGGCCTCGGGAATCGACATAAAAAAGCGCGTGATTTCGGGATGCGTCACCGTCACCGGCCCGCCCGCCTCGATCTGCTTCTGGAACTTGGGGATCACGCTACCCGACGAGCCGAGCACGTTGCCGAAGCGCACCGACACGAAGCGCGTGCCGCCGGGTTGTTGGTCAGGCTGGCGCTGCTGCATCGCCTGGCAGGCCATCTCGGCCAAGCGCTTGGTCGCGCCCATGACATTGGTCGGGTTGACCGCCTTGTCGGTGGAGATCATCACGAACTTGGCCACTCCATGTGTCTGCGCAGCCGCTGCCACCACCTGGGTGCCGAGCACGTTGTTGCGCACAGCCTCCCAGGCGTTGCCATTCTCCATCAGCGGAACATGCTTGTAGGCGGCTGCGTGGAACACCACCGCGGGACGATATTCGGACATGACCTGATTCACCCAGGCGGCGTTCTTCGCGTCGCCGATCACCGGGGCAATGGCCAGATTGGGGAAACGCTGCGGCAATTCCTGTTCCATCGCATACAGCGCCAGTTCGGACTGCTCGAACAGCACCAGCCTCGCAGGCGTAAAGCGGGCTATCTGGCGGCACAATTCCGAACCGATCGACCCGCCCGCTCCCGTCACCATCACCACTTGGCCGGTCAGCAGCTGATGCAGGCCGCTGTCGTCGAGCTGTACCGGGTCGCGCCCCAGCAGGTCATCGAGCTCGATTCGGCGCAGGCTGGATACCGACACCCGACCCGACACCAGGTCTTCGAGCGACGGGATCGTCATCACATTCAGCCCGACTTCGGCGCAGGCCTGGGTGATGCGCTTGCGCACCTCGTGAGCGGCCGACGGCAGCGCCAGCACGATATCGTCCACCTCCATTTTTTTTGCCACCGCCGCGGCATCATCCAGCGCACCCAGCACCGGGATCCCCTGCACCAGACGCCCCTGCTTGTCGCGGCTGTCGTCCAGCAAGCCCACCACATGGAACCCCGCCGGATTGCGCGCCAGCTCGCGCAGCAGGAAATCCGCCGCCGAGCCGGCGCCGGCCACCAGCACCGGCTTGCTGTCAGGATGCAGCACGCTGGACAGGCGATGCTCCTTCCACGCGCGATAGGCGAGGCGGCTGCCGCCCATCAGGACAACCAGCAGCAGCGGATCGAGAATCAGCACCGAACGCGGCACCACTGCGCTGACGCGGAACAGAATCAATGCCACGGGAATCAGCAGCGCCGCCAGCCCGACGGCCATCACAATGCGTTTGAGATCGGGCAGGCTGGCAAAGCGCCAGATGCCGCGATACAAGCCAAAACGCCAGAACACCACGGCCTGCAGCGGCACCACCCAAGCCAACGTGGACAGTGCTGCCATCTGATACTCGGGCGGCACCGCCAGATTGAAACGCAGCCAGTACGCCCCCATCCAAGCAAAAGCCGCCGCCAGAATGTCGTGCAGGATGATGGCGAGGGTGCGGGGATTAATGTTCATTGCGGGATTGATCCCAACGAAAATCGATAGCGAGAAAAATCAGCAGGTAAGTTGCGGCCGACAGTATAAGCAGCCACGCAACATGTTGCGGCAAAATCAGTTGCGCGAATCCCAGCGCAGCCATCGCCAGCATCAACGCATAGGCGGCTATCGCCAGCTGGCGATGCGACGCACCCAGCAATACCACGCGCTGATAGTAATGGGACCGATGCGCCTGCCAGATTTTCTCACCGCGCAGCGCGCGCCGGCCCAGCGTCACGCTGGCATCCACAATGAACGGCGAAAACACCAGCAGCGGAAACAACCAGGGCCACACTTCCTGCATGGCGCCCAGGATGCCGAGCGCGGCAGCCAGAAATCCCAGTGGGATCGATCCCGCATCCCCCATGAACACCCGCGCGGGTGGAAAGTTGAAGCGCAGGAAGGCCAGCGCCGCCGCCGCAATCGACGCACAGAATGCAGCCAGCGCCGGCGCACCGCCCAACCACGCTGCCAGCGCCAGCGCGCCGAATCCGATGGCGGCCATGCCCCCCGCCAGCCCGTCCGAGCCGTCCATGAAATTGAAGAGATTGGTCATCCAGACCACGGCCAGGGTCGCCCCGACCAGCGCCCAGCCGCTCAAGCCCAGCGCCAGCAGGCACGCAGCCGCCGCAACAAAATGCGCCAGGAAGCGCAGTGCCACCGGCAGGCCCCGCACATCGTCCAGCACCGACACCGCGGCCAGGGCAAACGCTGCCAACATCACCGGCAGCAACATCCCGCCGGCCAGCCATGCGCTGGCCACAGCCACCCCGGCCATGATGCCCAGCCCACCGATGCGCGGCGTCGGCGTCGCATGCAGCGAACGTTCGTTGGGATGGTCCATCGGCAGGCGACCGCGCCACAGAAGCCAGGCCAGCACCAGCCAGCAGATGACGAAAGCAGAAATGACGGCAAGCCACTTCATTTTGAGGAATCCACTGTTGCAGCCAGCCCTGCTTCCATTGAATAAGGCGGTGTCCAGTTCAGACGCGACCGGATGAACGAACTATCGACCCACAGCGAACCTGTCAGCCGCGCCACTGCCGCACGCTTGCCCAGAAGCGCCCCCATGAATTCCAGCACCCTGACCGGCACTCCCAGCAGACGCGCCGGCCGCTCCATTGCTTGCGCCACCGCGCGTATCAGCTCAGGCGTCGAAACCGCCTCGCCGTCGTCCAGCAAAAAAGTCTGCCCTGCAGCAGCCGGGTGCTCGACACACAACCGGATCGCATCGACGAAGTTGCCCAGATACAGCAGGCTGCGGCGATTGCGGATCGCCGCCAGCGGCAGGGGCCAGCCCTTTTGAACCCACTGCATCAAACGCAGGAAATTCGCTTTCACCCCCGGCCCATACACCAGCGGCGGGCGCAGGATGACAAGCTCCAGCCCGGTATCCTGCGCGATTCGGAGCAAGCCCTGTTCGGCTTCCCACTTGGATATCGCATAGGCATCCTCAGGTGCCGGCGCATCGGTTTCACGATACGGCGCATCGCGCCCCTCGCCGTTGACCTTGATGGTGCTGATGAAAACGAAGCGCCTCACCCCGGCTTGCGCCGCTTGGCGGGCAAGATTAAGCGTGGCTTCGGTGTTAGTTGCACGGTAAAGCGCCAGCTGATCCTGTGCCCCATCGTTCATTACATGGACCCGTGCTGCGAGATGCACGACTGCCTCGCAGCCGTCCAGCGCGGCCATCCAGTCGTTCGTGCCGTTCATGTCACCCACGACAACCTCTCCCGCAAGGCCAGACGCACGCCGCACGGCAGGGATCGCGGCGTGTCCATGCGTATGCAGATGACCGCACAACGCGCGGCCGACAAAGCCACTGGCGCCCGAAACCAGAACCTTCATCTGTGCAGAAACTCGAGCAGCTTGGCCGGATATTTCGAAAGGATTTTCGGCAGGCTGGTGGGGATGCCGTTCTCCCGGCAGGCCCGCAACACCTCCCGATTGAGCAGGATGGTATTGCGCCATCCCCCTGTGCTGACGCCGCCGGTTCGCATCCGCACCAGCACTTCCGGGACGTGGCGATAGCTCAGCGTCCCGCCATGGAACATGCGCGCCACCAGTTCGAAATCCCCGGCAATCCGGTAATCGGTCCGAAAACTGCCGAAACGTTCATACATCTGGCGTCTCAGAAAAAGCGCCGGATGTGCAGGCATCCATCCCCATGCAATGCGCTCGGGATGGAATCGTTTCGAGCGGTAGCGACGTAGGGGGCGGTCGGGTCGAGCGGGGCTGACAAACTCGGCATCACCAAACAGGGCGTCGAGTTTCTCCGCTTCCATGCTCGCGGACACCCGCTCCAGCACCCCCGTATCGGCATACACGTCATCGGCATTGAGAAAACCGATGGCCTCCCCTGTCGCCAGCAGAAGGCCTTTGTTCATCGCATCGTAAATCCCCTGGTCCGGTTCTGAAACCAGTCGGGCCACACGCTTGCCATGGCGCTTGACGACATCCAGCGTGCCGTCCGTCGACGCGCCATCCACCACGATATGCTCAATGTCCGGATGCGTTTGTACCGCAACCGATTCAAGCGCATCGGCAATGGTGTGAGCGGCATTGAATGCAACCGTGATGATGCTGATCTTCATGACCGCCCGCATCCGGGCTGGCAATGCCCGGCAATATCAGCGAAATCCCGGGCGAATCGCTCAACGCGCTGAAGCGCGGCTTCCCGTGCTGCCTCGGCACGAAGCGCGCGCTGCGATTCGTCCAGCGGTACGAATCCGTCCAATGCGTCGGCCAGGGATTGCGCTGAATGACGGTCGAAATAGAAGGCATCCTCACCCATCTGTTCCCGGTGCACAGCCAGGTCAGACAACAACATCGGGGTTCCCATCGACCTGGCTTCCTCAACCGTCGTGCTCCACCCCTCAAACAAGGAAGGATTGAGCAACGCGGTGCTTGCCCGCATCAATGACGCCAGGTGCGGATAGGGAATCATCCCGAGCAGCCTGAACATGTCTTGCAGTCCGTCCTGCTCAAGTCTTTGGCGAAAAGCGGGAAAGTAGCCGGGGGCACGCGGATCCGCCTGCTTGCCGGAAGCGGCAACCACAACCTGCCTGCCCCGTTGCCGCAGAATGTTCAAGGCATCCAGTACCAAACCATGGTTCTTGTGCCGCCAGAACTGGTTGGGCATAAAGAAAAAGTGCTCGGGCAATCCATAGGAATCTGCTAGCTCTCGTGCTTCCGCATAAGGTACTCCAGGGCCGGGCGGCACCGCAAAGCGGACCGTCCGTGTCCGGCCTCGCGTTGACGGGTAATAGTGCTCGCACGCATGCCGCGCATCATCGCTGCTCAGCATGATGGTCCGCCCCCCCAACACCTGGGCACGAAATCCGATTTCGCGTTTCCACCAGGCACTGCGGGAGAACAGATGCGGCAGTTTTTTGTGTTGAAAGTCCGGAATCCAGGCAATCGCAGGCATCCCCAACCGCCAGCCGAAGAACTGTGCGGACTCGAACACCACATCAATCCGGTGAGTCCGAAACAGGCTCTGCAGCGCAGCATCCCGCCCCCACAGCATGGCCTGCATCAGCGAAACGGCGCGCCTGGAGGCGTCCAGGAGGGGCGTTCGCACCAGATCCAATCCGGGAATAGCCGCAAAAGACGACACATCGTCGGCATTGCACGCCTCACCCACGAACAAAACCGGGGTCAGGCATTCCTTCTGATACTGCCCCAGAACGGTCAAAAGATTCAGCAGATAGTTGTAGCCGCCAGTCCAGTCCTTGCCCCCGATCAGGGTAAATGCCACGCGCATCAGGAAGCCACTCCGGCTTGGGCTCGATACCAGGCCACATATTCGGCGATCCCCTGAGTCACGGGTATGGCGCACTCGATGCCCTGCGCGCGCATCCGGTCAATGTTGGCCACCAGGCTGAACGGATCGCCCGGACGCGATCGCCCGCTGAAGCGCACCCTGGCCGCAGCCTCCGCGCCGCCCCAATGCAAGGCCACGGTGGAGGCAATCTCGCGAACCGGCGTCGCCACACCCGTGGCAAGGTTCAGCACCGGGGCCTGGTCGCTGGCCAGGCGTGCCGCCTGATCGAGTGCACTCGCCACATCGCGCACATCGGTCCAGTCGCGCAGCTCGTTTCCCGTCCCCCCCAGTTCAACCGCTCCGCCTGCTGCAAACTTGCCGCACAGATCCCACAATAGTTGTTTCTTGAGTTCCGCCCCATACACCGAGAACAGGCGAGGCAGCACAAGCCGCAGGCCGAAATTGGCCGCATAGGAACGGCACAGTTCCTCCATCATGAGTTTATGCGCGCCATAAGGCGAAAACGGCGACACCCCCGCATCTTCGGGGATAGGGCCGCTGTGCGCGGAACCGTAGACCGCCGCACTGGATACCGCGACCAGCCGCGTGGCCGGGGAATGCTGGCGCAGCCATTCCAGCAACTCCGCTGTCGAGACAACGGTCCGGGTGAAATCCTCATGCGGGTTGGCCATCGCCGCCCCCACGGACGACCCGCCTGCCAGGTGAAAAACCACGTCAGGCAAGCCGAGTGAATGACGCATCTGGCCAAGGTTGCTCGCCGATATTTCGCCGTTCAACCAGAACGAGAGTCCCCACCGCGCCGCCTCGGCCTCGGGCCATGCGCCGTGGCCGATGCCAGCGACCTGACATCCCCCGGCCTGCAAACCACGGGCAAGGTAACGTCCAATAAAGCCATGCGCACCGGTAATCCAGGCAGATGCCATATTCAGCCTTTCACTGCCACGAAGGAATACAGGCGGCCTGGACGATGGTCAACCCGCTCCAGAATCCATCGGGTCAACGACCACACGCCCGTGACACCGAGCAAAGCACGCACTGCGCGGCCGAGTGCGGGAATTCGCAGACCAACTCGGCGAGCCAGCTCATCCTTCAGTGAATCCAGACTGTAGGGAGCAAAATTGATCGGGCTACGCCATGGCGATATCACATCCGTTTTCGCAAACCCGGCCCGTTCAAGGGCTGTGGTGTACTGCTTCAACAGAAAGGCATGCTCCCCGCCATACAACCGGTGCAAGGGATGCTGCTCGAGGAAGCGGGGCAGATCGCCGGGGCTGGAAATGACGTGCTCGCGTATCGCCAGGAACAGCCCGCCAGGTTTGAGCACTCGGAAGAATTCGCGGCAGGCCGCCTCCAGGTCGCGCGTGTGATGCAGTACTGCACGTGCAAAGACCACATCGAACGATCCATCGGCAAAGGGCAGGCGCTCGGAAAACTCCTCGACAACCTGTATCGGCAGGCGCGACTCGGCAGCCAGCGCGCGGATCGCGCCCGCGCCGACGAGACCGCTCGGGTCGGGTTCCAGTGCCGTCACCGAGAATCCCTCCCGGGCCAGGGCATAGCTCGCGATGCCGCGTCCTGCGCCGACATCCAGCGCACTGCCCGAACGTCCTGCCAACTCGGCCCGCACCGCCTGCCATTCCTCGCTATGCCAATACCGGTCCGCTGCCCCGATCAGCGGATCATCGTAATAGCAGTCGGCAACCAGTTGGGACTGGCCCGGCTGCAGGCGCAACCAGGCCACCGCATCCTCCCAACTGGAGAAAGTCTTATCAGCGCTCATCGGGACCCAGTTCGCGAATCACCCGCGCAGGGTTGCCGGCGACGATAGTGTAGGGCTGGATGTCATGGGTAACCACCGAGCCGGCACCGACAACAGCTCCCTCTCCGATCGTGACGCCACGAAGAACACAGGCATTTGCGCCGATCCATACGTCATTCTTTATCGTCACAGGTCGCTCACCGAGATCGATGGAACGAGGATGCCCTGTCTTTAGGATTTCCCTGAACTGAGCATGACGCTGCCGCGCACTCAAAGGGTGAGTCAGTGAATCGAAGATATTGACGTTATGAGAGATTAATACGCGATCGCCGATGTCAACAGATCCGGCCGACCATACTCGAACGCCTTCACCGATATAACACCACTCGCCGACGGAGATGCTTCCGCCATGCGGAAAAACCAGCAACTCTCCCGAAACGATAGAGTGGGTACCGATTCTAATATGCTGGCTATCACTTCCGATATTGCGGATTCGAGCCGATGGCATCAATTTCGCGCCCCGCCCCAACACGCACGTCGCCTTGCCAGATAGCCGCCTTAACCAGTAATCAAGATTCACGCGACCAGCCTTATACAAGCAACACCGCGGGCGCCCGCAGCAAGGTCGGGGCCGAATGATTTGCCCTCGTGCACATCAAAAAACTCGACATCAGCGATCTCTTCAGGCTCGGCTCGTCGCCACCCATCCGGGCCATGCCCAAAATACTCAATGGTGTATTCGGAAGGCTGAAAAGCTTCAACCACTTTCATCACCAAATCAAAGTCAAACACCTGATACCACCCATGAACCCCTCGCCGACCGAAAGGCACAGTAATCAGGCACAGCCCACCCGGTTTTAGAACGCGCTTGAACTCAGCAACCGCCGGCATGAAGCCATGTACATCAGTCTCCTTCTTGGAGGCGTCACCCGTGTAGAGCATGGTGTTATCAAGACCAATGTGCTCAATAGTCGAGACGCTGGCGATCACATCAAACACCGCATCCGCAAAAAGTGTTTTTCTCAGATCCCCGAACACGTATGAAATCGAGCGATCCCAGAAACATCGCTTCTCGGGTGCAAGCGTCATGATGGTCAATTGCGCATCCTTTATGGGTGCACGTTCGACAAGGAAGCGGTGGTTTAGCGCGGAGCCTGCGTCAAGCACCTTTCCGGGGCGATTCGGCAATTGTGCAAACAACCATGGATATTCCACAGCACGCTCGTCAATGCGGTGGCCATACTTGGGGGGTAAGTCACCCCCGTCCACAAATACGCCGATGTCGATAGCGGAACAAATAGTCTTTTTCTTTGCTGTGTAATAGCCGGGGCTCCACGGCCGGCGCCCTCGCGCCACATAGAATGGCGTAACCAGCGAGTCCAGGGCTTCCTTGATTTCGAACAACATAGGCACAATCCAATCAATATTTAAACGGGCAGCACGAGGCTTCAGGGTTGCCACTTGATTGTCCAGTATGCAGTCTCACCCCAGAAGCTCCTGAAACATTTTCCACTGCACATCCTTGCTATAGCGGCTTCGCACCATCGCGTACCCGTTCGCGGCGATGCCCCTGCCGCGCCCCCAGTTCTCCAGAATTTGCGCCGCCAGCACCGCAGCCTCTTCGGCATTGCGATACGTCAGCATGGTCTGTCCGTCCACAAAGCCGTCCGGATAACGTCCATGGTCTGAAATCATTAGGGCTCCGCAGCCCAGTGCCTCGAAGCAGCGCATGTTGCCCCGATCCTCGCCGGCCATGTCGATGGCACCATTCAGTACGATTTTCGCACGGGACATCAGCTGGTACAGTTCGCGCCCGAATACCGGTGCAGTCGACACCTGCCGGATGCTCGGCGGTCGCCGATGGCGAGACAACCCTGGCAGCAATCCTAGCGGCGAATCCGCCAGGCGAGTCACGCGGGACTCATCCAGACAGTACGACACCTGATAGCGCGACGCCAATTGCGCCACAGCCTCCAGAGCCCGGGCACGCCGGGTGTGATGGCGACTGTATCCACCGATGAACAGGATATCCAGAGGACGCTCCTCATTCCCGACATAGGCATCCGTTGCCGGATCGTGAGCAGGTGTCAGATAGCCGGCGCGCCAGCCGAGACGACGCCAGGACTCGATGATGGACGGAAAATTGCAGACGACCCGGTCATACGCAGAGAAATCCGCTCCGGGCGACGGCGCCGCCCTCCAGCAAACCGATTTGCGCACACAGCCGGGCAAGCGCCGCACGAATTCACTGCCGTAACGCATCGGGTCAAGATTATAGAAAACCTCCGTCCGATGCGCCTCGATCTGGGCCAGCAGTATTTCATCCAGAGGCCTTCCCTTTCCCAGGCCATTCTCGAGCGCCCACATCTCCTGCAAAACGGGATCGTCACCATTCGTAAAGAACGCCATCTCATCCCCGTCGAGCACGGGACTGAGCAGATGCGAGGCACCGAAGCGGTCGTCCAGGTAAGCTTGACGGCGTTGAAGAAACGAAAGCAGGTCCCGGTTTTTAGCCCCGAACTTCGTCAAGTAAATGGGATAAACCCCCGCATTTTGAAAAAGCCTCATTTCCTGGTCAGTCCTTCATCGGCCGATATCTTTGATGCCAATCCAACCATGAAATAAGTCATAGAGGCCGAAAAATAGTTGCCGTATATTTGATCGAGACAAAAGTAATAGACAAAAACAAAAAACACCCAGTATGGCAGTTTGGCAGAAGAAGCAGCCCGAGCAATTACGTCACAAGATTTCCAGACCATGGAGATAAATAGCACCAATCCCGCAAGCCCCATTTCGGCTGCGACGTGCAGGACTGTGCTATGTGGATAGCCGAACGTTGATAAACACGAGAATTGGGAAAAGCTGGAAACCCCGGTTCCCAAAAGCGGGGCGTTCAAAAATAATTTGACCGCCTCCAGATAAAGCAGAACCCTGATCATGGTCGAATCATTTGATTCGATTATCGGAAGACAACTGGCATGACCGAGGATTGGTCGCCCAGGCTCAAGCCCCCCATCAGTAGAAAAGAAATCCAAATAAAGGGCTTCTAGCGAGAGTTGGCTTAAAGCGGGATGAAGTAGTTTCTCGTGATATGAGACGCTTCCATAGGAGATGCCAATTCCCAACATGACGCCAAAGGTCAGGGCAACACTCATGATGGAGGCGCCTTTCTGCCTGCGCGCAACCAATAGCAAACCCACTGCACACAAAACAGTAAGGTAGTAGGACCCCCTCAGGACAACATAAGCCGAGCCTGCGACGAACAGCACCAGGAGCGCCCCGTGGGCGAGGACTGCGGCCTTATTTTCCGCAATGCAACCCCGCCAGGTGCTTATCAAAACCCCGACCCCAAGTGCAAAAGATAAAGGAAGCGTCGAATACTCGCTCGAAAAAAGTACCGGCCGAACAGCCCCTTCGGGCCAATATATCCCCCCCTTAAGCAGAATCAGGACAGGAATCAACACCAGGAGGCCCAATAGAAACATCTCGAACCGCGCGATTCCTTCAAGCGAAAACGTACGGCCGACAATAACAGGCATGCACACGAACAAAACAAAATAAAACGTGTTTCTTGACGAATCGACCCGATCGATTCCACCAAAGGTCAGGCCTATGGCAACCAACCCTATGAAAGCCAATGCAATGATATCGATAGTGGAAAAGTAAAGCTGCTTTTTTCTATTGAGAATGACAAGGCCGCCAGCCAAAACAGAATAAATCGCATACCCCCAGAGAATCTGAAAACCGCTCGGCTTTACCTGGAATAAAAATGAGGCGATCACAGCGGGCAAGCCCGCTGTGATCATCAAGAGCAGCGTCAAAGCCATGAGCCATGGAGACGCAGCTAGAGAAGGTGAAAATCTACTTTTTAGAAATTGTTTTTTCAATTATCAAACCGTAATTAGAAAATGAATCATCTGTTAGCAACAAGTATCTGCATCCATAACTGGAGCAACTTCCTTCGCCGCGTTTAACCTTGCCAGCTTCATCAATTGCCTCGTGCCATCGCGGATCGCCGCTTACAAAAAACGTCCCATCAAAAAGGTATCTAGTATAGGTATCGGCGTCACGATTTGCCTTGAAGATGAGAACGCCAACAAGCATGGCCACAAAGAAATATGGAATTAGGTCAGCCTTTTTAGATCGGCTTTGAAATTCATCATGCGGACCGTCATTTGATGCAAGAAGCAAAGCAAAGATCAATAAAGGCAAGTGATAGGCATAATTGGTGTAAGGAATCAGAATCACAAAAAGGGGCGACACCGAGGCCAGAAGTATGACCAAGCGCGAGCTTGCACGGTAAATCACTACCGAAATGATGCCGATATAACCAAGCGACAAAAATGGGGTGGCTGATAAGTTCGCCCCTCGGACCATCAACACGCCCACGACAAGAAATCCAATCAGGTAAACAATTGTGCGCGGGATGCGTGGGACCATTGTTCTATTTTGAAGAAAAGCAAAGGTCAAAACTCCAAGCGCCAAAAGGCCATAGGCCGCCCGTAGCAATGCCGCCTGCGAAAAGGAAACCTCAAGTAAGTAGCTGTTTATTCTTTTTGGGGCGAGAAACATGATTTCTCGCAAAATATCCGGCACTGCGCCTAGTCCATATTGGAAAAATAAATAGCCTACAGAGACGGAAAGAAAAACTGCCAAGTGGATAAAGTTAGACAAGAGGAAATTCATAAGGGAAAGCTTTGGTGCATTCGACTTTTGGTCAACCCGAAGATAGGCGAATAGGCTAACTGCCACTGGGATTACAAAGATTGTCGAGTTTTTAAGCAGCAGGAACTGCTGTTCTTCATGGGTCATGTATGCCCCGGAAGTCCCATAAGCCGTATTTAAGATAAAGCTTCCAAAATATGAATAGAGAATGGCGGCTACGATAATTGTCAGACTGAGGCCAAAAAGGCGCCGTCTCCACGGGGGTGCTATGTCGAGCAGACCCAGTGTCGCCAGAAAAAAACAAATCGGCCCAAAAATGCCATATTGTTTTGCAAGAAACGCAATTGAAAAGGCTGCGCCGGCAAAGGCTGCAGATTGCGTCCTTGCGTCCCCCAGGAAGTCCCAGGTTTTCTTCACACCGACAACAAACGCAATTTCAAATAGATATCCCGGATTGGGGGTAGGGTTAAGCAGGGCGCCCTGAGAATAAATAAAAAGAAGCACCAAAAGCAGGAGCAGTGGGGCGATTCTTTGTCCAGCCCAAAAAAACACCCCTCCGAGCACAGTGGCTTGCAAGGCTGCGTATAGATGTTGAGAGAACGGAGCTCCGCCCACGAGCTTTATGAGCAAGGCCTGGAGATACAAACTAAGTCCTGGGTATCCTGAAAAAAAGTCTACATTCGGGACAAACCCTGCGTTTATCAATAACGACTGTTGCAGTAGGTTCGGGTCATCTCCGTTGATCCAGAGATAATCTTTTCTTGCATATGCAATGCCCCATACAAAAATGAGATATAAAAAGAAGGCGACAAGATGTGGCGCAGAGCGATGCGTTTGTTGATTGTCCTGGATACCGATCATCCTTTTATTTCCCCTTGCAGGGCCTGCGACTGGCCGCATTGAAAAAATACAAGCCGGGCAATCCGGCAACAATTAGCATTAAGCCGTACGCAATCGAGAGCAAAAGCGCGCTCTCCTTTGGAAACCCGACGAGACCAAATAACCAAACGGCGCCTAGCTCCCGAATCCCCCAACCGGCAAAGGATATTGGAACCAGTCCAACAAGAAAAACCAGGGGAACGATCAATACGAAAATCAAGGGCTCGACCTTGAGACCAAGCGCGAGACCAAGACAGGAAAAGGCGGCGATTCCATTAAGGTGAACAATTGTCGATGTCCATAGCTGCTTCCAAAGCAACGGGCCTCTCCTGAAGAACCAAATGTCAGATGCCACTGTTAGAAATTGAGACATCAGAGGTACCGAAGGTACATATTTTTTAATTCTTGTCGCCCCCCATGCCCCTATAACGGTTGCGGCGAGGAACCCCATCGACACGACCTTCATCCCTGCCAACAAGGTGGTCTGTTCGACCGGAATGATTTTTGAGTAGAGCGGCAGCGTGACGAGGATAGCCATCATCAACAAAAAAAGGCCCGAAAACCGATCCAAAAGCGTTGCCCTGATGGCAACTCCCAAACCGATCACTCCCTTCAAAGCAGCAATTTTTAGGAAGTCCCCCCCCAGGCCGGTTGGTAGAACCTGATTGAACCAAAGGCCAACGAAATGCGCCTTGACGGACGTTGAAAGGCTTAACTCCCCGCCAAGCTCCCTCGCTATGTATGCGTATCTCAAGGAGGAAACAATTTGCGCCGACCAGAAAACGGTTAATGCGGCAATGACGAAACCCAGATGGATACTGGTCAGATCAGACGCGAGGCCCGAAAAGTCGACAGCGTGTAATGCCAGAATGAGAGACGTGATACTGACCAGAAGCTTGACAGTCGTGTACAGCTTATTTTTCAAGAGAGGTGCCTCACCCGACTCGCTGAAACTTCGGTCGTGGGCATGCAAATAGCCGCTTTTAGAAGACTGAGTTCCTGGATAAGAAGTCGATTGTCGTGCTCAAGTCGGTGTATTTTTGCAGTGAGCCTATGGACAAAGATAAACAAAATTGCAAACAAGGCACCGAACATGATCACAAAGGGGAATGCCACCCCAGCCAGTCGAGACAAATATTCAGCGAGGTCCGGAAGAAGCACGAAAGCCGAAGGCATTATCGCGACCGCAGACAGCATGATAAGGTCATAAATATCCAGCTGCTGTCTAGCCGTTTTGCGTGCTGTGAAATAGAGATAGCCCAGCGCGAAGACAGAAACAATTACGACGGTATGCCAGTTACGCATGCCCTTCTCCTTTACTAGCGTGCCTTAAAGCCGACGAGCCGGGCCAAGAGAACGTATCCCAAAACCCTGAGCATGTAGGCAATTGGTTTCCAACCAACGATAGAGCTCTGTCCGCCATCGCGGGAACGCATTCTTACCCCGCACTCACCCACAGTAAGCCCTTCTCTTAATGCCCAGGCCAATGATATTGGTTCAGGAAAATCGTGCGGATATGAATTGGCAAATAGTTCGATGGCAGCACGATCCATCAAGCGCATCCCGCTGGTCGGGTCGGTAATGTTGCAGGACTTGAACAAGGTGTTTAACGACCAGGCGATTGCCTTACTGCCAAAGCGGCGGGCAGCTGTCGAGCGGAAAGAGTCGTTGAACAGATACCGGCTCCCAATAATGATTGAGCTAGGCGACTTCTTATACGTCTCGATCAACTTGGAAATTTCGGATGGCGGGTGCTGTCCATCCCCATCGATTTGAACACAGAAATCAAAATCATTCCCAGCGGCATACCGTATTCCAGTCTGAACCGCCCCACCAATTCCCAAGTTTCTGAGGAGCTTGATAGTAGGCGACCGTTGAACAGCCTTCTCGTAAGTAGCATCTTTGGAGCCGTCATCGATAACAACAGTCGAGTACTCCTCCTCTAACTGCGCGATTTCATTTAACAAATTCTCGATCGATTCTTGCTCGTTGAAGCAAGGAATAATTAAAAGTATCCGCGGCTTCAATGCGCCCCCCCACGGAAAACGTTTTTCCTAATTAGAAGCCAAGTGATATATGCAATCCTGCGAGGAAGGTTCTCCATTTTGGTTTGCGGGACACCCCAGAGCGACCGAACTCCCTGCATCCATAGAGAGCCCCCCCTTCGGGTAACTTTCGTAACGAAGAAGGCGCGAATCAGTTCTTTGCGACGCTGTCCAACTACCTCATAGTCCGAGCGGCCTTTCGGAGAGAAGCTAGGCAGTGCAGACTTGTCTCCCAGAGAAATAGTATTCTTGGCGAAGAGAGAACTTCCCGCGAAGGGAGCCACGACAAATATCGCAACCTCATCGAGCCCCGCTTTTACAAGCCTGACGAGATAGTCGCGCGACAAGGAAAAATCCTTCTCTGTTTCACCAGGATGCCCAACAAGGAAGCAGGCTTGAGTCCTGATGCCGAGCTCGCGGCATGCTGATATCAACTTAATTCCATGTTGTTGATCGAATTTTTTTCCAATCACTTTCATTAGCGCGTCGCTCCCCGACTCAGGGCTAATAGATATGTAGCGACAACCGGCCTTGGCGAACAGCGGGATCTTATCGACATGGAGGGTCTCCGCTTTTGTTCCACTAACAAAGTAGAAACGCACATCGGCTTTGCGGTCAATCAACAACTCACATATGCGCTCCCAGCGCTGATGCCTAACCGTTGGATTAAGATCTTCTATCTGAAAGTCATGCACTCCATACTTGTCGCGCAATGCGATGATTTCATCAACTACATGTTCCGGATCATTCCCCCGCCACCGTCTGTTATTTGTTTCTGGCACGACACAGAAATCGCAAGGATAGGGGCACCCCCGCGAGGTGAGGACAGGCAAGAACCTCCGTGTCTTTGGACCATGTGAATATGGCAGCCGCCAGTATCCATCCAGATTGATCAAATCCCACGCCGGGATTGGGTAGCGATCTAATTTCTCGGTGATACGACGAGGTGCTCCACATGATTCTCGCGTGATTACGTTAGGGACTGCTGACGGATCACGGGTCTCTGATTTCAATCGCCTTTTAATAGCCTCCCAATTGAAATAGGGCTCGCCACATATCAGCACATCCGCGCCAGCACCGAGAAAGGAAGGGGCCATGCGCTCTAATGAATAGGCGGTGACTGCCTGCGAATTCTCCAACACGGCTATTGGCTTTTGAGGAAATGAGTCTTTCAGCCACCTGGTTGTCGCGAGCAACTCACCATGCGACATGTACGAGATTGCGTACAGAACAAACGCCTCTGCCTGTTCTAGGGCTCCCCTCCATTCAGGAGCGTCAATTGGTACCCCCTGAAGATAATGATCGCCTGAGTCTGAAAGACGGGACGGATCGGCACCGAACTGGTCGACCATAGTCACAGCATCACCCTGCTGGCGCGCATATGCAGCGAGAGTTGCCAGTTCCAGAGGCCAATAAGGAACCCCCGAGCCGAGGAAGTCTCCTTTTTGCAATGCAAGCCTAGGTGAAATCAGCGTCAGCTTCATCGCCTAATCCAATACCGGGTAATGATTGGTTCTTTCGCGCTCATCCTTCCATGGTCTGACCCTACCGCCTGTCAACCAGCGAGCATACCCATACCCAATATCCATGGCATCGAGTGTTCCGATGTAATTGAAAGCCCCCTGTCTTCCAATCGACCGGAAATTCTCGAATTGATCCAATCCTTCGATCAGCGTACTTAAACCTGTCTCAAATCCAGCACCAAAGACTGGATAGCTTCTCGGTAACCTAATGACTCGCCTATCCAAGACTTTGAAATCACGATAGCCCATGGCCGAAAGGCCATCGAGAACAAGTGAACCTAACTCTTCATCAGATTTTTCAGTAAAAGCGCGTCGATTGCTGCTCATGATTTCGCAACACAAAATACTTCCATTTGGGGTCATGGACGGATCAAATGACTCTTGTTCACTCAACCGATGAAACGCGATTGTTGGATCCGGAATGAATACCCAGGATTCGTCCAGCAAACTAGGTCTGTCTACATGAAGGAACACTAACAAGAGGTCATTTAGTGCAACGACTTTCTCTGCCAATTCGGGGAAATTTGGAGGCAGTGCCTGCGCCAATATTTTCGTCGTATGTGCAAGCGGCAATGTTGAGATCACCTGATCGTCTGGTTCCAGATCAATCACCCCCTCTATCCCCCCCACCGTGTATCTGATTTGGCGAATTTTATTGCCTTCTACTTCAAGCCCTGTAACGGTATGGCCAAGCAGAAATTTTCCCTGTCCGTTTGACTTGGCTTCAATTGCCTGCCACAAGCGGCCCAATCCACCTTTTGGATAGCGGAAAGTCAATGCTTCAAATTCGCTGTTTTTCTTGACCCCCAACAAACGCCCAAGCACCTCCATAAGAGATGGAGTTTGCACCCTGCCTTTGGAAAGTTTTACATCAAGCTGACGAGGATCTCCCCAAAGCTTTTCGGCAATCGGTTTAAACAAAATCTCATATAGAGGTTTACCTAAACGCCCCTCCAGGTCTTCCTCAAAAGTACGGGGGGTTGAAGAGCGAATGACAGCTGATAGCTTTGCGACCCCATAACCAGCAACCATCTTGATAAACGCCGGCAATCCAAACACACCAGCCAAGGAAAAGGGAGATGGGGGGTAGGGTAAATAATGCCCCCTCATATAAATGCTGCTCACTTTGTCACGAGTCAGCCAACCCCCACTAGGTAAAAGGCCCTCGACTCTCTCCACCAACGATTTATCTAAAGAAAATATTTTATGGGGACCAAGATCGTGATCTCCGACCCCATCCCAGTGGATGGTCTGGGCGAGTCCGCCTGGATTGGGTCCTTTTTCCAATAAAACAAAGGGGCCCGCTTTGGCATCTATCAGCCCATCTACTACAGCCATTCCAGCTGGGCCAGCCCCAAGAATGTATGTCGTCATTTTGAAATCCTTGCAAGTGCCGTCGTTTGACTCGCGTAATAAGGAATCGGAATGCTCTGGATAAACTTGGGCGTCAAATCAGTAATGAACTTTGTAAGGGGTATTTTGTAATGAACTGCCATCCGCTCTAGATAGCCAAACTCAAGAACTTGCCAGTAGCGTTGGAAATGGAAAACCTCAAAACCAGTTCGCTCACAAATATCGGCGATAGATTTGCGGGTGAAATGATGGAGATGAACAGACAAAATCCACCAGAACCGTTTTCCGGCCAACTTTGCTTGCCAAGTACCGATATCGGGATAATTGATCAGCAAGATGCCTCCAGGCTTCAACAGTTTCTTTACTTCACGTAACGCAGCTTTTGGATCTGGCAGGTGTTCGATGACGTCCCACAAGCACACCATGTCGAAACTGTTTGGTTCGAAGTTATGGCTCTCGATAGTACCCTGCTCGATATTTAGTCCACGTAACTTGCCGCGAGCAACGAGGTCCGCAGACGGCTCCATACCGTAGGCGTTGTACCCATATTGTTTAGCCGCATCAAGAAAAGCCCCTCCTGCCGTACCGATATCCAGAACCTTTGCCCCAGGAGGGGGAATACGATCTGCATGCTTCTTAAGCGTCAAATAAAAACTCTTGACGCGCATTGGATACTGGCTGTCATGATCAGCTTCTTGTGAAGCCATATAGCCTTGAACAATCGTCTTGGCATCGTACCTTGGGCTTTCGTAAATCATTCCGCAATCGCTGCATTTAACCAGGTGCTGTGTCCCAGGTATCCCTGAAGCGGCGCCATATAGTTTCGCTGGATCGGATTCATGTACCCATGGATCACAAAACAATTGTTGATTTAATGAATCGCAGACTGGGCAAGGATGTGGGGTTCTTTGTTGCTGCATTGGTAAAAATTCTCCGATTAGCGAAGCATGGCTTACATATTAAAGGTTAAAAAGACGTTCCAAATCTGCTCATTACTTTCGTCTAAATTCTCGCAAGCACCCACTTGAGGTGAAGATAGGGCCATATCCTGCCGACCGACTCCCAATCCCACGCCCGGCGGCGGCTCAACGCTTGAACCGTGCGCTGCATATCAGCGTCATCGACCAGTTCGGAAAAAGCCGGGACTGATTGATTGGATAGTGCCTCCACCCAGGCAGCCAATGGCCCGTTCAGCCATTCCGGCATGGGGGAGTTGAAACCCACCTTGCGCGAACCCATGCGTATCGATTCGGGCATGCGGCCCGCCATGGCCCGGCGCGCGACCATCTTGGAATAGCCGTCCGCGCTCTTGCTGGCGTCGGGCAGGGCCATGGCATAGGTGACCAGGCGCCAGTCCATGAAAGGCATGCGCACCTCGACCCCGTGCGCCATCGACAGGCGGTCGAAATTTCTCAGGATCGTGGGCAGCACCGTGCCATGGAACATGCGGTACAGGCGCCGGTTGAGGCCGCCCCAGTTGCCGGGCAGCGCATCGCCATCGCCAACCACGGGCAGAATGGGCGGCAGATCGGTAAGTCCTCCACGCAGGAAGAACTGGCCTTTCCGCCTGAGCGTGGCGGCCCGCACCATGTCCACGCCCTGCGCAAACAGCGGCTGGCCGGATGTCATCCCCGCGATGAAATTGCGCAGATGGAAAGCCCAGGATTGTCCCCCCTGCCGATAGCCCCCCATCAGCTCGTCGGCTCCATGGCCGTCCAGCGAGACCAGCACCTTGTGCTGGCGCAATTGCCGGTATATCAACCAGGGCGCGGTGGGCAGGCTGATGTACACATCATCCAGGTCATCAAGGATGCGGTCGATATCTTCCAGGGCATCGTTGCGGCCGATCTCTAGAATCGTGGGGCTGACCCCGGCCCAGGCTGCCGCCGCCTCCGCTTCCGGCCGCTCGTCGTTGGACATGCCGGGAAAGCTGGCGACGAAGGCATGGCGCCACGCCTTCGCGCTGCGCGGCCCCATGCCGGCCTGTTCCAGAGATGCCATGGTGCATAGCACGGCCGAGGAATCGAAGCCGCCTGACAGGCAGGTGCCGATCGGCACATCGCTGCGCATGCGCAGCGCGACGGCATCGCGAAACAGGCCGCCGAACTGGTCCGCCTGGTCCTGCCCGCTCACGGGAACGGACGGCAGATGCTCCGCTGTATTCCACCAGCGCTTGATCTGTATCCGTCCGGTCCTGAGCCACATGCAGTGGCCAGCCTGCAATCGCTGCACCTGACTGAAGAGCGTGCGGGCGCTGCCTTCAACGCCGAACGGATCCAGCAGGAGCCGGCGCGCCACCTCGCTATCCAGGGTGTTTGCAACGAGTCCGCTACGCATGAGCGCGCGCATCTCGGATGCGAACACAAAACTATCCGGCGTGGCTGCATACAACAGCGGTTTAATGCCGAAACGGTCCCGTGCCAGGAAAAGTTCGCTCGTCTGCGTGTCGAATATCGCCAGCGCCCACATGCCGTTAAAGCGCAGCAGCATGGATTCGCCCCAGGCCCGCCACGCAGCGAGAATCACCTCCGTGTCGGATTCGGTGCGGAATTTTGCCCCAGTTTCCTCCAACTCGCGCCGCAATTCGATGAAGTTGTAGACCTCACCGTTGTAGACCATCACATGGCGTCCATCGGAGGATGCCATGGGCTGATGCCCACCCTCTCCCGGATCGATGATGGCCAGACGGCGGTGCCCGAGCGCGACGGAATGGTCGGCACCGAACCATGTCCCAGCGCCATCAGGGCCCCTGTGGGCAATTTGATCCATGAGTCGGTGGAGTGCTGCTGGCTCCACCTGGTTGCCATGTAAAGCGACGATTCCGGCAATACCGCACATGGATCAGCCCCTCCTCATCGACAGGAAATGGTCCAGGATACGCCGCAGGTCACCGCGGCAAATCCGGCCATGGGGACCCAGACTGGATGCGGCCACGACTGCACCGCCCACGAAGCACACGGACAGGAAATACCAGGCCCCCACCTGCCACCAGGCTGCGGCATAAGCATCGACGCTTTCCCTTAGCCCTTCCCGCAGGGCCAGGGCAGAGAGTGCGCCCACCGCCAATGGCATGAGGACGAAATGGGCGATACGGGAAGGGGCATCCTTGAGGTTGAAGTTGCGTCGCATCAGCAGCACCATCACGATCAGCTGGGCCGTCATGCCCGCACATGAACTCCAGCCGGCTGCCCGCCAGCCGTAAACGGGCAGCACCAGCGCGCTGGTCGAAAGGATGACAATGGCCGTCACCAGGGAAATCAGGGCATTGGCGCGCGTCTTCCCGCTTCCCAGCAGATAAAACGCAAAGACGTTGGAACCGCTTCCCAAAATCCCTGCCAGGGCCAGCACCACCAGTACCTGTTCACCTTCTGCCGCCACTTCCGCGTTGGTCCAGAGACGCAGGATTTCTCCTGCAACGGGGATAAGCCCGCCAAGGACGCTCACCGCCAGCAGATTCAGCAACCAGGAGGTGCGAAACAGCACGTCTGCCTGCCGTTCCTGTGTCTCCTTCAGCATCGAGCTGAACAAGGGGAACAAGACTTCTCCGATCTTGAACACCCCAATATAGATGGCCTCTTCAAGGCGCTGGGCAACGTTGTAGAAGCCCACGTGGCGGGTCTGCAGGAACGCGCCGATGAGGTAGCGGTCTGCCTGTCCAGCGATAACCCCGCCCCCCTGTGCAGCAAGCTGCCAGGAACCCACGCGCGCAAGGCTACGCAACGGCCCGATGTGCAAGGCCGGCATGGACAACCACTCAGCCAGTGAACGCCGGGTCAGCCAGAATGCCGCAGCCAAGCTGGTCGCGAAGCCCGCCGCCTGACAGGCGAGAAAAGTGGATGCTCGAGGCCAGAAGGGGATGAGCAGAAGCTGCAGCAGCGTTGCCACAACGGTGGCGCCTATGTTGATCTTGGCCAGATGGGCGTAGTCCTGTCGCGCCGTAAACAGGGCGAGAAAGACTCCGGCCAGGCAGAGGCACAGCCATCCCGTCGCGCCAAAGGCAAAACCCTCTAACAGGTGGTCAGCATGGTCCGCGTCCAGATTGAACAGGCGACGCGCCAGCCAGGGGCCCACCAGAAGCAACAGCAACACGATCGACAACCCCACTACCAGACCTAGGAAGAGTGCAGTGGCAAACACATCCCGCGCCCCGTCGCGCAGGTCGGGCAATAGCTGTTGCGCCAATTCGCGGGCAGTCATCTGCGCCAGAGATGTGCTGAAAATCATCGCCGGCGCCACGCAGGCCGCGATCAGGCCAGCGAACCCGAATTCGGAAATTCCGAGGTGGAGAATAACAAAGGGCAGAATGAGCAGATTGAGTCCGATTCCCACCAGGAACGCAAGGCCATTCCAGGATGAGTTGCTGACCAGGCGCGCGCCGTGCCCCATTTTTTATCGCCGACCGACCATCGCGCCTGCTGCTCAACCGACGAAGCGGCGAAGCGCCTCGACTACCTGAGCCTGTTGCGGGGCGGTCATCTCAGGGAAAATGGGAATCGACAGGATACGGTTCTGGTTGGCAAAGGCATTGGGGAATTCCTGGGGCACATGGCCGAATCGTTGGTAGGCCGGCAGGAATGGCAAGGCAACGGGATAGTTGACCACGGTCTGGATGCCGTCCGCCGCAAGATGGGCAGCAAGCTCGTCCCGGCGGTCATGGCGCACCACGTAGAGATGATAGACATGCTCGCGGCCTTCGCCTTCGACCGGGGTCTCCAGTCCGTCGATCCCGGCCAGCATGGCATTGTACGCAGCCGCCTTTTCCCGACGCGCCCGGGTCCAGGCATCAAGCTGGCGCAGCTTGACCGACAGGATGGCGGCCTGCATTCCGTCCAGACGGCTGTTGATGCCCTCGATCCGGTGTTCTCCCTTGGTCAACCCGCCATGGCGCGCGAACGTGGCCATGCGCTGCGCCAGATCGCGGTCGCCGGTCACCACGGCGCCGGCATCGCCCATAGCGCCAAGATTCTTGCCCGGATAGAAGGAGAAGGTGGCGGCCTGCCCGAAGGTGCCGACCATGCGCCCCTTGTACCGCGCGAGGTGGGCCTGGGCGCAATCCTCGATTACCCACAGGCCATACTTACTGGCGATGGCCATGATGGCCTCCATGTCCGCCGCCTGGCCATACAGATGGACCGGGATGATGCCTACGGTACGCGGGGTGATTTTGGCCTCGATCTCTGCAGCGTCGATGTTGAAGCTGTCGTGTTCGGTATCGCAGAACACCACCCGGCCACCTGCCTGGGTAATCGTTTCCGATGTGGCGATCCAGGAATGGGCGGTGGTGATGACCTCGTCCCCCGGCTGAACGCCCAAGGCATGCATCGCAATATAGAGAGCATCCGTGCCGTTGGCGCAGGACACACAATGGGAGACCCCAAGGGCTTGGGCGAACTCCGTTTCGAAACGCTCCACAAAAGGTCCGCGGATAAAGGCGGAATCACGTATCACCGTCGAAATCGCCTCGTCGATTTCGGGCTTGATGCTCAGATATTGGGAGTACAGGTCGGCGAAAGGAATCTTGTTCATGTCTCAAACATTCTCAATCAGGGCAAACCCACGCCCCGCATTGTAAAACCAGCCGCTGTTTTCGACTGGGAACGATGCGCGGGCAAGCCCTCAAGGATTGTCCAGCTGGCGAATCAATCGGGCAGGGTTGCCGGCGTAGACACCTGGCGCCTCGATGGATCGCGTTACCACTGCCCCCGCACCGATCACCACGTCGTCGCAAATGTCGACAGGCATGATGGTGGCATTGGAGCCGATGGAAACCCGATTGCCGATATGGGTGCTGCGCCACAGCTCCTTGCGTCCCCGCGCCGGCCCCCCTGTGGAAAACGGATCGTTGATGAACATGACGCCGTGGCCGACAAAGCAGTCCTCGCCAATGCTCACCAGTTCGCAGATAAAACAGTGGGACTGTACGCGGGTCCTGGCTCCGATACGCACATCTCTCTGGATCTCGACAAACGGCCCGATGAAACAGCCGTCGCCGATCTGGCAGCCATACAGATTGGTCGGCTGGACCACCTTGACGTCTGCGCCGAACACGACGTCACGAATACCGCATTCCAAAAGTTGCGGCACGTGCTCAGACACTGCGCACCCCCAACCGGCAACGCTTCGGGATGAAGCGCAGCGGCACTTCCAGGCCGGTCTCGATGGATTCGTAGATGGCACTGATCAGTTCGATACTGCGCCGCCCCTCCAGACCATCTACCAGTTGCTGCCTGCCGCTTTGCAGACAATCCAGCACATGCTCGTAATAGGCCTGGTGGCCGAATCCGTAGACGTTGGGCGGATTCACCGAATACTTCTGCATCACGTCCGCATCGTCAGCTTCCTGCTCGGAAAAGGACCAGGTCTTCATTTGGTTGACCGCAAAGCCGCCGATTTCCACGGTACCTTTCTCGCCCAGGATGGAAATGGAGCCCTCCAGATCCTTGGGGCGGGTCGCGGTCGTCGCCTCGATGCAGCCCAGGGCGCCGTTGCGGAACTTGAGCACGGCAATGGCCGTATCCTCTGACTCGATATTCACAAGGGCCGTAGTGCTCTTGGCGAACACGGACTCTACATCGCCCATCATCCATTCCAGCAGGTCGACGTGATGGCTGGCCTGGTTGGTCAGCACGCCGCCGTCGAGCGCCCAAGTGCCTCTCCACGCATCCATGTCGTAATAGGCTTGGGTACGGCACCATCGCACCCGCACCGTACCCATGACCAGCTTGCCGAAGCGCTTCTTCTCCATGGCTTCGCGCAGTTTCACGACCGGTACGTTGAACCTGTTCTGCTTGACCACAAATAACCGGCTGCCGTGCTCGTCGCATGCGGCGATCATGGCATCGGCATCGTCCAGTGTCAGGGCCATCGGCTTTTCTACGACGATATGCTTTCCATAGGGTGCCAACTGGAGAACATGTTCTCTGTGCAGTCCGCTTGGGGTAAGCACCGAAATCACATCCGGCTGGGCACGGGACACCATCTCGTCCATACTCTGGTACCAGTCCACGCCGTGGCGTTCGCCGAATGTGCGGGCTTTATCCGCATCCAGATCGCATACCGCAACGAGCTTCGCGCCCGACACCACGCCACTCAGCAACTCGGCGTGCCGCTTGGCGATACGTCCGCACCCCACCAGGGCAAATTTGTACATTTTTAAATCACCTCATTCATCAGCAGGAAGGGCTACGCCAGGACGACGGGCGCCCATGATGCATGGATTGACACGGCCCGCATGGTCAGGCGGCAGTGCGGGCGCCGACCGCCGCCGAGAAGGCATCGATCACCGGCTGAATCAGGCCGCGCTTGAGCTTGAGCGAAGCCTGGTTGACCACCAACCGCGAACTGATGTCGCTAATGTGCTCGACCGCAACCAGCCCGTTGGCCTTGAGCGTGCCACCGGTGGAAACAAGGTCGACGATGACGTCGGACAGACCGACCAGCGGAGCGAGCTCCATCGAGCCGTAGAGCTTGATGAGGTCGATGTGCACGCCCTTGGACGCGAAGTGGTCGCGCGCCGCGTTGACGTATTTGGTGGCGACGCGGATGCGCGCGCCCTGCTTCACCGTCCCCGCGTAGTCGTAGCCTTCGCGCACCGCGACCATCATGCGGCACTTGGCGATCTGCAGGTCGAGCGGCTGGTAGAGGCCGTTGCCGCCGTGTTCGTTGAGCACGTCCTTGCCGGCGATGCCGAGGTCGGCGGCGCCGTATTGCACGTAGGTCGGAACGTCGCTGGCGCGCACGATGATGAGTCGCACGTCGGTGCGGTTGGTGCCGATGATGAGCTTGCGCGAGGACTCGGGGTTCTCGGACGGCGTGATGCCCGCCGCTGCCAGCAGCGGCAGGGTTTCTTCAAAGATGCGGCCCTTGGACAGGGCGAGGGTGATTCCGGTGTAAGTCATGTTGGATTCTTCCGCCCACAGGGCGCTTCAATAAATTGCCGTTCGCCTAGCGCCCTTCGGCCCGGCTCAGGACAGGCCCGTCGAAGGGCTTGCTTGCAAGGGCGCATTTTACTGGACTTGGGCTTCGACGGGCTCGGCCCGAACGGAATTCGGGCCGGAATTTGCATCATCCGGGATTGGCCTTGCCGGAGCGGTCAAAAATCGGGATCAGGCCGGGATCGATGGGATAAGCCTTGCACGGGTTGACCCTGCGGCGTCATGGAATGACGGGGTCAACCTGGTTGACTTGGCGGCAAAATAGAGCGGACATTTTTTCGTTTCAGCTGGACGGAAGCAGGCGACGTTTTATTGCCTCCTGCTTGACTGTGCTGACGACCTCAAAGAGTAATTCCGTTGCGCCCCTGGCCGCAATGAGCGCTTCGAGAAACAGGTCGGGTTCGGTCATGTATTCATGTACGAGAAGGTTGCGAAGTTTACGCGTTCCGATGAACTCTTCCGCGCTTTTTACCCACCCCATGCGTTCGGCGTAAGCCATGACGTCCAGCAATGACTTGGGTTGCCCGCCAAGCAACCTGGCAAAGGCAGGCAGCAGCTTTTCTCCGATGTGATCCTGCAGACGCCCAAAACGTCCAACAAAAGCATCGATTTTTTCTGCGAGATCCTCACGTTTTGCGAGGCTCTCAACCCAGGTCCGGTCAATGGGTTCTTGATAAAGCGTGCGCCAGGTGTATCGCAGGTGCCCGGATTCGCGCTCGGCCAGTTCAAGGGCTATGCGCGCCAAATCGCCATGTTCGGCAAGGTAGTCGATGCTCATAGCGGCTTGCCCTTCGCTCTTGCTGCCTGGTAGATGGGTTGCTCTTGGGCAGTACGTGCGTCTTTGAGCAGAACGTCAATTTTACGGTCTCCCAGCACCTTGGCGAATCGGCCCTCTAATTTGCAGAGAACTGTCGCTCGATTGGTGAGAGTGGTGTCAGTCTCTATCAGCAGATCGATATCTCCACCTAACTTCGTGTCATCCACACGCGAGCCGAATAGCCATACCCGGCTCCCGGGGCCAACGATATCGGAAACGATGGTTTTGATGGCTTGGCGCTGAGTCTCAAGTAGGCGCATATCGGTCTTTGATGTGAAAGATCATGCCCCCGTGCAGGGCAATCGATCCCCATTCTACGATTGAATGGTATTGCGGCATAGCAGTGAGCAGGGAGCGTTATTCATCTTTCACAAGCATCCAGTCGGCCGCATTGTGCAGGGCAATGCCAGGCGGGATATCGATAGCCGCGGGGATATCGAGCGCGATGAGGTGCAGGGTGGCTGCCGGATGGTGCGGGGCCGCTTCGATCAAGGCCCGTATTTCCCGCTCGCGCGTGGAGAACATCCCTGAACTGGTTTTCCATGGCGGACATTGCAAACAAATATCATCCTTTTAAAAAGGATAATTACCCACACATCACGACAAGTCTCGCCACGCCCGCAAGGGATATTATTAGCGCCCTCACGCTGCTCGATTTCCTTGGCGGCATTCCTTACGCACCACGCGCACCAGGAATTGCAGACGCAGCGCAATCTTTGGATCGATCGTCATAGTACTTTCCCTTCCTTGAAGGCCATGTCATGGATAGGCAAGCGCTTGAGGTTGGGGGCGGCGAGCAGAACGTCCACTTTGCGGCCTTGAATCAGGCGGGTGACTCTGGCGGAAAATCGTGCTGCCAAAAGCGCAGGGTTGGCCGCCGGCTCGGATAACTCAAGCATGAGATCAAGATCGCCGCCGCGTGCGTCATCGTCCAGCCTTGAGCCAAAAACCCGCACTTGGGCTCGCTCTCCCGCAATTTCATGCGCAAGCTGCGTGATGGCCTTGACTTGATGGTCGGTCAGGCGCATTGATTTATTCCTCTCCCCGCAGCCGCCGGCAGCGGCAGCGTTTCTTCAAAGATGCGGCCCTTGGACAGGGCGAGGGTGATTCCGGAGTAGGTCATGTTGGCTTGTATCTGGGATTGCATTTGTTCAACCCGGATTATCCATTGAAATGCGGGGACGAATCGCCGCACCAACAGGTTCGCGCTGTTGTAGGAGGCCCGCCCTCGGGCCGAAGCCGGGGTGCGTGCAACGGCCCGAAAATCGCGGCGAGGGCGCCGGTGCGTGGTTGTTGCCGATTTATCGGCATTACAACCACGGCCTGCCCCTTGCGGGTGCTCCTACAGGGATTCCTTTACGCTGACGTCATCGCGGCGATCCAGGATGCTTCGATTCAGCGGGCGTTCTGGATCGCTTCGCGTTGCTCGCAATGACGGCGTCTGCATTTCTTCAATGCGCCCGCTTGATGCGCGCACCGAGCTGGGTCAGCTTTTCCTCGATGCGCTCGTAGCCGCGGTCGAGGTGGTAGATGCGCTCGATGGTGGTCTCGCCCGCGGCCACCAGCCCCGCCAATACGAGGCAGGCCGATGCGCGCAGGTCGGTGGCCATGACGATGGCGCCGTCCAGCCGCGGCACGCCGCGCACCAGGGCAGTGTGGCCGGAGACTTCGATGTTGGCGCCGAGGCGGCGCAGTTCCTGCACGTGCATGAAGCGGTTTTCGAAAATGGTTTCGGTGACGCTGGCCGCGCCCTCGGCAATACAGTTCATCGCCATGAACTGCGCCTGCATGTCGGTGGGAAACGCCGGGTGCGGGGCGGTGCGCACATCAACTGATTTCAGCTTGCCGTCGGATTCGACCTCGATCCAGTCGCTGCCGGCGCTGACCTTGGCGCCAGCTTCGCGCAGCTTGCTCATCACCGCATCCAGCGTGTCGGGCTGGGTGTGGGTGGCGCGCACGCGGCCGCCGGTCATGGCGGCGGCGACCAGGAAGGTGCCGGTCTCGATGCGGTCGGCCATCACGGCGTATTCCGCGCCATGGAGCTGATCGACGCCGTGGATGGTAATGACGTCGCTGCCGGCGCCTTCGATTTTGGCGCCCATCGCGGTCAGGCAGCGTGCGAGGTCGACCACTTCGGGTTCGCGCGCGGCGTTTTCCAGCACGGTGGTGCCTTCGGCCAGCGCGGCGGCCATCATCAGGTTTTCGGTGCCGGTCACGGTCACCATGTCCATCACAATGCGTGCGCCCTGCAGGCGTTTGCAGCGGGCGTGGATGTAGCCGTGCTCGATCTGGATATCGGCGCCCATCGCCTGCAGGCCCTTGATGTGCAGGTCGACCGGGCGCGAGCCGATGGCGCAGCCGCCGGGCAGCGACACCCGCGCCTCGCCGAAGCGAGCCAGCGTGGGCCCCAGCACCAGGATGGCGGCACGCATGGTTTTCACCATTTCGTAGGGCGCTTCCTTGTGCGGGATGGATTCGCCGCACAGGGTGACGTGGTTCTGGTCGTCCAGCGTCACGCGCACGCCCATGTGGCCGAGCAGGGCCAGCATGGTGCTGATGTCCTTGAGGTGCGGAACGTTGCCGAGCTTCAGCGGCTCGGCGCTCAGCAGACTGGCGGTCAGGATGGGCAGCGCGGCGTTCTTGGCACCGGAAATGCGCACCTCGCCGGCAAGCGGGTTGCCGCCGTGGATTAATAGCGCATCCATTTCAGCGGGCCGCCCAGTCTTCGGGGGTGTAGGTCTTCATCGACAGCGCATGGATTTCCGCGTGCATGCGGGTGCCCAGCGCGTCGTACACCAGCCGGTGCTGCTGGATCATGTTCTTGCCGGCAAAGGCCGGGCTGACGATCACCGCCTGGAAATGCTGGCCGTCGCCGTCGAGTTCGATGTGGTCGCACGGCAGCTTCTCGGTGATCCAGCCTTTGATGTCGTCGGGGGTAACCATGCGTGTCATGCCTCTTCAGTGTCTGAGTTTGTAGCCGCTCTTGAGCAGCGCCAGGGTGAGCGCGGATATTGCCACAAAGCAGGCACTGGCGACCAGCAGGCCGAGCCAGGGGTCGGTGTCGGACTGGCCCACAAACGCATAGCGGAAGCCGTCGATCAGGTAGAACACCGGGTTGAAATGCGACACCGTCTGCCAGAAGGACGGCAGCGAATGGATCGAATAGAACACGCCCGACAGGAAGGTGAGCGGCAGGATGAGGAAGTTCTGGAACGCTGCCAGCTGGTCGTATTTTTCCGCCCAGATGCCCGCGACGATGCCGACCGCGCCCATGATGGCGCAGGCCAGCAGCGCATAGGCCAGCAGCCAGCCCAGGTGCGGCATCTGCCACGGCGCGAACCACAGGGTCACCGCCCACACCCCGAGTCCGACCACCAGTCCGCGAATCACCGCCGCGCCCAGATACGCCAGGAAGAATTCCAGATACGACAGCGGCGGCAGCAGCACGAACACGATGTTGCCCTGCATCTTCGACTGGATCAGGCTGGACGAGCTGTTGGAGAACGCGTTCTGCAGCATGCTCATCATCACCAGCCCGGGCACCAGAAAGCTGGTGTAGGACACACCCGGATAGACCTCGATGTGCGCTTCCAGCACGTGCGAAAAGATCAGCAGATACAGCAGCGCCGTCACCACCGGGGCGACCACCGTCTGCACCATCACTTTCCAGAAGCGCAGCATTTCCTTGTAGAAGAGTGCCGACAATCCGCTCATTTATGCCTAATAAAACTCATTGACAGGCCACGGGCAGGCCGCCAGAAAACCTGTGGGAGCGGCGCCCTCGCCGCGATTGCCCGCACCGTGCGATTGCCCGCACCGTGCGACTGCACGCAATCGGGCCGAGGGCGGCCCTCCTACAACAGCGATCGGTTTGACTCATGTGCGCTTCATGATGTCGGTGAAGACATCCTCCAGATCGGGTTCCTGCAGCTTCATCTCGGTCACGCGCACGCCGGCGCCGCGCAGGTCGGCCAGCAGGGTTTCCAGTTCGGCATACTCGCTGAAATTGATGCGCCAGCTGCCGTCCGCATCGCGCTGCAGGCGGGACTGCCAGGCGGCCGGAATGGTTTCGCCCTGCAGCCGCAACTGCGCGCAATGCTCGTTGGTCAGCTGCAATAAATTCCGGGTCGTATCGCAGGCGACCACACGCCCGCTTTTCAGCATGGCGATGCGGCCGCACAGCGCCTCTGCCTCTTCCAGGTAATGGGTGGTCAGCAGAATGGTGTGGCCTTCGCGGTTGAGGCCGCTGATGAATTCCCACAGCGAGCGGCGGAGGTCAACGTCGACCCCCGCGGTCGGCTCGTCGAGCACGATGACCGGCGGCTTGTGCACCAGCGCCTGCGCCACCAGCAGGCGGCGCTTCATGCCGCCCGACAGGCTCTGCGTGTTCTTGTCGGCGTGCGGGGTGAGGTCGAGGTGGTGCATGATCTCGTCGATCCAGCCGTCGTTGTGTTTCAGGCCGAAATAGCCGGACTGGATGCGCAGGGTTTCGCGCACGTTGAAGAAGGGATCGTAGACCAGTTCCTGCGGCACCACGCCCAGCGCCCGGCGCGACTGGCGGTAGTCGCGCACCACGTCGTGGCCCATGATGGCGGCGTCGCCGGAGTCGGCGCGGGTGAGCCCGGCGAGGATGGAAATCAGGGTGGTCTTGCCCGCCCCGTTGGGGCCCAAGAGGCCGAAGAATTCGCCCGGCTGGATGTCGAGCGAGACGCCGTCGAGCGCCTGGGTGGCGCGAAAGCGCTTGCGCAGTTCGGTGACGCGGATCGCGGGGTTCATGCCGGCAGCAGTTCGGCCACTCCGTACAGTTCGGCCAGCGTGGTAAAGCTCGCGGGCAGCCCGGTGCAGGCCAGGGTTCGTCCGGCTTGCCGGGCCTGCCGCATGGCGCTGAAGACCAGCGCGAGGGCGGCCGAATCGGCCGTTTCGACGCCGCTGAAATCCAGCGTTTCGATGCCTTTTGCAAGCTGCGGCTGCAGCTCTCGCAACAGACCGCCGACGCTGTCGACGGTCACCGCGCCGGCGATGCGGCAGCAGTTGTCATCACAAACAATCACGATTTGGGTTGCGGGGCCGGTTTGGCTTCGACGCGTGCAGACTGGTCCGCCAGCGCCTTGATCAGACCGTCAATCCCGCTCTGGCGAATGGTATTGGCAAATGAGGCACGGTAATTGGTGACCAGACTGACACTGTCAATCGAGACGTCGTATACCTTCCAGCCGAAGGCCGTCTTGTACATGCTGTAATCGATGGGAATGGGCTGCCCGCCCGGCTGGCGGATTTCGGAACGCACGGTCACATCGGTGGCGTCCGGCTTCATCACCAGCGGCTTGAATTCGACCGTCTGGTTGCTGAACGCGGTAAGCGAACTGGAATAGGTGCGCACCAGCAGGTTGCGGAATTCGGTCACCAGTTCCTGTTTCTGCTTGGCGGTGGCGCGCGGCCAGTTTTTTCCGAGCGCCAGCTGGGTCATGCGGTTGAAGTCGAAGTTGGGCAGGATCTTGGCTTCGACCAGTTGATACACCTTGGCCAGATTGCCGTTCCGAAGCTCCTTGTCCTGTTTCAGGATGGTCAGGACTTCCTGTGTCGTGGTGCGGGCCAGCACATCGGGGGGCGTGTCGTTGGCCAGCGCAGCCGGGGCATTCAACCCCAGCATCAGTGCCAGCAGCAGCAAAAATGAGCGCAGCATGTTCAGAGTGTTCATGTTCAAGGAAATGGGGTGGACATATCGGGTGGAAGGTAGACGCCTGAGTCTTACTTGAGTTCACCCGTCAGGCGCGCCAACTGGGCCACATTCATGTTGTAGTCGTTCACCGTGCGCAAGTAGTCGGTCTGCACCAGGACGTAATTCTTGATCGCGTCGGCCACCTTGTCGGCGCTTTCGATCCCGGCCGAATGATCGGCCAGCGTCGCCACCATCCAGCGGCGGGCGGACGCCGCGCCTTCGGCCAGATCGCGCTGTGCGTCATGGTTGGCCTGGGCATTGGCATAGGCTTCGCTCACTTCAAACGGAATGCCCGCCACCGCAAATGCCTTCTTGTGGTTGAGCGCTTCGAGTTCGGCCTGTGCCTGGTTGACGCGTGCACTGGCAACACCAAACACGCTGTCCCATTTCACCCCGACCACGGGGGTAAGGCCACCTCCGTTGAAAGGATCGCTGAGGTAGGGGTTGTCCAGTTGCTCGCGTCGCGAAGCATAGTTGAACTGCCCGATCACGCCGGCGTAGACATCGGGCATGCGGTCGGCTTTTTTGGCCGCGACCATGGCGCGGCGGGCACGCAGCCCGGCTTCAAGCTGTTCCATTTCAGGGCGACCCTGCAAGGCACGCGCCTGCAAATCGGCCAGATCGATCTGCGGGAAATCAACCGGTTCGATCCTGGCATCGGCCACCTGCAGATCGGCCTTCAGGCCGACGCCGGTCAGCACCTTCAGGCCATCAAGGCTGATCTTTTCGACCGCGCGAGACTGGTGAACGTACTTGGCGAGCAGGCCCCGGGCGGTTTGCAGCGCATACAGCTCGGATTGCCTGGACTCGCCGGTTTCCTCCTTGAGATTGCGCTCAACCGAGGCAATGGTATGGTTCAGCCGCCCCTGCATGTCTTCCAGAAACACCCGGATATCGCGCGCAGTCAGATGGCCGAAATAGGCGCGCTTGGTGTCGTACACGATATCGCCCTGCGTCTGCTTGAGTTCGCCGCGCTTGAGGTCGACATTGCCTTGCGCAGCCTCGCCATAACGCTCGATCTTGCCGAAGGTGTAGAGCGGCTTGATCAGCGCAAAATCCAGGTGCGTCCAGTCGGACAGGCCGTTCAGTTCATCGCCGTCGGTGCGCGGCGCCGTTCCGGTATAGGCGCCGTTTTGATAAAACCCGCCCTCCACTTTCGGCGCCAACCCGACGAAGGCATTGGCGCTGACGCGCCAACCGGCGTTGCCCTGAACTTCCTGCAGCAAACCCCGCGCGGCTTCGACCACCTGCTCGCGTTCCTTGATGCGGGGGTCGGCAGCCAGGCTCATTTGCACGGCCTGCTGCAGGTTGACGGTTTCCGCCTGTCCGGGGAAAGCGGCCAGCAGCAAGCCGGTCGCCATGAGCGTTCGGGTGATTATGTTCAGTTTCATTGTGGCGCTCCTTCTTGAGCCTTACCGTAAATAAATTGTCCGATCAGATTCTCAAGCACCACAGCGGACTGGGTGAGGAAAATCCGGTCCTGATCCTTCAATGCCTGGCTGTCGCCGCCCGCTTCCAGCCCGATATATTGTTCGCCCAGCAAACCCGAGGTCATGATGGCGGCCGAGGTGTCCTTAGGGAAAGCATAGCGCTTGTCCAGGCGAAGGGTGACCGCGGCTTCGAATGTTTCATTGTCGAAACGGATATCCCCCACCCTGCCCACCACCACCCCGGCGCTCTTGACCGGCGCGCGCGGCTTGAGGCCGCCGATGTTGTCGAAGCGGGCAATGACCTCGTAGCTGTTCGATGTGTTTACGGCGCTCATGCTGCCGACCTTGAGCGCCAGGAACAACAGCGCGGCGATGCCTGCGATGACGAATAATCCCACCCACAGATCGAGTACGGTCTTGTTCATTTAGCTGATTCCCCGGAACATGAATGCGGTCAATACAAAATCCAGCGCCAGCACGGCCAGGCTGGAGGTCACCACGGTGCGGGTGGTGGCGCCCGACACGCCTTCGGCGGTGGGCGGCGCGTCGTAACCCTCGAACAGCGCGATCGCGGTGATGGCGATGCCGAACACCACGCTCTTGATGACGCCGTTCAGGATGTCCTGCTCAAAATCGACCGAACTCTTCATCTGCGACCAGAACGCGCCTTCGTCGACCCCGATCAGCTGCACACCCACCAGATAGCCGCCGAAAATCCCCATGGCCGAGAACAGCGCGGCTAGCAGCGGCATCGAAATCACCCCTGCCCAGAAGCGCGGCGCCACCACGCGGGCGATCGGATCGACCGCCATCATTTCCATTGCCGACAGCTGCTCGGTCGCCTTCATCAGGCCGATTTCCGCAGTAATGGCCGACCCGGCGCGGCTGGCGAACAGCAAGGCCGCCACCACCGGCCCCAGTTCGCGAACCAGGGACAAGGCCACCAGAATGCCCAGCGACTCTTCCGCGCCATAGGTCTGCAGCGTTTCATAGCCCTGCAGGCCGAGCACCATGCCGACAAACAGACCCGACACCAGAATAATGATGAGCGAGAGCACCCCGGTGAAGTACACCTCGCGGATGGTGAGCCCGAAGCGGCGAAACGCAGTCCCGGAATGCAGCAGCACCGCCAGGAAGAACCGGGCTGCAAAACCGATGCGCCACACGCCCTGAATCGTGCGATTTCCCAGGTTTTCGATCGACTGCCTAAGCACCCTGCCCCCCCAATCTCAAGTCATCGGCATAAGGCGGCGCCGGATAGTGGAACGGCACCGGCCCGTCGGACTCGCCATGCACGAACTGGTGCACATACGGCAGGTCGGAGTTCCGGATCTCGGCCGCCGTGCCCTCGGCGACAATCACGCCTTCCGAGACAAAATAGACGTAATCGACAATCTTCAGCGACTCCTGAACGTCATGGGTCACCACCAGCGAGGTCAGCCCCAGCGTGTCGGTCAGACGCCGGATCAGGTTGCCGGTCACGCCCAGCGAAATGGGGTCGAGCCCGGCAAACGGCTCGTCGTACATCACCAGCATGGGTTCCAGCGCGATCGCGCGCGCCAGCGCCACCCGCCGCGCCATGCCGCCGGAAAGCTCGGACGGCATCAGGTGCGCCGCGCCACGCAGCCCCACGGCATGCAGCTTCATCAGCACCAGGTCGCGGATGGCGTCTTCCGGCAGGTCGGTGTGCTCGCGCAACTGGAACGCCACATTATCGAACACCGAGATATCCGTGAACAGCGCGCCGAACTGGAACAGCATGCCCATCTTGCGGCGCAGGCGGTACAGGCCATCAGAATCCAGCTCGCCCACCGACTCGCCCGCCACGCGCACCGTGCCCTGGCCGGCCTTGATCTGCCCGCCAATCAGACGCAAAAGGGTGGTTTTGCCGCAACCGCTGCTGCCCATGATGGCGATGACCTGCCCGCGTCGTGCGGTCAGGTTGATGCCCTTCAAAACCGGCCGGGCGCCATAGCCAAATGCGACATCTTCGATTTCGACCAGATTGTCGTTGTGCAAGAAATCGGGCCTGTAATTTTTGTTTGGGCTGCCATTTTACCCAAGCGCACCCGCGCAACCGCCATCAGGCCGGTGTTTTTAACGCGGATTCAGTAGCCCATCACCTGCCTCAGGGTATCCGCCTGCTCCATCAACGCCAGGTTGCCGCTGCGGCTGAAGACGAACAGCGGTTCACCCGTCGTCGCCTGCCGGGTGATGCGTTGCGCCAGCAAACGCAGGTCCGGCATCTCGTCCAGCCACCAGACATGTTCGGCCTGCCATGACGGCGTGGCCATCAACACACGCTCCGACACGGGTTGGGCTGAAACCGCGTCGCCCGGCTCCAGCACGAAATAGAACCCGTCCAGGGTGTCGTACAGCCACTGCGCCCAGGTCGCCTCGGATGCGGCTTGCCAGACGGCCGCAGGCAGATAGACCGCGTTGAACTGGGTGTTGTAATAAGACAACAACCAGTCGTCCTCGATGTCCTCGGGATAAAAACTGCCGCGCCAGACGGGATGCTGCCAGCCTGCGGCGCCGACCAGGACCAGGGAGGTGGGCGTCATTGGCTGCGCGGCCTTCAGGCGCGGCGCCAGCTGGTGCCGCCCGCCCCGTCTTCCAGCACGATGCCCGCCGCCGCCAGCGCATCGCGGAGGCGGTCGGACTCGGCGAAGTCCTTCGCCTTGCGCGCCGCCTGCCGCGCGGCGATCAGCGCCTCGATTTCGGCGTCGGCCATGCCGCTTGGGGCGGCGCCCGCCTGCAGGAAATCCGCCGCCTCGCGCTGCAGCAGGCCGAGCACGCCGCCCAGGCTGCGCAGGGTCCGCGCGGCGGCGGCATCGCCGCGATTGGCTTCGCCGGCCAGCTCGAACAGCACTGCGAGGGCTTCCGGGGTGTTGAAGTCGTCGTCCATCGCCGCGCGGAAGCGTTGCGCCGCGGGCTGGCTCCAGTCGGGCGCATCCGTCGCCGCGGGCGCATGCTTCAGCGCGGTGTACAGGCGCGTCAGCGCAGCCTTGGCGTCGTCGAGATGCGCGTCCGAATAATTCAGCGGGCTGCGGTAGTGCGCGCGCAGGATGAAGAAGCGCACCACTTCGGCGTCGTATTTTTCCAGCACCTCGCGGATGGTGAAAAAATTGCCCAGCGACTTGGACATCTTTTCGTTGTCCACCCGCACGAAGCCGTTGTGCATCCAGTAGTTGACGAAGGTGCAGCCGTGAGCGCCTTCGGACTGGGCGATTTCGTTTTCGTGGTGGGGAAACTGCAGATCCTGGCCGCCGCCGTGGATGTCGAAGTGCCGGCCGAGCAGGTCGGCGCTCATGGCCGAGCATTCGATGTGCCAGCCGGGGCGCCCCGGCCCCCAGGGCGAGTCCCACGCCGGCTCGCCCGGCTTGGCGGCCTTCCACAGCACGAAATCCATCGGATCGCGCTTGTTGGGGTCGATTTCCACCCGCTCGCCGGCGCGCAGTTCGTCGAGGCTCTTGCCGGACAGCCGGCCATAGGTCGGGAAGCCGCGCACGCTGTAATAGACGTCGCCATTGGGTGCCGGATAAGCGAGACCGTTGGCGATCAGCTGCCCGATCAAGGCCAGCATCTGCGCCACGTATTCGGTGGCGCGCGGCTCGTGGTCGGGCGGCAGCACGCCAAGCGCGCGTTCGTCCTCGTGCATCGCGGCGATGAAGCGGCCGGTCAGCGCGGCCGGGGTTTCGTTATTTTCCTGCGCGCGCCTAATGATCTTGTCGTCGATGTCCGTTATGTTCCTCACGTACTCGACCTGATAGCCGCTGGCGCGCAGCCAGCGCGTCACCAAGTCGAACACCACGAAAACCCGCGCATGGCCCAGATGGCACAGGTCGTACACAGTCATGCCGCAGACATACATGCGGACCCGGCCTGGCGTGAGCGGGACGAAGGCTTCCTTGGTACGGGTGAGGGAATTGGTAATGTGCAGCATGGATGCGAGCGGGCTACGGACGGAATGGCAACTTGCGGGAATCAAGCGGCACGCCAACTGTCTCAGCCGGGTCGATAATTGTTAGAATGCCTGCTTCCCAAGATGATTCGAGCATATCACATGGCCTTGTCACGTTTCTTCGCCGCGCTCGCAGTCTGCGCGGTCCTTCTTAGCGCGCCGGCGCTGGCCAACAATGAAATCCTGGAAATCAACCAGCAGTTCCGCAAGGGCGACCTCGCAGGCGCGCTCGACCGCGCCAACCGTTATCTGGCCAAAAATCCCAAGGATGCCCAGGCACGCTTCCTCAAGGGCCTGATCCTCGCTGACCAGGGCAAGACCAACGATGCCATCGCCGTGTTCACCGGGCTGACCGAGGACTACCCCGAATTGCCCGAACCCTACAACAACCTGGCCGTTCTGTACGCTTCGCAGAGCAAGTACGAGGCTGCAAAGAACGCGCTGGAAATGGCGATCCGCACCCATCCCAGCTACGCCACGGCGCACGAGAACCTGGGCGATATCTACGCCAAGATGGCCTCGCTCGCCTACGACAAGGCGCTGGCGCTCGACAACAAGAATACCGCCGCGCAAACCAAGCTCGCCCTGATCCAGGACATGATCGGGGGGCCGCCACGCAAGCCTGCGGTCACCAAGCCGGCCGCCACCATTGCCGCCAGGCCCGCCGCTGCGGCGCCGACGCCGGCCAAGCCCGAGCCTGCCAAACCCGCGGCAGCCGGCGCCCCGGCAAGCGCCGCCATCGAAGCCACCATCACCCGCTGGGCGCAGGCCTGGTCGGCACGTGATGTGGACGCCTATCTGGCGACTTACGCCAGCGACTTCGCTGCCAGCGGCATGATGCGAGCGAACTGGGAAGCCCAGCGCCGTTCCCGTATCACCGCACCCAAGTCGATCGAAGTCAAGATCAGCGACCTGAAGATCGAGCAGCAGGGTGATACCGCCAGCGCCAGCTTCCGTCAGCTTTACCGTTCTGACCGGCTGACCTCGACCGTCAGCAAGACGCTGAAGCTGGCCTTGAAAAATGGCGAGTGGCGCATTGTCGGAGAAAGCTCCAGGTAAGCATGTTTCGCTTCCTGCTCACGCTCCTGCTTGCCGCCCCGGCGCTTCACGCTGCCGGGCTGGATGCCGATCGCCAGTTGGCCAACAGCATGCTGGCGATTTCGCAAAGCCGGATGCCGGAGGCGATCACCGCAGTCGACCAGCTGACGCAACAGCACCCGAATTTCCGCCTGGCGCATCTGGTCAAGGGCGATCTGCTGCTGGCGCGCGCCCAGCCCCTGCAGACGCTGGGCAATCCCGGCGGCGCGCGCAGTGCCGACCTGGAGCAACTGCGCGACGAAGCGCGTCAACGCGTGCGCGCCCTCACCGATTCGCTGCCCAACGACAAGGTCCCGGCCTACCTGCTGACGCTGGACGACAGCTACCGCCATGCCCTGGTCGTCGACGCCAGCCGCTCACGCCTGTATGTCTACGCGAACCGCGCGGGCAGTCCGGTCCGCGTGGCCGATTTCTACGTCACCATCGGCAAGGCGGGCGCAGGCAAGCAGAAGGAAGGCGACAACCGCACGCCGATCGGCATCTACACGATCTCAGGCTTCAAGTCGCCGCGCGAACTCACCGATTTCTACGGCAGCGGCGCGTTCACCCTGTCCTACCCCAACGAGTGGGACACCCGCCAGGGCCGCAACGGCCACGGCATCTGGATCCATGGCAGCCCGAGCAACACCTACAGCCGCACGCCGCGCGCCAGCGAAGGCTGCGTGGTGCTGGCCAACGACGACCTGGCCCAGCTCGGCCAATACATCCAGGCCGGCAAAACGCCGGTCATCATTGCCGAGCAGGTCGAATGGGTGGCCCATGACGCGCGCGATGCGCGGCGCGACGATCTGGCCAGCGCCATTGACCAGTGGCGGCAGGATTGGGAAAGCCGCGACACGACACGCCTGCTCAGCCACTACAGCGCCTCGTTCCGCACCGGCGCGCAGGATTTGCGCGCATTTGGCGCCAGCAAGCAGAAGGTCAACGCGGCCAAGTCGTGGATCAAGGTCGGGCTCGACAATGTCAGCCTGATGCTCTACCCGCAAGGGGCAGGCCGTGGTTCTAAAGACGCTAAAGCGTCAAGTACCACGCACTATCCGGAGCATCCCGATTTCGCGCTGGTGAGCTTCGTCCAGGATTACCAGAGCAACAACCTCAGCGACCGCACCGCCAAACGCCAGTTCTGGAGCCGCGAAAACGGTCGCTGGAAAATCATTCACGAAACCTCTCTCTAAGGACACCTGCATTCATGGTCAAGCTGCACACCAATCTCGGCACCATCACCCTCGAACTCGACGCCGAGAAGGCGCCCAAGACGGTTGAAAACTTCCTGCAATACGTGCGCGACGGCTTCTTCGACGGCACGATCTTCCATCGCGTGATCGACGGTTTCATGATCCAGGGCGGCGGCTTCGAACCCGGCATGACGCAAAAGCCCACCCGTGGAGAGATCGAGAACGAAGCCGCCAACGGCCTCAAAAACGAGGCCTACACCATCGCCATGGCGCGCACCCCCAACCCCAACTCGGCCACGGCGCAGTTCTTCATCAACATCGCCAACAACAGCTTCCTCAACTTCACCGCGCCCACCCCGCAGGGTTATGGCTACGCCGTGTTCGGCAAGGTGGTCGAGGGCATTGACGTGGTGGACAAGATCAAGAAGGTGAAAACCGGCAGCCGTTCCGGCCATCAGGACGTGCCGCTGGAAGACGTCGTCATCACCCAGGCGGAAATCGTCTGAGGCTTCGGTGAGCCTGATTTCAAATCAAGGCGCAGGTCGCACCTTTTTTGTTGCCGACCTGCACCTGACTGACGAACGCCCGGTCGCCACCGGGCGTTTTTTTCGCTTTCTGCAGGAAGAAGCCACCGGTTCGGATGCGCTCTACATCCTGGGCGACCTGTTCGAGGCCTGGGTGGGCGACGACCACGACGAGCAGGTGGCACACGACACCGCACAGCAACTCAGGGTGCTGGTGGATGCGGGCACCCCGGTGTATTTCATGCACGGCAACCGCGACTTCATGCTGGCCGAACGCTACGCCGCGCTATCGGGCATGACGCTGCTCGCCGACCCCACCCGGATCGACCTGTATGGCACGCCGACGCTGTTGATGCACGGCGATACCCTGTGCATCGACGACACTGCGTACCAGTCCTTTCGCCGCCGTGCACGGCATCCGCTGACGCTCGCGCTGCTTCGCCGACTGCCCTATTCCCTGCGCCGACGCCTGGCGCGCCAGGCGCGGGCCGGCAGCGAATCGGCCAAGGCCGGCAAGGCCGCCGCGATCATGGATGTGAATACGGATGAAGTGAAACGCGTGCTGCACGGACACCAGGTCGGCCGCCTGATTCATGGC
>JBAVWB010000127.1:0-4960 GCA_049697615.1 Thiobacillus sp. | reverse complement strand
ACATGGCGTGGGGGCGGGTCGACTTCATCCATGATGAACCAGGCAAGAACGGCCGCCGCTGGACCCTGGGCGGCGGCGGCAAGAGTTCGGCGGCGCTGGCGCAGCTGGTGGCCGGCGCGCGCGAATCCATCGTGATCCAGTCGCCCTATCTGGTGATGTCGGACAAGGCGAAGGCGCTGTTCAAGGCGGCCGTCGCGCGCGGGGTCAAGGTACGCATCCTCACCAATTCGCTCGCCTCCACCGACAACATGCAGGCCTTCTCCGGCTACCGCAGCCAGCGCAGACAGCTGCTGAAAATGGGCCTCGACATCCGCGAATACAAGCCCGATCCGGTGAACCGCGCCATGCTCATGTCGCGTGCCAACCCGCCCGATACGCCGCCGGTGTTCGCGCTGCACGCCAAGAGCATGGTGGTGGATGGCCGGATCGCCTATATCGGCACCTTCAACTTCGACCCGCGCTCGGAAAACCTCAACACCGAAGTCGGCGCGATCATCCATCACCCCGGCCTGGCGCAGCGGCTGCAGGCGATCATGGAAGCCGACATGCATCCGGAAAACAGCTGGAGCGCGGCCGACAAGCCCGACCAGTACGTTCCGCTGACCAAGCGCGGCCATGTGCGGCTGTGGCAGTTGCTGCCGCTGAAGCCTCTGCTGTAGGCCCTTGGGTTGTCACCCCGGCAGAAGCCGGGGTCCAGTGTTTTTACTTGACTGGATTCCGGCGTCCGCCGGAATGACAGACAAGGGTTTGACGAATCGCCGGCGTACGCTAGGGTTTAATGAGTCGACTCACCAGGTGACGCCATGCGACTTCCCATCAGCCTGAAAATCTTCAGCATCACCACGGCCCTGCTGGTGCTGATGGTGGTCGTCACCTGGCTGTCGGTGCTCAACTTCCGCCAGCTCAACAACCAGGTGCGCGCGCTGTCCGATTGGTACCTGCCGTTGCAGCAGCAGGTGGCCAGCGTCGAAATCCTCATCCGCCAGCAGATCGTGCACATGGAGCGGGTGATGGCGGGGATGGAAGTGGCGAAGCCCGACCCCGAATTCCTCGCCAACGAATCGAACGGCTTCGACATGCGCGGGGTCAACGCCGACCAGATCGTCGATTCCTCGCTGCGCATGCTGGGCGAGGCCGAGGCGCAAAAGGACCTCAAACTCGACCGCGTGACCCTCGCCGTGCTGGGCAAGCAGCTGCCCGCAATCCAGACCGCGCGCCAGCACTTTCACATGACCTTCCGCCTGTTCCAGATCGAGGCGCAGGAAGGCACGCCACGATCGCAAAAAATCGTCCGCGAAACCCTGCTGCGCGAGAAGGACACCGTCGACATCGAAATCGGCAAGACCATCGACATCCTCAACAGACTGACCCAGGACACCGCCATCCAGGCCAAGAAGGAGGAGAAACGCGCCACCACGCTCAACTGGATTGTCACCGCGATTGCCACCACGCTCGGACTGATCTTCGCCGGCTTCGTCACGCGTTCGCTGGTCGATCCGGTCAAGCGTCTGGTGGGCGGCACGCGCGCGGTGGAAGCGGGCGACCTCGACGTGGAAATCCTGGTGCGCACCCACGACGAACTGGCCACGCTCGCCACCTCGTTCAACCACATGGTGGTCGGGCTGCGCGAGAAGGAGCGCATCCGCCATACCTTCGGCCAGTATGTCGATCCGCGCATCGTGAAGAGCCTGCTGGAAAACCGCATCCCGGCCGAACGTGGCGAACGCCAGGTGATGACCGTGTTCTTCTCCGACCTGCAGGATTTCACTCGCCTGTGCGAGGGCTTGACGCCGGACGCCGCGGTGCGTTTCCTCAACCGTTATTTTTCGCTGATGTCGGAGGTGATACGGACCCGGCAGGGCATCGTCGACAAGTACATCGGCGACTCGGTCATGGCGTTCTGGGGCCCGCCCTTCACCGATCCCGCCGACCACGCCACCCTGTGCTGCCTCGCCGCCCTGGAACAGATGGCCCGCATGGAAGCCTTCCGCGCCTGGCTGCCCGAGATGTTCGGCGTCGCCCATGGCCTGCCCGTGGTCAACGTCCGCATGGGCATCGCCAGCGGCGAGGTGACGGTGGGCAACATCGGCTCCGAAACCTCGCGCGGCTACACCGTCATCGGCGACACCGTGAACCTCGCCTCAAGACTGGAGCAGGCCAACAAGTTCTACGGCACGCGCATCCTGGTGAACGAGGCGACGCGAGAACTGGCGGGCGACACACTGGCCTTCCGCGAAATCGACAGCCTGCGCGTCGCCGGCAAGCTGGAAACGGTCAGGGTGTTCGAGTTGCTGGGGCTGGCAGCGGAGTTGAGCGAAAGCGACCGGCAGCGGGTACAGACTTACGAAGCCGGGCTGGCTCGCTATCGTGCGCAGGATTGGGATGCGGCGGAAGCGGCGTTCCGTGAATGCCTTGCGATCGAACCGAAGGATCAGCCCAGCCAGGTCATGCTGGAACGGGTTGCGGCGTTTCGGCAGGCGTCGCCTGGGGTGGAGTGGGATGGGGTCTGGGTGGCGTTGAGTAAATGACGAGGCTTAGAGCATTGTTAGTTAATCCTGCTTGATATAAACCCCGTCTGGGTTGGCGTTGTGTCCAATGTTGTAACACCAACCAGAGGTGGCAAGTTTGATTTTGTTATGTTGGAACCTAAAGGTAAGGCTGCATTCGTCATCTTGCGAAAAGTAATCAGCAACGCATCCGTTCAACTTGAGGCTGCCCGCATAGATAGCTTGGCTGGTGGAGGAACCATCATCGTTAGGTTTTGATGACCAATATGACTCTAGGTTAAAAGACAGAGAACTATCGCGGGCGTGTCGAATTTTCAGTGTACTTGGTACATAACCAGCACCTTTGTCGATGATGTATATACCGGCCCAAGACTCAGATGGGCATTCAGAGTTTGCCCACGCTATGGGCGCTGCCGTTAGATAGAACAAGAAACCCAGTAAATCCCTCATCTATTCAGCAACGCCCTCATCCCCATGACACGTACACCCCGGCTCCTTGCTGGTGGAATTGTCGCAGCACACGATCTTGCCGGCGCGGCAGCCGCAGATGCCTTTGTGGTCCTTGCAGCAGGCTGTCTGGATCTGGGCGAGTTGCATGCCCTTGGCATTCGCAATACAGGCTTCGGGTGAAATCGATGTCTGCTGCATGGCAGCAGGCGTGCGGTCTACAGTTGAATCGGCGGCGGCCGGGAGCAGGAAGCAGGCCGGCACAAAGGCCAGCAGGGCGAGCAGGGAACGGATGCGCATGGGAGTCTCCTTGGGAGAAGTGGCTGCCTCACTATAGCCGACCAAGACGGCTTGGTGTGCCTGTGGATATGCCTGCAGCTCTGGATTGCTTCGCTTTGCTCGCAATGACGAAGTGCTACCCTTCGTGCAGCAGCAGGCCCAGCATCAACGCCGCCGCCGCCAGGATCGTCGCCAGCAGGGTGAAGGCGCTGGCGTAGCCGGCGGCGCCGACCATGAAGCCGGTAAGCACCGGGCCGATCGACTGGCCGACGTCCATCACGGTGCGCAGCACGCCCATCGATGAGCCGTAGCGGCCGTCTTTCGTGAGGTCGGCGACGAGCGCGGCGGTGGACGAGGTGACGGTGGCGAAGCCGAGGCCGAACACCAGGCTCAGCACCGACAGGCCGATGAAGTTCGGAAAGTAGGGCAGCAGCACGACGCTCGCCGCGCCGATCAGCAAGCCCGGCAGGATCACGCGTCGGCGCCCGACGCGATCGGACACGCGGCCCATCAGCGGCTTGGCGAACACGATGCTGAGAAGCTGCACGCCGAGGATGACGCCGATCTGCCATGCGGGAATGCCGAGCGAGGACGCATACAGCGCGAGGAAGGCTTCGATGGAGCCGAACACCAGGTATTGTGCCGCCTCCACCGTGCTCACCAGCATGATGCCGCGGTCGCGCAGCACGGTTCTCAAACTTGACCAGAAATGCGGCAATTCCAGTTTGGCTCTAGGTTGGGGCTCGTGGTCACGAAGCAGCAGGCCGGCGCCCAGCGCCAGCACGCCGGCGATCGCGCAGGCGATGTACACGGCGCCGAAGCTCGCCAGCGAAATCAGCGTGCCGCCGAGGAAGGGCGCGATGGAGCGGCCGACGATGGTGACCGAGGAATAGGTGGACAGCCGCGCTGCGCGGTCGGCGCTGTAGCGCTCGGCGATGGCCGCGCTCGCCACGGTGCCGAAGATCGCGGTGGCGAAGCCGTGGTAGAAGCGCACCGCCATCAGCTGCCAGGCGGTTTCGATCACCAGATAGAGGAAGGGCGCGCTGGCGAACACGACCAGCGAGGCCAGCAGCACGCACCGCTTGCCCAGGTGGTCGGACAGCGCGCCGGCGGGGTAGCTGATGAGCACGCCGGGGATCGTGGACGCCATGACGATCCAGCCGATTTCGGCGGGCGTGGCGTTGAGCGCGGCGGCGAACAGCGGCAGCACCGGTGTCTTCGACAGCGTGGAGCTGAAGATGGCCAGCCCGCCGATGAGGGCGATGAGGACGAAGAAGGAGGGCTGGGCGGGTTTCATCGGGTGGCGTGCGGGGCGGTTTTTCGAGAATGTAGTGCGAAATCGCATGGCATGCGAAAGAATCGATGATATGCCGTCACCCCGGCGGACGCCGGGGTCACGCTTCAATTAACTGGATTCCGGCGCTTGTGCCCTTTGGGTATCCGCCGGAATGACGAATGCAAACTTGCCCGGTCCTTCGAACGTATTCGGTACGCAGAAAATGAACATTCATCCCCCGCCGGTCCTGTTCGGCGCCTTCGACCGCCACAACTTCGGCGACCTGCTGTTTCCGCATCTGCTGGCAGCGCTGCTGCCGGGGCGGGCGTTCGAATGCTGCGGACTGGCTGAACGCGATCTGCGGGCCTTTGGTGGTCATCGGGTGACGCCGCTTCCGGCGCGGCCGACGCAGCTGATCCACGCCGGCGGGGAGTTGCTGACCTGCACGGCC
>JBAVWB010000126.1:0-2945 GCA_049697615.1 Thiobacillus sp. | reverse complement strand
TCCGCACCCAGCGAGGACAGGGGTATCTGTTTGTGCCGCAGGGCAAAGGGTGAAACACTTCCCGCGTTCGCTGTTCGCCCGCACCGCACTGACGCTGGCGCTGGCCTTCATCGTTTTCCAGGCCGCGGCGTTCTGGGTGGTGACGCGCACCCTGATCGTGCCGGTGGCGGAGCGTTCGGCCGACGATCTGGCCGGCCTGATCGTGCTGTCGGCGCAGACCTGGGTGGAGCTGCCACCCGAGACGCGCGCGGCATTCGAGCGCGAGCTGGCGCGCCGTCACGGCCTGCGCCTGACCACGGTCGAAGTCGGGGCGACGGCGGACGCGCCGCGCTTTGCCTTTCGCAAGCAGATCGAAGCCGCGTTGAGCCGTCGCGCGGGCGAGACAGTCGTTTTGCGCGGGGTGCCGGACAAGGCAGCGGCGTGGCTGGACATCCCGGTGGGCGGGCACGATCTTCGCGTCGGCTTTTTCCCCAATCGCTATGCCGTCAAGTTGCCGCTGGCGGCCATCGCGGTGATCGTGCTGGGCACCTTGCTCAGCCTGCTGACCGCCCTGTTCCTGGTGCGTCGCCTCACCGTTCCGCTGGCGCGCGCAGCACGGGCCGCCAGCCAGGTGGGCGCGGGCGAGCTGCCCGAGCCCTTGCCGGAAACCGGCCCCGCCGAACTGGCCGAACTCGCCCGCCGCTTCAACACCATGGCGGCCGAGGTGCGCGAACTGCTGGACAACCGCACCACCCTGCTGGCGGGCATCTCGCACGACCTGCGCACGCCGATGACGCGCCTGCAGCTCAACCTGGAAATGCTGCGCGACGACCCCAGCCCTGCGCGAATCGACCGCGCCAACTCCAATGAGGCGCGGATTGACCGCGCGGTGGCCGACCTGGCCGACATGAACAAGCTGATTACCGGTTACCTGGAGCTGGCGCGCACCACGCGGCCGGAGCAGAAGGCGCGCTTCGATCTTGCGGGGCTGCTGGAAGAGGTGGCGGCCGATGCCAATCTGCCGTGGCCGGGTGCGGCTCCCTGCATGGTCGAGGCCGGCCGGCTGGCGGTGCGGCAAATCGTGTCCAACCTGGTCCAGAACGCCCAGCGCTACGGCGGCGGCGCGCCGGTCGAGCTGGTTCTGGAATGCGCCGACACACAGGCGCGGGTGATCGTGCGCGATGCCGGTGCGGGCATCCCGGAGGATCAACTGGAGAAAGTGTTCAGGCCGTTTTACCGGCTGGAGGGGTCGCGCTCGCAGGCTACCGGGGGAACCGGGCTGGGGCTGGCGATCGTGCGCCAGCTGGCGGAAACAAACGGTTGCAGGGTGGCGCTCAGGAACCGTGCGGCAGGCGGCCTGGAGGCCGTGCTGGAAATGCCTCGCTAGATCAATCCAGCTTGGGCGCGTGCTGCGGCACCTGCTGCATGATCCGGAACTCGATGAACAGCAAGGTCAGGCTGATCATCGTCATCCGGCAGGTGCTGCCGCTGAAAAACCCCAGCGGCGAGCGGGAAAAACTGATGCTCACGTTCGTGGCTCGACCAACTTGCATTACGCAGCGTGCTGGCGGGCGAACAGCGAGAACTGGACGAACAGCAGCGACAGGCTGGTGAGGCTCATGCGTTCGGTCTCTCCGTGAAACCAGGCAAAGGGCGAGGCGCTGAGTTCGAGAACCAGTTGGTTTTGGCCGAATTGCAGTTTCATGATGATCTCCTTGGTGGGGTTGCTTGCCTGAATACTTGCAACGCCTGTGCCACGCGGCCCGCTCCTGGAACGATAAAAAAACACCAGTTAAAACAATCTGTTGCAAATTGGCGATGGACGGCCCCGGCAGGAAGGGGGGCGCGGATTGACGGAAACCCGTCATCCCGTGTCGAAGCGGCAAACAAATGACACATCAAACAGGCGCGAAAAAGGCGACAGGGTAGAATCCGGCTTTACGATTTGGGCGGGGCGTGTCCTGCGCGCCGCATCTTCTGCATGATCATCCTCAAGAATCTCAGCCTCAGGCGTAGCGCCAAGGTATTGCTCGACAACGCGTCGGTATCCATCAACCCCGGTGAAAAGGTCGGTCTGGTCGGGCGCAACGGCGCAGGCAAGTCCAGCCTGTTCGCGCTATTGAACGGCACCCTGCACGAAGACAAGGGCGACTTTTCCATCCCTTCGCAGTGGCGCATGGCGCAAGTGGCGCAGGACATGCCGGAGACGTCCGATCCCGCGACCGATTTCGTCATCGCCGGCGACACCCTGCTGGCGGCGGCGCAGGCCGAGGTCACCGCCGCCGAGGAAAGCGACGACGGCGAACGCATGGCGCACGCCTACATGGCGCTGCACGACGCCGGCGCCCACGACGCGCAGTCGCGCGCGCAATCGCTGATCCTCGGCCTGGGCTTCCAGGTGCGCGAGCTCAACCAGCCGGTCAACAGCTTTTCCGGCGGCTGGCGCATGCGCCTGCAGCTCGCCCGCGCGCTGATGTGCCCGTCCGACCTGCTGCTGCTCGACGAACCCACCAACCACCTCGATCTCGACGCACTGGTGTGGCTGGAAGCCTGGCTGAAGAAATACCCCGGCACCATGCTGGTGATCAGCCACGACCGCGAATTTCTCGATGCCGTGACCAACGTCACGGTCCACATCGAAAACGGCCAGCTCACCCGCTACGGCGGCAACTACAGCACCTTCGAGGACATGAGCGCCGAGCAGATGGCGCTGCAGCAGGCGGCGTTCTCCAAGCAGCAGGACAAGATCGCCCACCTGCAGAAATTCATCGACCGCTTCAAGGCCAAGGCCAGCAAGGCCAAGCAGGCGCAAAGCCGGGTCAAGGCGCTGGATCGCATGGAACGCCTGGCGCCGATGCTGGCGAATGCGGAATTCACCTTTGAATTCAAGGAGCCGCTCAACTTCCCCAACCCCATGCTGACCATCGACGACGCCAGCTTCGGCTACCCGCCGCCTGCGGACGCGC
>JBAVWB010000125.1:0-23604 GCA_049697615.1 Thiobacillus sp. | reverse complement strand
GCGCAAGCTCCAGCCCATCGTCATGCCGCTGCTCGATGCCATCGCGGTGCTGCGACGCCAGCCCTAAAGGACTCCGATCCACTATGGGCTGAAGCCCATGTGGAATCGTATGCCCTGAAATCGCACCGCCTGAAACGACGAACCCCTGCGGGCTTGCGCACGCAGGGGTTCGTCGGTCCGACGCGGATTATTTACCGAGTGCCGAGTCGATGCTGGCCAGAAACTTGTCGGGCTTTTCGAACCCGATCACCTTGTAACCCGACTGCTCGCCGGCGCGGGTCCAGAATATCAGCCCGGGCGGGCCGAACAGGCTGAAGCGCTTCAAGAGCGCCTTGTCGGCCTCGGTGTTGGCGGTAACGTCGGCCTTCAACAGCACCACGTCCGCCAGCCGCGCCTGCACCTTGGGATCGCTGAAGGTGAAGGTTTCCATTTCCTTGCACGACACGCACCAGTCGGCGTAGAAATCGAGCATGACCGCGCGGCCGTCGGCCTTGGCCGCGGCCAGACGCGCATCAAGCTCGGCCACATCCTTGACCTTCTCGAATGCCAGGCCCTTCTGTTCGGCCGCCATCGCCACGCCGCCGCCAGCGCTGGCGCCGCCCTTGAATACGTCAAGCGGCTGCAAGAGGTTGCGGCTGCCGGCCAGCATGCCGAGCAGCATCGCCAGGCCGCCGATCAGCACCACCACGCCCAGCCCCTTCCACAGCCGCGACCAGCCGGTCGCGTGCGCCGGCAGCGGGTCGAGCGCATGCAGGAATACGGCGGAGGCGATCAGCAGCAGCGCCCACAGCAGCATGCCGACCCAGCCAGGAACGACCGGCGAGATCAGGTAGATGGCGATCGCCAGCATCATCACGCCGAAGAAATACTTCACCGCATTCATCCAGCCGCCCGCCTTCGGCAGCAGGGCGCCCGCCGACAGGCCCACCAGCAACAGCGGAACCCCCATGCCGAGGGCCAGCACGAACAGCGCCACGCCGCCCAGCGTGGTGTTGCCGGTCTGCGCGATGAAGGCGAGCGCGGCGGCCAGCGGCGGCGCGACGCAGGGGCCGAGGATCACGGCGGACAGCGCGCCCATGAAGAAGACGCCGATGAAATTGCCGCCCTTCATCTTGTTCGACGCATCGGAGAACTTGCTCTGGATGAAGCTCGGCAACTGGATTTCGAAGAAGCCGAACATCGACATCGCCAGCAGCACGAAGATGCCCGCGCCGATGCCGAGCGCCACCGGATTCTGCAGCGCGTTCGACAAGAGCGTGCCGGAGAGCGCCGCCGCCACGCCGGCCAGCGCATAGGTGATCGCCATACCCATCACGTAGGCGAGCGACAGCAGGAAGCCGCTCATCTTGGTCAGGTCCTTCTTCTGCCCGGCGATGATGCCGGACAGGATCGGAATCATCGGAAACACGCAGGGCGTCAGCGCCAGCAGCAGTCCAAGGCCGAAGAAGGTGAGGATCACCGGCCAGAAGCTGCCGCCTTTCAGCACGCGTTCGATCCGCGAGGTATCGGACTCGATGGCGGGTTCGGTCGGCGTATCGCCGCTGACCGCAACCGCTGTCGCAGCGACCGCACCGCCAGCCGAAACCAGGGGAAACTCGCGCTTGATCGGCGGATAGCAGACGCCGACCGCCCCGTTGCAACCCTGCCAGGTCGCTTCCAGCACCAGCTGTTCACCCGCGGCAAGCGCGCGCGACAGGGTCACGCTGGCGGAAAAATTCTGGTGGTACACCTCGGTGCGGCCGAAGGTCGGGTCTTCCTTGACGTCGCCCGCCGGCGTATCGACCTTCGCCACCTTCACGTCGGCAGGCGATTTGACGAGGTAGGCAAGCTTGTCGCGGTACAGGTAGGTGTCGGGCGTCAGCGTGTAGTCGATCTTGACCGTCTGCGCATCCGGCATCGCCGCGGCGACCAGGAAGGCCTCGTCCGGCGGCAGCAGTTTCGGCATGCCGACATCGCCCGCCAGGCTGCGCAGACCATCCAGCGCGGATACGGATGACGCGGGCGCAGCGGCTGCGGGCGCGGCCACGACAGCGGCCACCACATCCGGCAGCTTGATCGACACGCTCGTTTCCTGCGGTGTGTAGCACAGCCCGGCGTCGGCGCAGCCCTGCGAAACGGCTTTCAGGGTGGCCGACGTGGCGCCCGCCGTGCGCTGGATCGGCAGCGCAATGCGCACGTCCTTGCGGTAGGTTTCGACCCTGCCGAAGTTCTCGTCCTCCTTGATCTTTCCGGCCGGCAGTTTCGGCGCGCCGAGCGAGGCGCCCTCGACCGCGAACTTGAACTTGTCGCGGTACATGTAATAGCCGTCGGCGATCTGCCAGCGCGCTTCGAGCGTATTCGCATCGAGCGCACGCGCCGAGAACTTAAAGGCGATTTCGGGGTCAAGAAATTCTTCGGCGTGGGCCACTGGAAAGAGCGTCAGCGCACCCCAAAGTAGAGGCAATGCGCCGAGCAAACGAATCCATCCGGTTTTAATCATGTTTATCAGTCTCCGTGGCCAGCCAGTCGAGATAAGCGGGCAGTCCGTGTGTTATGGGTGTGGCAATCAGTTCTGGAACGTCGTAAGGATGATGCACGCGGACGATTTCTTCAACCAGCGGATACGCCGCGCGCGTGGTTTTGATCAGCAGCGGGATTTCCTCCGCCGTCTCCACCGCCCCCTCCCAACGGTAAATGGAGCGGCACGGCGCCAAAACGTTCACGCACGCCGCCGCCCGGCTTTCGATCAACGCGTGCGCCAGTTTCTCGGCGCTCGCGGCATCGGGTAAATTCGTCAAGACCAGCAAAGGTTCCATCATCCTAGAAACCGTAGTGGGACGCGACAGATGGTACATTTGGACGTGTGACTGCCACGAAGCAAGGCGGCGGCAGGCAGCTGCCTGCAACAACGCGCGACACAGGCAGGTACGCGTCCAAACGTGCCAGCGGGTGCGTAGCGTTCCAGGCACGGCTGCGGCCTCGAACGGAGGAAGAAAGGCAGAATTCGATGCGGGATTTCATTAGGGTGAGAGCGGTCAACTTCGGTTTTTAGGATGAATATGCGCTTGGGTTGGATTGTTCTACTGCTGCTGTCGTTTCCGGTGCTGGAGGCCATCGGCATTTTCTGGGCAGCCGACGCCTTCGGCGGCTGGGTGCTGCTGTGGCTGCTGCTCGCGGCCGTTGCCGGGGTCATGCTGATCCGCGTCGAGCGCGTCGCCTGGAGCGCGCGCCTGCTGTTTTCGGTGCAGTCGGGCGCGCATCCGCTGGCCGCGCTGTTCGCCAGCGGGCGCATGCTGCTGGCCGGCGGCCTGCTGGTTTTCCCCGGCTTCATCAGCGATGCCCTCGCGCTGGGGCTGTTGCTGATCCCCGGCACCTGGGGACGGCGCAAGGCGGATCCGCTGCGGCCGGCAAACGACGACATACCCCCCTCTCCCCAACCCTCTCCCTCGAGGGGCGAGGGCGCGAACGTGACGCCCACTACGATCAACGGCGAGTTCAAGCGCGAGTCCGACGACCTGCTGCGCTAGCTACGGCAATCAAAACAGCTTCATCTGCCCGCGCGCCTGGCGGATTTCGCGCAGCAGATCGTCGGACGTCGGATAGCGGTATTTCAGGCGCAACTCGCGCGTGGTGCGGGCGTTCGACAGCCGGCGGGACTCGCGCAGGAATGACAGCAAGGCCTCGGACATCACCTTCTCCGCTTCGGTGCGCTTCACCCGCGGCGGGCGCGGCAGGTCGAAGGCATCGGCGCAGCTGTCAAACCAGTCGCCCATTTTCAACGGATGCGCATCGACCGCATGGTAGATGCGCTGCGAACGGCCGCGGAACAGTGCCGCCCACGCCAGCCGCGCCAGGTCGTCGGCATGAATGTGATTGGTGTAGCTGTCGTCCTTTGCCACCAGCGCCGGGGTGCCGCGCTTGATGCGTTCCAGCGGCAGGCGGTCGGCGGCATAAATGCCCGGCGCGCGCAGGATGCTCACCTGCACCCGCAGCGCTTCGCCCCAGGTGCGCAACTGGCGCTCGGCGTCCACCCGCCGCACCGCGCGGCCGTTCACCGGCGCCACCGGTCGCGTTTCACTCACCCAGTTGCCGCCGCAGTCGCCGTACACGCCGCTGGTGCTGATGTACACCAGCGCGCCCGGCTTGCCGTGCCGAGTCAGCGCATGCAGCAGATGCGCGGTGCGCGGATCGGTGCTGCCCTCGTTGGGGGGTGGCGCAAAGTGGAGCACGCCATCGACGCGCGGCAGCCGCTTCAGCGTGGCGGGCAGGTCGAGGTCGCCGACGTACGGCGTCACCCCCAGCGCGCGCAGTTCGGCGGCGCGTTCGGGACGGCGGATCAGGCCGATGAACCCGGCCTGTCCGGCATAACGCTTCGCCAGCCGCTCCGCGACATCGCCAAACCCCACGATCAAGATTTTTTTCATCGCTGCCTGTCTCTAACCTTACGCATGCAAGGGTCAAAACCCCTGTTGCCCGGGCGATAATCCATTGTTTGTAACCGCATTTTAAGCCCACATCATGCCCCACCAAGTCACCCTCCAGCCCAGCGGGCACCATTTCACCGTCCAGGATGACGAAACCATCCTCGAAGCTGCGCTGCGCGAAGGCTTTGCGCTGCCCTACGGCTGCCGCAACGGCGCCTGCGGCGCCTGCAAGGGCCGCGTCCTGTCCGGCCAGCTCGACTACGGCGTGCATTCGGCCAGCGCGCTGAAGGATGAAGAGAAAGCGCAGGGTCGCGCCTTGTTCTGCCGCGCCCGGCCCCTGAGCGACATGGTCATCGAAGCCAAGGAAATCGGTGCCGCCAAGGACATCGTGGTGAAGACGCTGCCGTGCCGGGTGGAAAAACTGGAGAAGCGCGCCGACGACGTGATGGTGGTGAAGATCAAGCTGCCCGCCAACGAACGCCTGCAATACCTTGCCGGGCAATACATCGATTTCCAGCTGAAGGATGGCAAGTCGCGCAGCTACTCGCTCGCCAACCCGCCGCACGACGACGCGCTGCTGGAACTGCACATCCGGCACGTGCCGGGCGGCCTGTTTTCCGACCAGGTGTTTTCCACCCTGAAGGAACGCGACATCCTGCGCCTGAAAGGCCCGCTCGGCAGCTTCTTCATCCGCGAGGACTCCGACAAGCCGATGATCTTCATTGCCGGCGGCACCGGCTTCGCGCCGATCAAGGGCATGCTGGAGCATGCCTTCGCCGAACACACGGACCGCGAACTGGTGCTGTACTGGGGCGTGCGCTCGCTGAAGGATCTGTACATGGCGGAACTGCCGCAGCAGTGGCAGGCCGAGCATCCCAACTTCAGCTTCATCCCGGTGCTGTCCAACCCCGAGCCGGGCGACCACTGGCAGGGGCGCACCGGCTTCGTGCACGAGGCGGTGCTGGCCGATTTCGCCGACCTGTCGGGCTATCAGGTGTATGCCTGCGGCGCGCCGGTCATGGTCGACAGCGCGCGCGATGCGTTCACCCAAACGCGCGGACTGCCGGAGGACGAATTCTTCGCCGATTCCTTCGTGTACGCGGCCGACGCCGAAGCCACCGCCTGACGCACGCCGCCCTTCAATGAAAAAGCCCGGGCAGGTGCCCGGGCTTTTTCATTTTCAGACGACCTTACAGATCGCCGCGGGCGCTCGCCCCCATGATATCGATCAGCGCATTGCGCACTTTTTCGATGCGCGCTTTCAGTTCCGGCGGCAAGCGCATTTCCTGCGCCACGTCGTCGACGCTGACATCCATCATCACCAGCCAGCCCTGGCCTTGTGCGTCTTCGATCAGGGCAATGCGGCACGGCATGTAGATGGCGAATTCCATGTTGACGTCGATCAGGTCACGGGCCAAGACCGCGTCGCAGAACTGGTAGATGATGATGGTACGTTGCGGCTTGCCCGTGACCGCCTCCACCTGCTTCGACATCGGAAGCTCCGCCACCAGTTGCAGGTTCAGCGTGTTGGCGCGAAGCTTCAGCGATTCGGCCGCATCGCTCATGCTGATGCTGCGGTCGATGGCCACCTTGTACACCCCGCCCGGCGCCGACTGTTCCACCTTGGGGGCATCCGCCCAACTCGGGGGTGCGGCCAGCACCAGGGCGCTCAACACGAGACCGACCAGGGAAAATGAATCCGTGCGCATGGAAATACCCCTTTTCGAATATTAGAAAATCCTAATAATACACGCCCCGTCAAGCCGGCCCCGCACAAACCTGCCGTGAGGCTGTGGAAAGTGCGCTACGCAGATTCCTGCGCACGGCACAATGCCAGCGCCTTCTGATAATGCTTGCAGGCTTCGCCCGGCTGACCGCTCTGGGTCTTCAGTTCTGCCATGCGGATATGGCCGTCGGCGCTGGGCGCGATGGCGAGGCTGGCTTCCAGATAGCTCTGCGCCTTGCCCCACAACTGCTGCACGCTGCAAAGCTGCGCCAGCGTCAGCAGCAGCTGGGCATCGCGCGGCTGGGCGTGCAGCCATTTTTCCGCCTGCTCGATCTGCCGTGCCGGATTGCTGCCGCGCACCTCACCGTACAACGCCACCAGATCTTCGCGCCACTCGTGGTTGAGTGCAGTTTCCAGTACGTCGAGCGCAGTGTCATGGCCGCCGCGCTGCATGAAAGCGCGGGCAGCTGCCCGTGCGACCCAAGGGTCGGCCTTGAAATCGGCCGGGATCTTCTTCCAGTATTCCAGCAGACCACGATCATCCTCGGCGCGGCGCTTGAGATTTTCAGCATAGGCCATGCGGCGCTGCTGGCTGGCTACACCCGCCTCCAGCGCGTTGCTGCGCATCAGCGCGTCGAGCAGGCGACCGACCTCATCCCACTGCCCCGTCATCTGGCGCGCCTTCAGTTCCAGCCTCAGCAGTGCAGTGTGCTGCGGCGCGATCTCCTTGGCGCGGTTGATCGCCACCAGTGCCGCCGTCGCATCCTTGGCATCGAGACACGCCTCGGCCTCAAACAACAGGGCGGCCAGTTCTGCGCCGTGTTCGGTGGCGTCCTGCAGATGCCGCTCGCGCTGCTTGACGGCACGCATTTCCTGCGCAGCGCGCGCAGCCAGCACGCGCGCCAGACCCAGGCGAACTTCATCACCCTGCCATTGCCCCAGCGATTGCTCGGCGTCCTGATAGCGATACTCGGCATACGCCCTGAGCCCACCGACAAAGTTTTCGTCACGCTTTTTGGCCGCGCGCCGTTCGCGCTGTTCGCGCACGATGCTGGGCAGATTCAGCGTGAGCATGGCCAGCCGCAGCAGCACGATCCCGCCCACAACCAACCCAACCACGATCAGCACAAAGCTGATGAAGGAAATTTCCATCCGCCACGGTGGATAAACCAGCACCACATACCCCGGGTCGTAGCGACCGGCCATTGCCAGCGCGACGGCCAGCACCGCGATGATGAGCAGCGAAATGAGCCAGCGCATCAGGGGGTCCCCTTGTGGGCCTCGAGGGCCGCGAGGCTGGCGTCGATGCCGGGCAATTTGTGGGCGATCTGCAGACTGGACAGGCGCTGGATCTCCTTGAGCGCGTCGGCAACACCGGCATCGCGCGTATTGAAGTAGCGGTTCAACAGGGTCGACACCGCGTACAGATCGGCCTGGAACGCCGCCTGATCCTGCGCCAGCAGCGCCAGCCGCGCCGACAGCAGGCGCAGGCGCAGATTTTCGCGCAGGAAGTAGGCCTGTTCCGGCGGCAGCAGCACCGCTTCGTTACCCTCGATGCGGCGGATCTGCACCAGGCGCTTCAGTTCGCCCCACAGTTCCTGGCCGATGTCGGTGGCACGGCGGCCGGCCCGCGGCGCCGGCACCGCTTCGGAAGCCTGCGCGCTCGCCAGCGGCCAGCCGGCATGGCGCGCCACCAGCGCCTCGATACGTGCGCTGGCGCCCACTTCGTCGAGCGAGGGCACCGCGCGCAGGTTGGCAAGATCCGCTGCGATGGCACGGCGCAGCGCCGTGAACTGCGGCTTGTTGAGGCGTTGCAGACGGGTGTCGGCGCCTTCCAGCGCAATGATCGCAGCCTTGACGTTGCCTGCCAGCTGCAACTGCTGCGCGGCGGTGAGCAGCACCTGCTCGATCTCGGCCAGCGCCCACTGGTCACGCCCTTGCGACAGATCCTTGTAGAGCGCCTCGAGCGACAGCTGCTGCTGCTGCGAGGTGGCCATCTGGTTTTCGATATGGGCAACCTTCTCGCCGATCTGTCGCATCGCATCGTCCGCGTTGCGTGCCAGCAGGCGGGTTTCGCTCACCTCCTTGCCGGTTTCGGCGAGCCGGCGTCCGAGCTCGGTCTTCAGGTCGCGGATGCGTTCGCGGCTGTCGGACCACGACCAGGCTGCAGCAGCCAGCGCCAGCGCAGCGATCAGCAGGGCGACCAGTGCCACCGGCGAGATGGGGTGACGCGCATGGGTTTGAACCGGTGCGGCATCAGGCTGGGCTGCGGGCTGCGGGACGGAGGTTTCGGGGGTGTCATTCATTTTTAGAACCTGTCTCATTCCTGAACCAGTTAAGCAGACCTTCCATCAGGCCGGCATCGCCACCCGGCGTGGCGATCACGCGGGCAATGCCGAAGCGGCGAGCCGCTTCGGCGATTTTCTCATGCGGAGCGAAAAGCGGAGTATGCAACAGCAAGGTCCTGCCCGCCTCACCCAGCAGCGCCGCCAGGTTGTCCAGCGTCTCGGCGCTGGTGACGGTCACCGCGTCGATCCCGCCCGCCTGCCAGCGCGCCAGCAGCGGCGCGGCGTCGGCCTGCGGCCGCACCCGCCGGTAGCATTCCATGAATGTCACCAGCGCCCCGCGCGCGACGAGCGTGTCGGCCAGCAGGGCACGGCCGCCGACGCCGCGCACGATCACCACCCGCTTGCCCGCCACCCTCGCCAGTTGCGGCAGCGCCAGCAGCGCTTCGCTGTCCTGGCCGTCCGGCATGACGACGCCTTTGATGCCCTGCTCCTGCAGCGCGCGTGCGGTGCCCGGCCCCACCGCGAACACCATGGCCGACGCCGGCAAGCCGCCCTCCGAACGGATCGCCGCCATGCCGAACTGCGCGGCATTGGGGCTGATGAAAATCGCAATGTCGGCTTTGGCGAGCTGCGCCAGCGGCGCGGCCAGATCGCTCATGGGCACCGCCTCGATGGCAAGCGCCGGAAACTCGAACGCCTCGCCGCCCGCCGCCCGGATCGCCTGCGCCAGCGCGGCCGCCTGCTGGGCCGGCCGCGTCACCAGCACGGTGCGTCCGGCCAGCGTTCCACTCATGCAGGCAGGTTGTCGAGAATGGCGCGCGCGCCCAGCGCCAAGAGCTTGTTGGCGAGCGCCTGGCCAACCGCTTCGGGGTCGGCCGCGTCGCCTGTCGCAGCGTCATGGATGAAGCCGCTGCCGTCCGGGTTCGCCACGAAGCCGTTCAGTACCAGCCGGCCGTCCTCAAGCACCGCGTGTGCGCCCAGCGGCACCTGGCAGCTGCCGCCGAGCACCCGGCTGACCTGGCGCTCGGCGCGCACGCAGGCGGCGGTTTCGGGATGGTTGAGTGCAGCGAGCATGGCGGCCACTTCGACATTGCCGCTGCGGATTTCGATGCCGAGTGCGCCCTGGCCTGCAGCCGGAATGCTGTCTTCCACCGAGAGCAGGCTCTTGATGCGCTCACCGAGGCCGAGGCGTTTCAAGCCGGCGGCGGCCAGAAGAATCGCGTCGAACTGGCCCTCGTCGAGTTTTTTCAGCCGCGTGCCGACGTTGCCGCGCAGCGGCTTCACCGCGAGGTGCGGATAACGCGCGCGCAGCTGCGCTTCGCGGCGCAGGCTGGAGGTGCCGACCACGCTGCCCGGCGGCAGATCGGACAGGCGCTCGAACCGGTTCGACACGAAGGCGTCGCGCGGGTCTTCGCGCTCGCCGATCACCGCCAGATCGAATCCCGGCGGCAGTTCCATCGGCACGTCCTTCATCGAATGCACCGCCAGGTCGGCCTGTCCCGCTTCCAGCGCGACTTCGAGTTCCTTGACGAAGAGGCCCTTGCCGCCGATCTTGGACAGCGTGACGTCGAGGATCTGGTCGCCGCGCGTCGTCATCCCCAGAATGCTGACCGTGCACCCCGGATGCAGCGCGGCGAGGCGGTCTCGGATATGCTCCGCCTGCCACATGGCGAGGGCACTTTCACGGGAGGCGATGGTCAGGGTGTGCATGGCGGTAAAAATGGACTGTTTGATTTGGCTATGGATGGCGCGACACTGAGAATCATGACGTATTCACTTTCACCTGCAGAAAGGTTTCCCCTTGCACGGCAACTCGCAGCCTGGGCGCTGATTTTAGCATGGGGGATGCTGCTGACCGGCCCGGCCGGCGCGGCAAGCGGCCTGGTTCATGCGAAGAATTTCCAGGCCGACGCGCAGACCGCCGCCAAGCGCCGGGTGCCCGTGATGGTGCTGTTCACCACGCCCAGTTGCCCGTATTGCGAGCAGGTCAAGCGCGAATACCTGGTGCCGATGCACAAGGATCGAGCCTATCGCGACCGCGTCATCATCCGTGAAGTCACCGTCAATGCCACCACGCCGCTGACCGGTTTCGACGGCACGCCCACCACCGAAGGCGCATTTGCCGCCGCCCACAAGGTGTTCATGGTGCCCACCGTGATGGTGTTCGACACCCATGGCGCGGCCACCAGCGAAGCCATCGTCGGCCTGCTGATCCCCGACTACTATTTCGGTTACCTGGAAGCGGCCATCGACGAAGGCCTGGGCAAGGTGCGCGGCAAATAGCGGACCGCCTGCGCGGCGACACGCGCATTCGCGGCTGGTCGTACTAGAATCCCGGTCATGCAGGGAACCCCCACATGAAAACCCTTCTGGCCGACGACCATCCGCTGATGCGCGAGGGGGTTCGGCAGGTTTTATCGCAGCTGGAGCCCTCGGTCGAGATCATCGACGCCCACGACTACCCCAGCCTGTTTGCACAGACCGCCCTGCATGCCGACCTCGACCTTGCGCTGGTCGACCTGAACATGCCCGGCTTCGTCGGCATGCAGGGCATCAGCCAGTACCGCAACCGCTTTCCCGATATCCCGCTGGTGGTCCTCTCCGCATCGGAATCCGCGCACGACATCCGCAGCGCACTGGAAGCCGGCGCGCTGGGCTACATCCCCAAGTCCGTCCCCGCCCCCGCGATGCTGGCCGCGTTGCGGCAGGTGCTGGCGGGCGATCTCTACGTGCCGGATTGCCTGGGCAAGGGCGATGCCGGCCTGCACACTCAGGCTGCGGCCGATTTCGGCGTACTTCAGCATCACGGGCTGACGGCACGTCAACTCGATGTGGCCCGCCTGCTGGCTCAGGGCTGCGCCAACAAGGCCATCGGCGGCATGCTGTCCATGTCGGAAAACACGGTGAAAGTCCATATGGCCGCAATCTTCAAGGCCTTCGGCGTCACCAACCGCACCGAAGCCGTGCTCGAGATTCGGCGGCTGATGCAGAAGCCCTGATCGCCGGTGAAATTCCTGGCCACCTTGCTCAGCCGGCTTCCGCTGTCCAGCATCCGCAGCCGGATCCTGGTGATTGCGCTGCTGCCTGCCCTGCTGACCGAATTCGGCCTGGTGGCCTACTTCACCACGCAGGCACTCGACTCCGCCGAAAGCGAGCTGCACGGGCGCGCCGCCAATGCCGCCCGCCACCTCGCCGAGGCCCTGCAGTATTCGCTGATCAGTGGCGACTCCGCGCAGGTCACCACGCTGCTCAACATCGAAATGGCGAGCAGCCAACTGGCGATGGCACGGGTCACCGATGCACGGGGAGATATTCTTTCCAGCACCGGCAATACCCGGCACGCCGGCACGCCGGGCGACCCCTATCGCCAGGTCGCAGTGATTCGGCTGCCTGTTGTCGCCCTGCCCGACGATGCGGCATTCAGCCCCGCAACCCGGCCGGCTTCGGACGTGCTGGGCCAGGTCGAGGTGGAAGTGGCGCTCGACCAGATCAACGCATACAAGCGCGACACGCTGCTTCACGCCGCGCTGCTGATGCTGGTGGCGCTGACGATTACCGGCGTGCTGGCATGGCGGCTGTCCAACCGGCTGTCCGGGCAATTGCGCCATGTCGGGCAGGTGGTGGGGCGGCTGGCCTGCGACGACCTTTCCGTGCGCACACATTTGCCGCCGAAGGGCGAAGTCGGCGCGTTGGCCACCGGCATCAACAACATGGCTGAAGCGCTGCAGACGCACCGCAGCGAACTGGAGAAACGCATCCGCGAAGCGACCGCCAGCCTTGCCGCCAAAATGGACATGGCCGAACGCGCCAACCAGGCCAAGTCGCGCTTTTTTGCTGCGGCCAGCCATGATCTGCGGCAGCCGCTGCATGCGCTGTCGCTGTTTGTCGCGGCACTGAAGGCACGCAACCAGCAGCCTGAAACGCAAACCCTGATCGACAATATCGAGGCCTCCACCGCGGCGATGGAGCTGCTGTTCAACGCCCTGCTCGATATTTCACGGCTGGATGCCGGCGCCATCGAGGCGCGTCCGGTGCATTTTCCGCTGCAGAAAATGCTGCGCGATCTCGATCAACAGTTCAGCGCGCTGGCCGATGAAAAGGGGCTGCGGCTGCGCTTTCGCCCCTGCAATATCACGCTCTACAGCGACCCTCTGCTGATCGAACGTATCCTGGTCAATCTGATCGCCAATGCCATCCGCTATACCGACGACGGCGGCGTGCTGGTGGCCTGCCGCCGCCGTGGCCGCATGGTGCGCCTGAGCGTCATCGATACCGGACGCGGCATCCCGCCGGACCAGCAGGAAAGCGTGTTTCACGAATTCGTCCAACTGCACAATCCGGCACGCGACCGCAGCAAGGGGCTCGGACTCGGGCTTGCCATCGTGTCGCGTTTGAGCCGCCTGCTGGGACACCGCATCGACCTGCGTTCGCGCCCCGGCCACGGCTCGGAGTTCAGCATCGACGTGCCCTGCGGCGACGCCGGCCTGATCCAGCCGCCCGCCTCCGTCGGCACGCCGGGGCAGATTCCGGGCGACGCGCTGGTGCTGCTGGTCGACGACGAAAGCGCGATCCTGCGCGGCATGGCCGAACTGTTCGACAACTGGAACATCGACCTCATCACCGCCCACAGCGCGGCCGAGGCCGTGCATTGGCTCGACAGCATCGGCCGCGTGCCCGACGTCATCGTGTCGGACTACCGCCTGCCCGACGACACCGACGGCATCGAGGTCATCACCCGCCTGCGGCAGAAATTCGGGCGCGACATCCCGGCCATCCTGGTCTCCGGCGACACCGCGCCCGACACCATCCTGCGCATCAGCCAGGCCGGCTTGCCGCTGCTGCACAAGCCGCTGCGCCCCGCCAAGCTGCGCGCCCTGCTCACCCACCTGATCCAGCAGGCACGCGCCGCCGCCGTGGGATAATCCGCTCCCTCGACTCCCGACTCACCGTTCACCACCATGCACATCCACATCCTCGGCATCTGCGGCACCTTCATGGGCGGACTCGCCGCCATCGCCCGCAACGCGGGCCACACCGTCACCGGCTGCGACGCCAACGTCTACCCGCCGATGTCCGACCAGTTGCGCGCGCTCGGCATCGAACTCACCGAAGGCTGGGACGCCAGCCAGATCGAGCTCAAGCCCGACGTCTTCGTCGTCGGCAACGTCGTCACCCGTGGCAACCCGCTGATGGAAGCCATCCTCGAACGCGGGCTGGCCTACACCTCCGGCCCGCAGTGGCTGGCCGACAACGTGCTGCATGACAAATGGGTGCTCGCCGTCGCCGGCACCCACGGCAAGACCACCACCTCGGCCATGCTGGCGTGGATCCTCGACGACGCGCGCATGCGCCCCGGCTTCCTCATCGGCGGCATCCCGCAGAACTTCGGCATGTCCGCGCGGCTCACCGACAGCCCCTTCTTCGTCATCGAGGCCGACGAATACGACACCGCCTTCTTCGACAAGCGTTCCAAGTTCGTCCACTACCGCCCGCGCACCGTCATCCTCAACAACCTCGAATACGACCACGCCGACATCTTTCCCGATCTGGCCGCCATCGAAACCCAGTTCCACCACCTGGTGCGCACCGTCCCCGGCAACGGCCTCATCGTGTCCAACGGCGCTGACGCCAACCTCGACCGCGTGTTCGAGCGCGGCTGCTGGACCCCGGTCGAACGCTTCGGCGGGCAGGCCGGCTGGACTGCCGGCGAAGTCGACGCCAACGGCCACTTCGATGTCTTCTTCGACGGCGCATTGCAGGGCCGCGTGAAATGGGCGCTGATCGGCGAGCACAACCGCATGAACGCCCTGGCCTCGATCGCCGCCGCACGCCACGCCGGCGTACCCGCCGCCGTGGCGATCGACGCCTTGGGCCGCTTCGAGAACGTCAAGCGCCGCATGGAAATCCGCGGCGCCGTCCACGGCATCACCGTCTACGACGACTTCGCCCACCACCCCACCGCGATTACCACCACCGTTGAAGGCCTGCGGGCGAAGGTCGGCAAGTCCCGCATCCTCGCCGTGCTCGAGCCGCGCTCCAACACCATGAAGCTCGGCGTCATGAAAGCCGCGCTGCCCGACAGCCTCGCCGAGGCCGACCTCGTCTACTGCTATGGCGCCAACCTCGGCTGGGATGCCGCCGAAGCGCTGGCTCCGCTGGGCGACAAGGCGCGCGTATTCGACAACCTCGACAAACTCGTCGCGCAACTGGTCGCCGACGGCCGCTCCGGCGACCACGTGCTGATGATGAGCAATGGCGGCTTCGGCGGCATCCATGCGAAGCTGCTGGACACGCTGCACCATCACTATCACGAGGATATTGTGTTGTCGCCGATGCATCGGTATGGGGGGTATGCGTAAGGGATCTGCCGTCATTGCGAGGAGCGCAGCGACGAAGGAATCCAGTTGCGCGCACTGAGCGAATGGTTGCAGAAGCGTACTGACTTCAGCGCCGTTCGCCCTGAGCCTGTCGAAGGGCTGTTCGTCGTAGTTGGAGTGTTCGCGGTGCCGAGGACCGTTGGCCGGGGGTAGCCCGGCGGCTAGTCACTTTTCTTGTCTCGCCAAGAAAAGTAACCAAAAGAAGGCGACCCCGACATCCCCGAAACCCCGAAAATCGAGCCCGCCGGACGGGCGGCGAAGAACTCGCCCCGCCTTGCTGTTTTTAATTGGTTTTCTGTGGGCGGGGCTCAAACACCTTCGAATTACAACAAAAGCGGGGCGAGTTCTTTGCCGCCCATCCGACGCGCTTGATCTTCGGGAATTCGGGGATGTCGGGGTCGCCTTTTCTTGGGTTACTTTCTTTTGGCGAGACAAAAGAAAGTGACTAGCTGCCGGGCTACCCCCGGCCAACGGTCAGTAGTCCCGCGAAGGCACTAACTACTCGGTCGTGCTCCGCGCCTGGACATAGACTGGATTGCTTCGCTGCGCTCGCAATGACGGACTGGGGCGGGCGCAGCGAATCGCGAATCAGTACATCTTGTACGGCAAAAACTTCCCGTTCAGCACAATCTTCACCCGATCCCCCTTCGGATCCTCCACCCGCGAAATATCCATCGAAAAATCGATCGCGCTCATGATCCCATCGCCGAACTCCTCATGGATCAGCGACTTGATCGTGATGCCATACACCATGATCAGCTCATAGAAGCGGTAGATCAGCGGATCGGTCGGCACGGCTGAAGGCAGGCTGCCCTTGTACGGCACCATCTGCAACTGGTCGACCGCTTCGGCGGGCAGACTCAGCATCTTGCCCACGGTGGTGGCCTGCTTCTTGTCCAGCGTCATCTGGCCCAGGAGTGCGGCGGTTGTCCATTCCTTGCTCTGGCCGACTTTCTTGGCGATGTCGGCCCACTTGAGGCCTTTCTTGTGTTTGGCGGCGAGGATGAGGTCGGTGACTTCGGTGCGGGTCATGGTAAAGATCCTTAAGCGTTGACGAGGTGGATGTGGGGTTTGCCGACGGGCGGCGCGGGAACAACATTCGGCTCGGGCTCGATCAGGTCGGCCGGATCGAACACGGTGGGCGAACTGGGGGCGTCGGGTGCATCGCGCAAGGCACCGAACTGCTTCGACCGGCTCACCAGGAAATCGACCAGGTGGTTGCGGATCGGGTAGTAGTGCGGATGCTTGTGGATGGCACTGCGCTCGCGCGGACGCGGCAGAGTGTTGTTGACGATTTCGGCGATGCGCGCGTGCGGGCCGTTCGACATCAGCATGATCCGATCCGAAAGCAGGATGGCTTCGTCGACGTCGTGGGTGATCATGAACACGGTCTGCTGCGTTTCGGCACAGATTTTCAGCAGCTCCTCCTGGATGACGCCACGCGTCAAGGCGTCCAGCGCGCCGAAGGGCTCGTCCATCAAGAGCATTTTCGGTTCGATGGAAAACGCGCGTGCGATGCCGACACGCTGCTTCATGCCGCCGGACAATTGCGACGGCTTCTTGTGCTCAGCACCCAACAGGCCGACCAGTTCGATGTAGCGCATGGCGTGGTCGCGCACTTTCTGCTTGTTCCACGAAGCCCAGCGCGACTTCACCGCGAAGGAGACGTTCTCCAGCACGGTGAGCCATGGCATCAGCGCGTGGCTCTGGAAGATGACGCCGCGGTCGAGGCTGGGGCCGGAGACTTCGCGGCCATCCATGAAGACGTTGCCGGTGGTGGCGCTGTCGAGCCCGGCCAGGATGTTGAGAATGGTCGACTTGCCGCAGCCGGAGTGGCCGGTGACGCAGACGAACTCGCCCTTGTGGATGTGGAAGTTGACATGGTCGAACACAGTCACGGACTCGCCCCCGGTGGGGCTGGGGTAGGCGCGTGCCAGGTTTTCGACCTGCAGGAAGGGAGGGTTAAGGGTGCTTGTCATGGGGTTCATTCCTGATAGGCGACGCGCTTGCTCAGCACGCCGAAGACACTGTCGAGCGCCATGCCGACAACGCCGATCATGAGGATGGCAAACAGCACATTGGTGAGCGACAGGTTGTTCCACTCGTTCCACACGAAGTAGCCGATGCCGGTGCCGCCGACCAGCATTTCGGCGGCGACGATGACCAGCCAGGCGATGCCCATGGAGATGCGCATGCCGGTCAATATCGTCGGCGCGGCGGCTGGCAGGATGACGCGGAAGGCCTTCCTCAGGGGATTGACTTCCAGCGTGCGTGAGACGTCGAGCCAGTCGCGGCGCACGTTGGCGACGCCGTGCGCGGTGTTGATCAGCATCGGCCACAGCGAGCAGATGAAGATGACGAAGATGGCCGAGGCCGACGCGTCCTTGATGGTGTAGAGCGCGAGCGGCATCCATGCCAGCGGCGAGATGGGTTTGAGCAGCTGCACGTAGGGGTTGATCGCCTGGTAGAACACGCGCGAGTTTCCGATGACGAAGCCGAGCGGGATCGCCACCACGGCGGCGAGGAAGAAACCGCCCAGCACGCGCGTCAGCGAATAGGCGAGCTGGATGCCGATGCCCTTGTCGTTGGGGCCGTTATCGTAGAACGGGTCGGACAGCTTGTCCCACAGCGTCTGCGCCATCGCCGCCGGGGTGGGGAAGCTCGACGCCGAACTGGCCGTGCCGCCCCCCATCAGTGCGGCGTACTCGGGGTCGACGTCGGCCGCGACGACCTTGGCTTCCGGCAGCGTCGCCAGCTGCCAGACCAGCAGGATCGCCGCGAACAGCGCCAGCGACAACAGGCCGGCTTTCTGGCTGAGTGAGAGTCGCGTCTTCATGTGCGTTTGATGGCGAAGGAGTTGAGGTATTCGGCAGGCTTCGCGGGGTCGAACACCTTGCCCATGATGGTGTGCTTCATGTAGTTCGCCTTCGGCGCCTTGAGTCCAAGCTCGGCCATGCGCGCGCGGGCGTCGGTGGCGCGGAACACCTCCTCGGCCACCATCTTGTAATCGATGTCGCCCTTGATGTAGTTCCAGCGCTTCAGCTGCGTCAGGATCCACACCGCCATCGACTGCCAGGGGAAGGGATCGAAGTCGACGCGGTCCGGCACGTTCCGCACCTTGCCGAGGCCGTCGGCGAAGCGTCCAGTCATCACCTGCTCCAGCACCGGGATCGGCTGGTTGAGATAGTTGGCCGGCGCGATCGCCTCGATGATGGCCTTGCGGTTTTCCGGCTTGTGCGCGTAGTCGGTGGCGCTGGCAATGGCGCGGAACAACGCGGCGTAGGTGTTGGGATACTGCTTGTAGAAGCCTTCCTGCACGCCGAAGGCGCAGCACGGGTGGCCGTCCCACAGGTCGCGCGACAGGGTGTGGATGAAGCCGACTTCCTCGTACACCGCGCGCTGGTTGAAGGGCTCGGGGCCGAGGAAGCCGTCGATGTTTCCGGCGCGCAGGTTGGCCACCATGTCGGGCGGCGGCATCATGCGCAGCTCGACGTCCTTGTCCGGGTCGAGGCCGGCCTCGGCGAGGTAGTAACGCAAGAGCAGGTTGTGGATCGAGTAGTCGAACGGCAGGCCGAACTTCATCCCCTTCCAGTCCTTGGGGTTCATCTTGTCCTTGTGCTTGAGCGCCAGGGTGATGGCCTGGCCGTTGATGTTCTGGATCGACGCCACGTCGACCGCCTGCTTGGCCGAGCCGAGACCCAGCGACATCGCCAGCGGCATCGGGGAGAGCATGTGCGAGGCGTCGTATTCCTTGTTCTGCACCTTGTCGCGGATCACCGCCCAGCCGGCGGTTTTCTGCAGCGTGACGTTGAGTCCCTCACGCGCATAGAAACCCATCGGCCCCGCCATGATGATGGGGGTGGCGCAGGTGATCGGGATGAAGCCGATCTTCAGATCCGTCTTTTCCAGCTTGCCCTTTTCCGCCGCCAGCGCCTTCGCCGCGCCCATCGGGAACAGCGTCGAGATCGCCGCCATCGCAGTGCCGGTGCCGACCGCGCGCAGGAAGTTGCGGCGCATCTGGTCGTCGGGGAACAGGCCGCGCATCACGGCCGACTCGACCACGCGTGAGACGCGCGCATCCTCGTTCTTCATGTCGGCCTCGTGGTCGGCCTGGCTATGGTGGCGACCGCAACTGCAGCCTGCGCGATGCAGTTTGGTATCGGGGTCAAACGGATTGTCAAAACCGGACATAACGTACTCCTCATCGGATTGAAAAATGGCATTGCAGTCGCAGCTTCACAGCGCACCGTTTTGTTTACCCCGCGCCCCGGATTGGTGCACATCACGCCCTCCGTTCCGCAGGTACCCTGGCCGCCCCGTCCCCGTGAACTGGGGCGATTCGATGGGTTTGGCAACGCTGTTCCAGTGTTTCCACTCTTGTCGTAATCAGGAAGCGTGCCAACCCTGCAAAAATTTTTAACCCGCTGTTGCGTAAGTGATTTTTCAAAACACAGCCAATTCCACTGACGGCCTGGCCCGCTTCTTGATTACACAGTGTTGACACTTTGTTTTGAGGAGACCGCCATGCCCACAGCCACACTGCCCGCCGAACGATTGCAGGACGAGGAGATGCTGGTGATTCGAGAGTCGGCGCGTCTGATGGGAAAAAGCCTGGAGCCTGGCCCGGTGATCCGCGAGATGCTGCACCTGATCTCGGAATTCCTCGGCTTGAACCGCGGCCGCGTGGTGCTGCGGCAACCCGGCGGCGACGACTATGCGATCCGCTACGCCTACGGCTTGACGCAGGCGGAAATCGAACGCGGCGTCTACCGTCCGGGCGACGGCGTATCGGGGCGCGTGCTGCAAAACGGCGAGACGGCGATCGTGCAGGACATCGACGACGATCCGCATTACCTTGCGCGAGCGGTCGAGCGCGACCGCCTGCCGAACGAGACGGTGAGCTTCATCGCGCTGCCGCTGATGAGCGACGGCGGAGTGCTGGGCCTCCTGGGGGTGCACCGCATCCGCAGCCGCGCCCGCGCGCTGGCCGACGATCTGCGCATCCTCGAGATCATCGCCACGCTGGTCACCCAGGTTCTCAAGCTCAACGACCGCGTGGCCGAGCAGACCGCGCGGCTGGAGAACGAGAACCGCGAACTGAAATGGGCGCTCGAGCGCGGCTCGCCCCAACAGGCCAGCCTCGGCATCGTCGGCGAATCGCCGGCGCTGCGGCATGCGCTGCGCCAGATCGAGCAGGTGGCCGCAACCGACGCCACGGTGCTGCTGCTCGGCGAATCGGGCACCGGCAAGGAGCTGTTCGCACGCGCGCTGCATTTGAGCAGCCCGCGGCGCGACCAGCCTTTCGTCAAGGTGAACTGCGGGGCGATCCCGGAAAACCTGTTCGAGTCGGAACTGTTCGGCTACGAAAAGGGTGCGTTCACCGGCGCCTCCACCGCGCGCGCGGGCTACTTCGAGCAGGCCGGCGGCGGCACCCTGTTCCTCGACGAGATCGGCGACCTGCCGCTTTCGATGCAGGTGAAACTGTTGCGGGTGCTGCAGGAGAAATCGCTGCAGCGCGTCGGCAGCCGCCGCGAAACGCCGATCGACGTGCGCATCGTCGCCGCCACCAACCTCGACCTGCAGCAGCAGGTAAGCGCCGGGCGCTTCCGCCTCGACCTCTATTACCGGCTCAACATCATTCCGATCCGGCTGCCGGCGCTGCGCGAGCGGCGCGAGGACATCCGCCCGCTGGTGCGGCATCAGCTCAACCTCATCAGCCAGAGCTATCAGCGCAACGTCGGGCTGACACCCGAAGCGATGGAGCGGCTGGCCGACTACCCTTGGCCGGGCAACATTCGCCAGTTGCGCAATGTGCTGGAAAGGCTGGTGCTGCTGGCCGAGGGCGCGACGGTGTCGGCACGCGAGGTGGAACACGTCATCCGCAGCGAGGCGACCGACGCCCCGGACATGCCGCCGCACTATGCCGTGCCGACCGTGGGAACGGTGCGCCCCTACCTGCCGGCGCAATCGCACGACCGCCAGCAGATCGAGCAGGCGCTGGCGCAGACGCACGGCAACAAATCGCGCGCGGCGCAGCTGCTGGGGCTGACCCTGCGGCAGCTGAACTACCGCATCAAGCGTCTGGAAGTGGCCTGACAATGGTTGACAAATTGTTAGCGCAGAACCCAGCGGGAAACCCTGCATCGATCAATATTCATTGACGAATCAATGGCTTGACATTGTTTGACCGAGCTGGCACGGGAATCGCAATACAGAGCTTGTCGGATCCCCGATCAACCCATCTCAAGGAGTCATGCCATGTCTGAAGTCGTTGCCCTGAAAACCCAAACCGTCCTCGAACCCATCGATGCCGAAGGTCTGTCGGCCCTCGCCACCAAGGGCAAGGCGAACCCGCAATCGGTCGTCACGCTGAAAGCCAAGACCGTGTGCGAGAGCAAGTTCCGCAACCTGACCTATGTGCGCAACCTGGAGGCGCACGTCATTGACGAGCCGCCGCATCTGCTCGGCGACGATACCGCGCCCAACCCCTCGGAAGCGGTGCTCGCCACGCTCGGCTCCTGCCTGTCGGTCGGCCTGCACGCCAACGCGGTGGCGCGCGGCATCACGCTCACCAAACTCGAACTCGAACTCGAAGGCGACATCAACGTCACCGCCGTGTGGGGCGTGGGCGACCTCGATCCGCTGAAAAAGCTGGGCTTCACCGACGTGCGCGTGAAAGTGCACCTCGAAGGCGACGCCAGCGAAGAAGAACTGAAGGATCTGGTCGCGCATTCCAACGCCTGGTCGCCGGTCGCCAACACGCTGCGCAACCCGGTCAACGTCAGCGTCGAACTCGGCTGACCCGTCTGTACTTGATTTTGGAGCGCATCATGCCAGCAACTGCACTTGCCCCCGCCCTTGCGGACACGCCCGCTGAAATCCTGCCGGGCCTGGCCGAACTCATCGCCGCCGAACTCGCGCCCAAGGTGGTCGACATCGACCTCAAGGGCGTCTACCCCGGCGATTTTCTCAAACAGCTCGGCGCGCTCGGCGGGCTGGGCAGCCTGACGCCGGTCGAGCACGGCGGCACCGCGCTGGGCCTCGGCCACGCCATCCAGGTAATCGAGGAAGCGTCGAAGGAATGCGTCTCCACCGGCTTCCTGCTGTGGGCGGAATACGCGCTGCAGTGGTATGTGATCAACAGTTCCAACCGCGAACTCGCTGCCGAGATGCTGCCGAAAATGGCGCGCGGCGAAGTGCTCGGCGGCACCGCGCAGTCGAACAGCATGAAGTCGTGCGTCGGCATCGAGGAAGCGCGGCTGAAGGCAAAGCGGGTGGACGGCGGCTACCTCATCAACGGCGTGCTGCCCTGGGTGTCGAATATCGGCCTTGATCACTACTTCCACATGGGCGCCACGCTGCCCGACGCGCCCGGGCTGGTGATCGGCCTGGTGCACGGCAGCACGCCCGGACTCACGCTGACGCAGAACGCGCACTTCATCGGCATGGAAGGCACCAACACCTTCGCCTGCCAGTTCCGCGACGTGTTCCTGCCCCACAGCCGCGTGGTATGCCATGCGAACGAATTCACCGCCTTCCGCGACCGCACCAAGTCGGCGTTCATCCTGCTGCAAATGGGCATGGGGCTCGGCCTGGTGGACGCTTGCGTGGCGATGATGAAGCGCGCCGACAAGCAGTTCGGCCACGTCAACCGCTTCCTCGACGTGCAGGCCGACGCGCTGGAGGCTGAACTCGTCGCCGCGCGCGCCGCCACCTACGCACTGGCAGCCAAGATCGAACGCGACGGCAGCGCCCCGCATGTGAAGGAAACCCTGGAAGTGCGGCTCGCCGGCAGCGAATTGAGTCTCAAGGCCGCCAACGCCGCAATGATGCACATGGGCGCCAAGGGCTATCTGTCGAACAATGCCGCGCAGCGCCGGTTGCGCGAGGCCTACTTCATCGCCATCGTCACCCCGGCGATCAAGCACCTGCGCAAGGAACTGCACGAGTTCGACACTGCCACCTGCGCCCTGGCCCAGCCTGAACTGGAGGTCGCATGATCCGCTTCGCAGTCTCCCTTTCTGTGGACGAAGCGGCGGACAAGCTGATCGCCGCCATCGCCGCCTACCCGATGGGCCTGGTCGCGCACGCCAACGGCCAGGCCAACTGCGCCAAGAAAGGCATCACGGTGCCGGCCGACCAGGTGCTCGAAGTGTTCCGCCCCGACTACGCCGTCAAGGTGTGGGCGGCGGACAAGACGGCCGGCATCGATATCCCGCTGCGCATCCATCTCTACGAAGCCGACGGCCGCACCTGGGTCGCGCACCGTCCGGCCTCCGACGTGTTCAAGCCCTATGCCAATCCCGCGCTCGATGCGCTGGGCGGCGAGTTGGACACCCTTTTCAACCGACTGCTGGCCACGCTCGACCCGTGGAAATTGTCATGATGAATCTCGATTCTGCTGTCTCTGCCCCCGAAACCGCCCCCGCCTTCCGCAAATGGACCTGCGCCGTCTGCGACTACGTCTACGACGAAGCGCTGGGCGACCCCGACCACGGCCTGGCCCCCGGCACCCGTTATGAAGCCATCCCCGACGACTGGAGCTGCCCTGACTGCGGCGTCACCAAGGCCGACTTCTACTGCTTCGACGACTGACTCGCGCAAAACGTGATGGGCCGGCCGTCAATAAGCAGGGCGGCATTGCGCCGGTTTTGAAACATCACAACCAGCACAAAAACACCCAGTCATCACCGGCCTGGTTTTGACGTTCTCCCCCTTACAGGCCCGCCGAAGATCAAGCGCGTCGGGTGGATCAGCGGCAAAGGTGTTTGAGCCCCGCCCACAAAAATCAAAATTACATACAACAAGGC